>NZ_JBLKRS010000002.1:0-227500 GCF_047608425.1 Parvimonas oralis
AAACATAATGTTGAAAAAACTGAAATTCCTGTAGAAAAACGTTGGGTTGGACCTGCAAGTGTTGAAGAAGTAACAGTGAAATTATTTGCTAATGATAAAGATACTGGAAAAACTTTAACTTTAAAGAAGAGTGAAAATTGGAAAGGCAAATTTACAAATCTTGACAAGTATAAAGATGGTAAAAAAATAGTTTATACAATAAAAGAAGTTAAAGTTGACGGATACGATAGCAAGATAGAAGGAAGTGCAGAAAATGGCTTTGTAATCACAAATAAGAATGTAGCAAAGACAAAAATTCCTGTAGAAAAGAAATGGGAAGATAATAATAACCAAGATGGTAAGAGAGTTAAAGAAATAATTGTAAAATTAGTAAAGAATGATGTTCCTACTGATAAGACAATAAAATTAAATGAACAAAATAATTGGAAAGGCGAATTTACTGATCTTGACAAATATGATGCACAAGGAAACGAAATTAAATATACTGTTAAAGAAGAAACAGTAGTAGAAGGATATGATACTGAAATAGTTGCAGGACATGTAGATGGTGCTGCTGGATTTATAATCAAAAACAAACATAATGTTGAAAAAACTGAAATTCCTGTAGAAAAACGTTGGGTTGGACCTGCAAGTGTTGAAGAAGTAACAGTGAAATTATTTGCTAATGATAAAGATACTGGAAAAACTTTAACTTTAAAGAAGAGTGAAAATTGGAAAGGCAAATTTACAAATCTTGACAAGTATAAAGATGGTAAAAAAATAGTTTATACAATAAAAGAAGTTAAAGTTGACGGATACGATATCAAGGTAGAAGGAAGTGCAGAAAACGGCTTTGTAATCACAAATAAGAATGTAGCGAAGACAGAAGTTCCAGTAGAAAAGAAATGGTTAGGAAAAGCTGTAGATGAAATCGAAGTAAAACTTTTAGCTGATGGAAAGGAAGTACAAACAGCGAAGTTAAATGAAGCAAATTCTTGGAAACACACATTCAAAGATTTACCTGTATATGATGAAAACGGAAAAGAAATAGAATATACAGTAAAAGAAGTTAATATTGACGGATATGAAAGCAAGATAGAAGGAAATGCAAAAGACGGTTTTGTAATTACAAATAAGAATTTAGCGAAGACAGAAGTTCCTGTAGAAAAGAAATGGATAGGAAAAGCTGTAGATGAAATCGAAGTAAAACTTTTAGCTGACGGAAAAGAAGTACAAACAGCGAAGTTAAATGAAGCAAATTCTTGGAAACACACATTCAAAGATTTACCTGTATATGATGAAAACGGAAAAGAAATAGAATATACAGTAAAAGAAGTTAATATTGACGGATATGAAAGTAAGATAGAAGGAAGTGCGGATAAAGGCTTTGTAATCACAAACAAGAACTTAGCAAAGACAGAAGTTCCTGTAGAAAAGAAATGGATAGGAAAAGCTGTAGATGAAATCGAAGTGAAACTTTTAGCTGACGGAAAAGAAGTACAAACAGCAAAATTAAACGAAGCAAATTCTTGGAAACATACATTCAAAGATTTACCTGTATATGATGAAAACGGAAAAGAAATAGAATATACAGTAAAAGAAGTTAATATTGACGGATATGAAAGTAAGATAGAAGGGAATGCAAAAGACGGTTTTGTAATTACAAATAAGAATTTAGCGAAGACAGAAGTTCCTGTAGAAAAGAAATGGATAGGAAAAGCTGTAGATGAAATTGAAGTAAAACTTTTAGCAAATGGAAAAGAAGTACAAACAGCGAAGTTAAACGAAGCAAATTCTTGGAAAC
This sequence comes from Parvimonas oralis, assembly GCF_047608425.1. Taxonomy (NCBI): domain Bacteria; kingdom Bacillati; phylum Bacillota; class Tissierellia; order Tissierellales; family Peptoniphilaceae; genus Parvimonas; species Parvimonas oralis. Next base: position 1,784 of record NZ_JBLKRS010000002.1, read on the forward strand.
ATACATTCAAAGATTTACCTGTATATGACGAAAACGGAAAAGAAATAGAATATACAGTAAAAGAAGTTAATATTGACGGATATGAAAGTAAGATAGAAGGAAATGCAAAAGATGGCTTTGTAATTACTAATAGAAATGTTCAAAAAACAGAAGTTTCAGTAGAAAAGAAATGGATAGGAAAAGTATTAAAAGAAATTGAAGTGAAACTTTTAGCAAATGGAAAAGAAATTCAAACAGCGAAGTTAAACGAAGCAAATTCTTGGAAACATACTTTCAAAGATTTACCTGTATATGATGAAAATGGAAAAGAAATAGAATATACAGTAAAAGAAGTAGAAGTTAAAGGATATGAAAGCAAGATAGAAGGAAATGCAAAAGACGGTTTTGTAATTACTAACAAAGAAAAACCGGTGCCTAGAGTTCCAAAAACATCAGTTGGAACACAAATGTTTGGATACATTGCAATGGCTGGATTAAGTCTTGGACTTTTACAAATTTCAAGAAAGAAAAGAAATAAATAGTTAACTAAAAAAGAGAGTTTGTGCTCTCTTTTTTATTTTACAATTCATTTTACAGCATAGTAATTAGATAAGAAAAGCTCCCAACACGTCATTTCGACCGAAATGACGTTTAAAGGTGAATACTTCGTTTTATGGCTAGACGTTAACAGTAAATAAAAATCAAATTATTTTTATAAATAAAATAGAAAAAAATTAATATTATTGTATTTTAACATATTATATAGAACAAAATAATTCACGTCAAAATGTTTTGCATAGAGATATTCCTAATACGTCATCTCGACTGTAGCGGAGCAAAATGGAGAGATCTCATTACTATTATTTGTTTACAAATAATAGTAAGTACTATAAAGGACTTAAAAAAAGCACACTCATTTTTATTGAGTATGCTTTTTGTTTTAATTTATTTATTAAAATTTTCCTACATCTTCTCTGTAGAAGAAAGAGTCAGTTTTTAATTTTTCTATATCTCTGTAAACTAATTCTCTTGCTTTTTCAAAATCTTCTGCCATAGCTGTTACGATTAAATTTCTTCCGCCTTTTGCATAGATTTCATTATTTTTTTCTTCAACACCCATAAAGTAAATATCACTTTCTACGGGAACGAGATTAATTTTATCTTGACATTTTTCTTTTGACGGATAACCATTTGATGCAAGAACTACACCTACGCAAACTTTATCATTCCATTTGATTTCAGGCTCTTTGTCGTCCATTACGTCAAGAATATTTTGAACAAAGTCTGATTCTAAACGTGGTAATAACACTTCTGCTTCAGGATCTCCAAGTCTTGCATTGAAGCTTAGAACTTTTATTCCGTCTTTTGTTACAACAATTTCGCCGTATAAAAATCCTTCAAAGCCATAACCGTCTTCATACATTGATTTTGCCATCGGCTTTAAGATTTTTTCTACAACTTGTTCAATTTCATTATCTGTAATTTTTGCAACAGGACTACAAGCTCCCATACCACCGGTATGTTCAGCCTCGTCGCTATCTGATGTTCTCTTATAGTCTTTAACTATTTGTAATGGATAAACTTTGTTATTTTTTACTAATGCAAAGATTGAAAATTCTTTACCTATAATATATTCTTCTACTAAAATTTTTGAATTTTCGTTTTCGTCAAATATTTCATTAACTATATCTGTTGCCATTCTATTGCTTCTTGCAATAAAAATTCCCATATTCTTTGGAATTGAGTCAATTTTTATAGTTACAGGGAATTTTTCAATTCCGGAAACGAATTTTAAGGCTTGTTCTCTATCTGTAAATACAACATATTTAGTTGTAGGAATTTTTAATTTTTCCATAAGTTGTTTAGTAAAATATCTGCTGGATTCAATTCTTGTTGCAGATTTTGTAGGTCCGAACAGTCTTAAGCCGTTTTTGTTGAATTCATCTTTTATTCCAAGTGCTAAAACATCAGCCGGTCCTACAATTGTTAAGTCGATATTTTCTTTTATTGCAAAATTTTTAATTTGTTCAATATCAAACATATCTATATCTACCTTTGTAGCACCTTCCATCTTGCAATTTCCCGGTAAAACATAAATTTTTTCAACTAATTTGCTTTTTTGACATGCTTTTAACATTGCATGTTCACGACCACCCTTACCTATAATAAGTATTTTCATAAAATCACCTCTTTTTGTATTTTTATATCTAAATTATAAAATAATTATTAGCTTAAATTCATAATATGTTCTATTTTTGATAATCTAATTAAATTTACTAAATCGTGTTTCCGATTAGATAAATTTTTTAGGGTAAACACGATGAAATAAATATAATTTAACAAAGTTCTTGGATAATTATATCGTGTTTCCGATTAGATAAATTTTTTAGGGTAAACACGATGAAATTAATATAGTTTAACGAAGTTAAACTATATTAATTATATCATATTTTCTTTTTGATAACTAAATTAAGGTAAATATGATGAAATATGTATAATTTAACAAAGTTAAATTATACATATTATATCATCAGAGCCAACTTTTTTCAACTTTAATTTTTTAAAGTAATTGGAATTGATAATTTTTCTATGTTCAATTAATTTTTTATATAAAAGGGTATATTATTCTTGTGTTAAGAATTTTATTTTAGTAAAGGAGGACGGGAATGTTACAGCTTAAGAATATCAGTAAAAGTTATAAAACAGGGGATTTAATTCAAAAAGCATTAGATAATGTATCTCTTAATTTTAGAGATAATGAATTTGTCTCTATTCTTGGTCCGAGTGGTAGTGGAAAATCTACTTTATTAAATATAATAGGTGGATTAGATAAATATGAACAAGGTGAGCTTTTAATAGATGGAATTTCAACCAAAAAGTACAAAAATGAAGATTGGGACAGCTATAGAAATCATACAATAGGTTTTGTTTTTCAAAGTTATAATTTAATTTCTCATCAGACTGTTTTAGCCAATGTGGAATTGGCTTTAACCATTTCCGGAATATCTAAAGCTGAAAGAGAAAAAAGAGCTATTGATGTGCTTGATAAGGTTGGGCTTAAAAGTCAAATGCATAAAAAGCCTAATCAGCTATCCGGTGGGCAAATGCAAAGAGTTGCCATAGCCAGAGCTCTTGTAAATAATCCCGGCATTGTACTTGCAGATGAGCCTACAGGCGCACTTGATTCAGAAACAAGTGTTCAAGTTATGGAGTTACTTAAAGAAGTTGCAAAAGATAGACTTGTAATAATGGTTACTCATAATCCAAAGTTGGCAAATGAATATTCAACTAGAATTGTTGAATTAAATGACGGACAAATTATTTCTGATTCAAATCCTTTTATTTTAGAAAATGAGAGCAATGGAGTTCATAAAAATTTTGGAAAATCTTCTATGTCATACTCTACAAGTATAGCTTTGAGTTTTAATAATTTGAAAACTAAATTTAAAAGAACTCTAATGGTTGCAATTGCAGGGTCAATCGGAATAATCGGTATAGCTTTAATTTTGGGTTTATCCAATGGTGTAAATCAGTTTATTAAGGATACCGAAGAGGAAACTATGGTTTCATATCCGATAGAGATTGACAGCAGTAGTTTTTCAATGTCTAAAATCTTTGAAAATTCAAGTAAAGAAGATGATGGAGATATAAGCGAAGTAAAAACTATTCAAAAAATGTTAAAAGCAATTAATAAAAATGATTTATCTTCTTTAAAAGGATATTTTGAAAATGACGGGAAAGCTATTTATGATTATTCAAAGGCGATAGAATATAAATACGATATTACACCTATTATTTATACTTTAAATAATGAAAAATATGTTAAAGTAAATCCAAATGAGGCTTTTAAGTCTATGGGTTTTTCATCTAATAATTTTATGTTTTCAAGAAATTCTATGAGGGCTTTTTCTAAATTACCTAAAGATGAAGAAATATATAAGGATAAATATACTTTAAAATTCGGCTCTTGGCCAAGTAATGAAAATGAAGCTATAGTAATAACTAATTCAAAGGGTTCTCTATCCGATTTTATTTTTTATTCATTAGGACTTCGTGATAATGATGAGCTTTCAAAAATGGCAAAAAAATTTGAAAAGAGAGAAGAAAATGTTATAGAAGAGGATAATATTTCTTGGAAATATGAAGATATAGTTGGTAGAGAATTTAAAGTTTTAAGTAGCTCACAGCTTTATTCTTATGACTCTAAAAATAAAGTATATATAGAAAATTCTTCAGATTTGTCATTTGTTGAAAATCTTTTAAAAAACAAGTCAATAAATTTAAAAATAGTTGGAATAGCTTCTCCAAATAGTGATGAAAATTCTTCCATTTTGCCAACAGGTATTTGGTATAGAGATGAGTTAGAAACAAATTTAAGAAAAATATCTAAAGAAAGTGAAGTTGTAAAGGCTCAAAAAGAAAACCCAAATACCAATATTTTAACAAATGCTCCTTTTGGAGAAAAAATTAAACAAAATTTAGACTTTGCAAAATTATTTTCAATAGATCAGAAAAAACTATCTGAAGTATTTAAAATAGATACTTCTAAATTAAATTTTAATGTAAATTCAATGAATAATATTGATTTTTCAAAAATTTTGAATAATATCGGAAATAATGATTTTTTAAAAAATTTAGATATTAAACTTGATTCGGATAAATTAATTCGATTAATCAGTGATATTTTAAAAGGATATTTAGAATTTTCTTCTAAAAATCCTTCAACTAATTATATTGAATTGCCAAAGTCAATAAGTGATTATATGAAGACTGATGATGCAAAAAATATTCTAAAGGAATTTTTTGGAAAGATGATTTCTAAAAATAGTGGAACTTTGATTACAAATGAAAAGATAACTGATATAATGAAATCTATTTTGTCAGGCTATCCGGAATTTGCGAAAAAGAATAATTACACTGATCCTAATAAATTTAATGAATATTTATTAGAGTATTTTAAAACTCCTGAAGCTAGAGGAAAAGTTTCAGCTGAAACTAGAAAACTATTAAATTCTTTAGGAGAAAATTTAAAACTCGATAATAAGGATATAGCAGAATTATCAAAGGCTCTGTCAAATGGATATTTGAAATATGCCAAAGAAAATAATAAGCCTGATCCATCTAAATTAAAAGAGTCTTTTAATTCTTATATTGGAACAGCAGATGCAAAAAATATGATTTCTTCAGGAGTAAAAGATTTAATTAATTCCAGTTTATCAGGAAATCAAAATTCTTCACAAAATTTTGTAGATGGTTTAATTAAAAATCTTTCATCAGCAATAGCTAATAGCATTAAAGAGGCTCTAACATCTTCTATGAAAAATTTGCCACAGGCAATATCAATAGATCCAAGTAAATTAGGCAATGCCTTTTCTATGAACTTAAATGAGGAAGAGATAAAATCACTAATTACTGCTATGACTAATAGTAATGAAAGTTCTTATGAGAACAATATGAAATTATTTAACTATGTTGAAGATAAGGATATTTCTAAAATCAGTATTTATCCTAAAGATTTTGAAGCAAAACAGTCAATAATTTCTCTACTCGATAAATACAATGAGATGAGAAAAAATAACTCAGAAGATGATAAAGTGATAACTTATACAGATTTAGTCGGAACAATACTTTCTTCTGTAACGACAATTATAAATGTAATAAGCTATGTACTAATTGCATTCGTATCCATATCTTTGATAGTTTCTTCTATTATGATTGGGGTTATAACATATATAAGTGTACTTGAAAGAAAAAAAGAGATTGGGATTTTAAGGTCAATCGGAGCTTCAAAGAAAAATATATCACAGGTCTTTAATGCAGAAACCGGAATAATCGGCTTATTCGCTGGGATTCTTGGAATTGGAATAACATATTTATTACTAATACCGATAAATATTATAATAAGAAAAGTTACCGAAATGCCGAATATAACTGCTTATCTATCAATTCCACAGGCTATAACTTTAATATTAATCAGTATGATTTTAACTTTAATTGGTGGATTTATTCCTTCAAAGAGTGCTGCAAAACAAAATCCTGTTGAAGCTTTGAGAACAGAATAGTAAATTTAGTAAAAAACTAAGGATAATCTCCTTAGTTTTTTTGTTGGATATATTTTATTGGTTTTATATTTATATAAAAATATCTTTACAATAAAATGAAGATTAAAGACGAAAAATGAGTTGATATATTATTTCAAAAGATTTTCTGTTTAAAATTTTACAGGACAACGATATTTTTAATGACAAATAGTATTAATAGACAAATAAAAGTTTTATAGCTTTAAAAAAGATATTACAAATTCTGCTTTATTATTATAATATTATTTGAATTATTTATCCGTATATGCCATATAAAAATATTAATTTTTTTAATACAGGGTGTTGTAAAGTGATTAAAATTGATGTATAATAACATTTGGATAGTAAAAACTTTACCCAATGATTTTGAAAGGAGAATGAATAATGAAAAGGATTTTAATGACAGGAGCACTTGGACAAATAGGTACTGAATTGGCTCTTTATTTGGGGGACATTTATGGAAGAGAAAATATATTAGCTACAGACTGTTCAGATGCAAACAAAGCGGCTATCGAAGATATTCGTTTTGAAACATTAGATGTTACTGATCCAAAGAGAATGTTTGAATTAGCGAAAGAATTTAAGGCTGATACAATTGTAAATTTAGCAGCAATACTTTCTGCTAGAGGAGAAAGTATGCCACAATTAACTTGGAAGGTTAATGTTGACGGGGTAGTAAATACTTTAGAAGTTGCAAGAGAATTAAATGCAAAAGTATTTGTTCCTTCATCAATAGCAGCATTTGGAGTTGGTACTCCACTTGATAATACACCACAAGTTACTATTCAAAGACCTAATACTATGTATGGAGTAACAAAGGTTTCAGGAGAACTTTTATGTGATTACTATTTTAATAAATTTGGAGTTGACGTAAGAGGAGTTCGTTATCCGGGAATTATTTCTTATAAAACACTACCTGGTGCAGGAACAACTGACTATGCAGTTCATATTTATTATGAAGCAATTAAAAACAAAGCTTACACTTCTTATATAGGTAAAGGAACTCAAATGGATATGCTTTATATGCCTGATGCACTTAAAGCAGTTGTTGATTTAATGGAAGCTGATCCTACAAAACTAAAAGACAGAAATGCTTTCAATATTACAGCTATGAGTTTAACACCGGAAATTTTAGAAGAAAGTATCAAAAAATATATGCCTGAATTTAAACTAAGCTACGATGTAGATCCAATTAGACAAGCTATAGCTGAAAGCTGGCCAAATTCATTAGATGACTCTGCAGCAAGAGAACAATGGGGTTGGAAACCAAGTTTTGATTTAGACAAAATGACAGTTGATATGTTAGAAAACTTAAGCAAAAAATTAAAATAGTTATAGATAGGAGATAGAGATATGAGTATTCATGATTTAGAATTTTTACAAGAAAAAGTTAATAAGTTAAAAGAAGATGGAGTTTATCGTACATTACCTGTATTAAACGGAAAGAATTCATCAACAATTATTCTTGACGGAAAAGAAATGGTAAATTTATCAGCAAACAACTATTTAGGACTTGCTAATAATCCTGTTTTAAAGAAAAAAGCTCAAGAAGCTATTGAAAAATATGGTGTTGGAGCAGGTGCTGTAAGAACTATCATCGGAAATATGGATTTACACGAAGAATTAGAAAAGAAATTAGCAACTTTCAAAAAATCTCCAAGAGCATTCATTTTCCAATCAGGTTATGATTGTAATATAGGAACTATCCAAGCAATTACAGAAAAAGGCGATTTAATTATCTCTGATGAATTAAACCACGCTTCAATTATCGACGGTATTAGAATGACTAAAGCTGATAAAGCAGTTTTCAAACACAGCGATATGGAAGACCTTGAAAGAGTTTTAGTTGAAGCTCAAGGAAAATATAAGACAATCTTAATTATTACTGACGGTGTTTTCTCAATGGACGGAGACCTTGCAAAATTACCTGAAATTGTAAAATTAGCTGAAAAATATAATGCATTAACTTATGTTGATGACGCTCACGGTTCAGGAGTAATGGGAAGCCACGGAAGAGGAACTGTAGATCATTTCGGATTACATGACAAAGTTGACTTTGTTATAGGAACTCTTTCAAAAGCTATCGGAGTTAAAGGTGGATATGTTGCTTGTAACGAAGTTGCTTACGAATGGTTAAACCACAGAGCAAGACCTGTACTATTCAGTACAACTTTATCTCCTGGAGATACTGCAGCTTGTATAGCTTCTGTTGAAACTTTAATTGAATCAGATGAATTACAAAAGAAACTTTGGGATAATGCTAAATACTTTAAAGAACAATTAGGAAAATTAGGATTTAATACTGGTCACTCAGAAACTCCAATTACTCCTGTAATTATCGGAGAAGAAGCTAAGACTATGGAATTTTCTAAAAAATTAAGAGAATACGGAGTATTCGGTTCAGCTATAGTATTCCCAACTGTACCAAGAGGAACAGGAAGAATTCGTTGTATGATTTCTGCAGCTCATAGTAAAGAAGAATTAGATAAAGCTGTAAAAGCATTTGAATTAGCTGGAAAAGATATGGGAATCATCTAGTATAAATAATAGTTTTTCATAATATTATCAAAATTTTTAAAGAGGAGAAAAAATCTCCTCTTTTTTTAACTTCATTTAAGTTTTTAACGATATAATGTTTACAGTTGATAGAGAATACATATATTTTATCTTAAAATTCATTGTATTACACTATCGGCAAGTAAAATTATTTTTTGAATATATTTTTAAAAAATTTTTAAAAAAAGTTTTTTCTTTAAGTTTACTTTAAGGTTGACAGATTATAATATATTCAAGATAATAAATGATATTTAAAAACGAGGTGATTTATTATGGATAATAAAAGAGATAATATTTTTGATGAAAATGAAAATAATACTGAAAATATAAAAGAAAATATAGAAGAAACTTCAGAAAAAGTAGAAGAAGTAAAAGATATAATAAATGAAGAAGTAAAAGATGATATTACTGAATCATCTGATATAGACGAAATAAATGAAATGTCTAATATGGATGAAATAAATGAAACACAAAAATTGTTCAATCAAGATGATATAGATGAAATAAATAATATAAGTGATGAAGATTATGGAGAATATATCGAAGAACAGATTGAAGAGCCTTATGATTGTTCCGTTGAACAGGAAATTTACGATGAAGAATATATGGAAGACTCAAATGAAAAAGATAAAAAATTTGAAGCTTATGTTGACGGACTTGTTCAAAAGGAATTTGAAAAAAGAAAAAAAGGAAATAGACTTAAATCTTTCTCAAAATTTGTTTTAGCTATAATCTTAGCTAGTTCAATTAGTATAGGTGGAACAAGTTATTATCTAAAGAAAAATAATAGTGAAAAATCAGCTTTAAATCAAGCTCCAACTGATCAAAATGCAAATACAACAAATGCAGATACATCAGGCGGAACAACTGTAGAAAAAGCTGTTGCACAAAAAGCTATGCAATCAGTTGTAGGGATAACAACTGTAGGGGTTTCCGAAGATATGTTCTCAACTCAAAAACAAACAAGTGGACTTGGCTCAGGGGTTATCGTAAGCAAAGAAGGTTATATTTTAACTAATAATCACGTTGTTGACCCTTCAAAGACAAAATCCGTAACAGTAATATTGAGTGACGGAACTAAAAGAGAAGCCAAAGTTCTATGGAGTGATAAAACTTTAGACTTAGCAGTTATTAAGATAGATCCTAAAGGACTTGATTTAAAACCTGTTGAATTTGGAGACAGTTCAAAAGTTTCAATAGGGGATAAAGCTATAGCAATAGGTAATCCGCTTGGTATAAATTTAAAATCAACTTTAACTTCCGGATATATTTCAGGAAAAGATAGAGTTATAACACTACAAGACGGCTCAACTATGGAAGGTTTATTCCAAACAGATGCGGCAATAAATCCTGGAAATAGTGGTGGTGGATTATTTAATGATAAAGGACAACTTATCGGAATAAATACAGCAAAAGCCGGAAATAGTGACGGAATCGGATTTTCAATTCCTTCAAATTTGGCAAAACCGATTTTGGAACAAATAATTAAAAACGGTAAGTTTGAAAGTGTATCACTTGGTATAAGAGGTATAGATGTATCAAGATATAATGTTCTAGGACAAGAAAAATTACCTGTTGACTCAGGTGTATATGTTCATGAAGTCCTATCCGGTTCTCCGGCAGAATCTGCAGGATTAAAACCAAAAGACATTATAACAAAAGTTGGAGATACAAAGGTTACATCAAACTCAACTTTAAAAGCTGCCTTATTGAACTATAAGATTGGCGATAAAGTTAAAATTGAAGTTTACAGAGATGGAAAGACAACTACAATAGAAGTTAAATTCTCACAATTTGACTTAAATAAAGTTGAGAATAAGACAAAACAAAATCAAAATCAAAACAGTTTTAATCCAAATCGTAATCGTAACAATGACAATTACAATGGAAATGAAGAAGATTTTGATGGAAATGATGATAACAACAGTAACAACAACAATTAATTAGCATATTAGTAGAGATTTTTTTATAAATCCTCCGTAAAAATAAATAAATAAATGCGAAAAAAGTTATGAAAATAATTCATAACTTTTTTTGTTGTAAGTTTTATTTATTTAATTATTATTTGTAAATGCTATCTTTTGATAATTTAAATTCATAATTGTCATCTTCATCAATAATTGTTTCATCATCTACAAATGAAAGTTTGTATTCCAATTTATCTGCTGTTAAATATTTTTTATCGCCTTTTTTTACGATTTTAGGATTTTTAAATGTCGCTGCATTTTCTTTTTTCATTTTATCTTTTGCTTTATTAATATCTTCAGGAGTTGAATTCGGATTTATTTTACTCGGTTCTCCTGAGTATATCACAACTTTTTCGGTAATAATAATATCTCCGCCGTTTTTACCAACAAATTTTCTTCCGTAATAATTTTTAATTTCATTACTTCCCGTACAAGAAGTTAAAAGTAAAATCATAAAACATAATAATACTTTACTAATTTTTTTCATATCTTACCTCCCACTAAAAATAAAACAATACTAATCAACTACTAAATTTAAAAAGACTTAATAAATCTCCGTTTTTATACCTACTATAGTTAATGTAAAACATACTACCCTCCCAAAAAATTTTACATCATTAAGGTGAACCGATTTCTTACTACTATAATATCACAAAAAAAAACAAAGTCAATGTATTATACATTTATATATAAATTAATTTTTTAACAATTAACTTATTATCGAGATTTATCCACAATTTTTGTGGATAAGTCTAATAAATTGTAGATATTACTTGAAAATAGATATCTTTTTATGGTATAATATACACTTGAGCAATCAAGGAGTAATTATACTCCTAAATTTTTTGCTCGTAATATGTCGTGATGTTTAATGTGTAGTTTGTTTTTGTCTTTTTCTTTCGGAACTAACGTTAAGGTTCACGAAAAAAGAAAGGAAAAAATATGATAGAAAATTTTAATGATTTTAATTTGTCGAAGGAAGTTTTAAAAGCCGTTGTTGAAATGGGTTTTGAAGAACCTTCTCCAATTCAAAAACAAGCTATTCCAACTATGTTAAATGATGAAGACATTATCGGTCAAGCACAAACGGGAACAGGAAAGACAGCATCTTTCGGTATTCCGATAGTAGAAAAAGTAAATAAAAACAATAAAACAACTCAAGCAATGGTACTTTGCCCAACAAGAGAATTGTCAATTCAAGTTGCAGAAGAAATTTCAAAACTTGCAAAGTATAAGGGAGTTACTGTTGTTCCAATTTATGGGGGACAACCAATAGAAAGACAAATTCGTTCTTTAAAAATGGGAGTACAAGTTGTTGTAGGAACTCCTGGACGTGTTATTGACCATATTAAGAGAAAAACTCTAAAAACAGAAAATATTAGAACTTTTGTATTAGATGAAGCAGACGAAATGTTTGATATGGGATTTAGAGAAGATATTGAAAAAATTATAGGCTTTTTGCCTTATGAAAGACAAACAACTTTCTTCTCTGCTACAATGGATCAAGAAATTATGGACTTTGCAGCAAGATATCAAAGTGAGCCGAGACTTATAAAAGTTGTACCAAAGGAATTAACAGTTCCAAAGGTAACTCAATACTATTTTGCACTTAAACATAATATGAAACTTGAAATCTTATCCCGTATTTTAGATGTTCAAAATCCAAAGCTTACTGTAGTTTTTTGTAATACTAAAAAAATGGTTGATGACTTAACTGCAGGACTTCAATCCCGTGGATATTTTGCGGACGGACTTCATGGGGATTTAAAACAAATCCAAAGAGATGGGGTAATGAATAAATTTAGAAATTCTACAATTGATATTCTAGTTGCGACAGATGTTGCAGCCCGTGGTATAGACGTTGATGATGTAGATTTAGTTATAAACTACGATATGCCTCAAGATGTGGAATACTATGTTCACAGGATTGGAAGAACTGCAAGAGCAGGTAGAGAGGGGACTGCAATAAGTTTTGTTTCTCCAAGAGAAATGAATACTTTATCTCAAATTCAAAAATACACAAAAACTAAAATAGAAAAAAGAGATATGCCAACGCTTAAAGACTTGATTAAAAGACATGAAGAAAGATTTATGGAAGACATCAAGGAAGAAATTAATAAAAATGAACATACAAAAGAGTTAAATCTAATAAATATTCTAATGAGTGAAGACTATTCACCGATTGATATTGCAGCTTGTCTTTTAAAACATTATAATGAAAATAATAAGCTTAACAATCACGAAGAGCTTATGGATGTTGATATTAAGAAAAACAACAAGAAAAAAGGAAATGATAAGACTTCCATTTCAAACAAGGGTGGAAAGTCAAATGTTACTGAAAAGAATTCCGGAAGAATTTATATCAACATAGGTTCAAGAAAGGGAGTTTCTCAAAGACATATTGTTTCTGCGCTTTGTAATGATGCGAATATAAGTTCAAGAGATATTGGAGATATTGAAATTTTTGAAAAGTTCAGCTTTGTAAATATTCATAAAAATGCACTTAAAGATGCAGTAAACAACTTAAACAATGCACATATTAAGGGCTTTAAGGTATTAGTTGAACTTGCAAATAAAAAAGAAGACTCTTCTAAATTTTCTGCTAAACCGAAAGATAAGAAAAATAAGAAAGATAAAAAAGACAAAAAAGGCGAAAAGTCCAAACGTGATAAAAAGAGAAGATAATTTTTCAAGAAAATTAAGGTAAATTATATGGAATTTTGTAAATATAAAAAAGATTTGAATTTTTCATACACAATGGGAGCTTTCCCGACAATTGAGCTTTTACAGTCAAAAAATTACAAGACAATAGCTGTTTTGGTACATTCAAAATATGACGATAAAGCAGGACTTGAAAAAATTTGTGATGAAAAAGGAATTAATTTAATTTATAATGATAAAATTGTAAATAAACTTCAAAGCAAAGAAAATACATTTGTTATTGGAGTTTTTGAAAAAAACTTTGTAAAGATAAAAAAAGACAATCACATACTATTATGTGAGCCGAGAGATAAGGGAAATTTAGGTACAATTTTACGAACTGCATTGGGCTTTGGCTTTAAAAATATTGCAATAATTGACGGTTGTGATGTTTTTGACCCTAAGACTGTTAGAGCTTCAATGGGAGCAATTTTTAAAATGAATGTAGAAATCTTTAAAACTTTTGAAGAATACAAAAAAACTTTTGAAGAAAATAATATCTACTCTTTCATTTTAAATAAGGATTCAGTTTCACTAAAAAATGTAGAAATTAAAAAGCCTTTTACATTGATGTTTGGAAATGAATCACATGGACTTGAAAACTTTGACTTAAAAGGAACAACTCCCGTATTCATAGAACAGAGTGAAGACATAGACAGCTTCAATTTACCAATTGCAAGCTCAATAGCAATGTATAAATTTACGGAAAAAGGATAAAAAATAAAGTAAAAAGCAGGTGAAATCCCTGCTTTTTTGTTACATTTCTATAAAATAAACTATGGAAATTTCATATTTTTGATTTAGCAAAACTAAATATATAGAATATACATCAATAATATGAGTATAAAACAAAATTTTTTACGTCATAATCTTTGAAAAAATTTCCTCTAACACGTCATCTCGACCGGAGTGAAACGGAGCGGAGAGATCTCATACTTTTGCTTTAGCAAAAGTAAATGTATCGAAGATACATACAATGTAAAAGATTTATTAATCAAAAGTCTTTTGGATAATTTCGTTGTAATTATATATAGCTGTTTTATTTTTATATAAGTCCTTTACAGGACTTACTATTATTTGTAAACAAATAATAGTTGAGATTTCTCCACTTCACTTCACTACGTTCCGTTTCGGTCGAAATGACGCGTTGGGGGTTTTTCTTTGCTGGGTGCTATGACGTGAAATATTTCGTTTCATATATGATGTTTAAATACTATATTATGAGATTTTAATTCTTTTCTATTATACTTACAGAGATAATTTAAAGTTTATTTACTGTTCACGTCTAGCTACTAATCAAAGATATCTCCCCAACACGTCATCTCGACCAGAGTCAATCTAGCCCTAACTTTGTTTACTTGTAAACAAAAGTAGGTCTGACGGGGTCGTTGTATCTTTTGATACAATGACTCTGGAGATCTCATACTTTTGCTTTAGCAAAAGTAAATGTATCGAAGATACATCAAAGACACATATTGTTTTACTAAAGTAAAAAAGCAGGGAAGTCCCTGCTTTTTTGTCTTAGTATGGATGCGTTTAAGCATTAATAAAGTTTTCTAACTTTTCTTTTAATTCGTCGTATTCAAATCCACCTTTAATAGCAATCATTTCAAGAGTTGCAATATCTTTCATCATTGCAAAAAGTTCTTCATTGTCAAGATTTGAATATTCTGGACTTAAAGTCTTTAAGAAGTTTTTAACTTCTGGATATTTTTCAACTAATTCACCAATTTTTGTACTTTTTTCTAATTTCATAGTATTTCTCCTTTTCTCTAATCAATTTAATTACTCTTTATACGATTTATTATTTATGTTAATAATATTATAGCCTAATTTATATTGAAAATCTGTTGCATTTGAAACAAAAGAAAAAATTTTTAAAATTTTTTACATAAAAAAAATTCCTATGAGTAAAACTCATAGGAATTGGTCGGGGTGAGAAGATTCGAACTCCCGGCCCCATGGTCCCAAACCACGTGCGCTACCAAACTGCGCTACACCCCGATACGATTACCTATATATTATATAACTTTTATTCATTTTTGTCAACACTTTTTTAAAAATTTTTTAATTCTTTTAGGATTTATCGTTATTATAATATGTTAAATCGTAATTATTTATTTTTTTGATGTAGGTTTTTTATGTCCTGTTCTGTTGGTTTATCATACAGAAAAGTTTTTACAACTGCAAAAGTTTCTCTTACATATGACGAAATAGTTGCACCTGCCGGAGTTTTTGCAGGAACAGTTCTTGCTAAAACTCCAAATCTGTAAAGTATAAATTTTGCTCTAAATAGATGATAGCTTGATGAGATTACCATAATTTCTGACGGTTTTTTATCAAGTTTTTCGAGTGCAAATTTTATGTTTTCAAAAGTATTTTTACTTTCTGTTTCGGCGATAAGTCTTTCTTTTGGTATTCCTTTTTCAATAAGATATCTTTGCATATATTCGGCTTGGGAGTATTCATTATTTTTTTCTTTTCCACCGCATAAAACAGCTTTTGCAGTTTTGTGTTTATTTAAATATTCAATTGTTGTATCAAGTCTGTTGATTAAAGTTTTTGAAAGTTTTCCGTTGTTTGCCTTTGCTCCAAGGACTAATACATATTCTTCATAAGTATTTATTTCATTTTTTTGAGAATGATAAATTAAAGCTTGAATGAAGATAATCAAACACAAACCTATGAAGAATAAAAATTTAAAAAGTTTTTTCATATTAACCTCCTTATATATGAGTTTCCAGTTGTTTAACAAACGCCTCCAGATAAGTTTGCTCTTCTTTTGAAAATCTATTGAAAATAGGGGAATCTATATCCAAAACTCCAAAAAGTTTTTCATTTTTAAAAATTGGAATAACAATCTCTGAATTACTTTTTCCATCACAGGCGATATGACCTTCAAAATTGTGGACATTTTCAATATTTAAAGTTTTTTTAAGGCTTGAACTTGTTCCGCAAACTCCTTTTCCGTTTTGTATTCTTACACAGGCAGGAAGTCCTTGAAAGGGTCCGAGAACCAGAGTATCTGTTTTTTCATCTAATATATAAAAACCGACCCAATTAATTTTTTCTAAAAAGAAATTTAATAGGGCGGATGCATTTGCTAAATTAGCTATTGTGTTTTCTTCATTACTACATAATTCATACAAATCTTTTATTAAATAGGAGTATTGTTCTCCTAAATTACCTTCGTATTTAATCGGATTAAACATAAAAGCCTCCTTTGTAATTTATATAATTATATTAACATAAAAATCTATTAATTTCCAGTTTGATACTCAATTTAATACAAAAAGCTGACCATTCAAGTCAGCTTTTAGTTAAATCAAGTCTGATAAATTATTCATATTAAATTCGTTTAACAAGTCTTTTAATCCTGTTTTTATTTCATCTCTTTCAAAATTATGTTCATTTAAGAATTTAGAATCTTTTTCGTTGAGATATGAGTAAAAAAGGAGACCCATTAACAAGCTGTCTTGAGTTTTGAATTTCAATATATCAAATAAAGCATCTTCAGCTTCATTTATATTTCCATTGTCTATTTTTAATTTTAAGTCTTTTAAAATTTCAGTGCTTGCTTCTAATTTTAATAGTTTTTCAGGTGAAGAACTTTTGTCGATTTTAAAGACAAATTCTAAAATCATACTTATCCATTCTTCAATTTTTCTCATTATATAATCATTTTTTAACATTTTATCTCCTAGTCTATGACTTCAAGATATGATACAAAAAAGTATAAAGTTGAAATGATTAAACTTAGATTTAAAAATAACCATAATCCTACTTTTTTTGAATATCTTGAAAAATAAGCACCCACTGCTCCGATTAATTGTGGGAAAAAGAATCCCAAATAAAAAAGATAATTTGGAAGGTGAATTCCCTGTCCTGTTTTAAAGGATTTCACATATAGTAGCAAAATTAATTCTATTATTGTACCGAGTAAAAACAAAATTGTTGATGGATTTTCTTTTTTCATATCAAACCTCCTAAACTTAATATAAAAAACATTATAGGTTTAATATTAAATGTAATTAAGAAAAGAATTACACTTATTATAGAATAAATTTTACTTAAATTTCTTGTAAAATACATTGAGAGCCCAAGCAAAATAAAAGTTGTTATATATAATATATAAAAATATATCGAACTCAAATTATCTACCCAATTTGTAAAATGAATTACAATAAATGATAATACTATGATACAAAATGAAATCAAAGATAGAGTAAAAACTATTTTTGGTAAATTAGTTTTTTTGTTTCCATATTGACCTCCTTTATTTATATTTAATTCGTTTAATAATTATTGTATCTCCTAACCAACTGCTTCAACAAAGGCTACATAAAAGTAGGTAGCAGAAAGCATCAAACCTATGTTTAAAAACAACCACAATATTTGTATTTTTGCATATCTTGAATATAAAGCTCCAATTGCACCCATTACTTGTGGAAAAAGTACTCCAAAATATTTAAGATAATTTGAAAGGTGAATTCCTTGTCCTGTTTTAAAGGATTTTACATATAGCAACAAAATTATTTCTACTATAGTACCAAATAAATATATTATCATAGATAAATTTTCTTTTTTTGCTTTCATAGCTACTCCTTTATTAAGAAAAATCTAAAAAAGTTTTTTAAATTCCTCTTGTGCTAAAATAAGCTCGTGAGTCATTGCAGGATCGAAAGAAGTATGACCGGAAATTGGAAAAATCAATTTTGAATTATTTAGTTTTTCGTGCAATAAATAAGCCCCAACAG
This sequence comes from Parvimonas oralis, assembly GCF_047608425.1. Lineage (NCBI taxonomy): Bacteria > Bacillati > Bacillota > Tissierellia > Tissierellales > Peptoniphilaceae > Parvimonas > Parvimonas oralis. The sequence goes on from NZ_JBLKRS010000002.1 coordinate 19,823, forward strand.
GTCTGCAATCTACATCATATCTGCCATGAACAATTATTGTAGGAATATCTTTTATTTTTTCAACATTATTTAAAATATAATTTTCTTCAAAGAAACAATGATTTACAAAGTAATGGCATTCCATAATTGCCATTGAAATATCTTCATCAGTGATTTCTTCTGAAATAACTCTCGGTTCAAGAGCAACAACTGAATTTTCAAATGCACTAAAAGATTTTCCGTATTTTTTCTTTGTTTCATAGTCATCTGAAGTTAAGTATTTGTAATAACTTTGAACATAATCTTTTCTTTCTTCTTCATTAAAAGGAGATTTAAAGATTTCAAAAGCTTCAGGGAAAAACATTCCTGCTCCGCCTTGATACAACCACTTAATATCTTCATCTCTTCCCAAGAAAATTCCTCTAAGAATTAAGCCTACAACACTTTGTGGATAATTTTCTGCATAGTATAAGGATAGAGTAGTTCCCCAAGAACCGCCATAAACAAGCCATTTATCTATCTTTAAATGTTCTCTTATCTTTTCCATATCCTCTGCAAGATTTTGTGTATTATTGTCTTTTAATTCCAAAAATGGTTTACTCTTACCGCAACCTCTTTGGTCTATTGTTACTATTCTATAAAAAGATGGATCTAAAAATCTTTTAGATTTTTCTCCACAACCACAACCTGGACCACCGTGAACGAATACAACTGGAGCTCCATTTGGATTTCCTGATTGTTCGTAATAAATTTCGTGAATATCATCAACCTTTAGATATCCAAAGTCAAATGATTCAAATTCGGGAAAAAGTGTTTTAAATTCCATATTTACCTCCTAATTTATATGTTATTTAGTCTATACTATAATAAATAAAATCTTTTGTCAAGTTGTATTTTTTAGTCGAAATATGGTAAAATCATTAAATGAAATATTAGGAGGTTATATGATAGGAATAGTAGCGGCTTGTCTTACAACTTTTGCATTTGCACCGCAAGTTATAAAGATAATAAAAGATAAAAATACACAATCTCTTTCTTTGATTATGTGTATTATGCAAACAACAGGAATTTTCCTTTGGCTAGTTCATGGATTAAAGATAAAAGATTTTGCTCTTATTTTTGCTAACAGCATTTCTTTTGTTTTAGTTTTAATAATACTTGTTCATAAAATTAAATATAAATAGATTTATATAGAAAAATATGTTAAAATATAGCTAGAGTAAAATTTACTTAATAATTTTTAAGGAGCGAAGATATGGATTTACAAAAATTTAACAGAATCAAAAACGATGAAGGTTTTATAGCGGCTTTGGATCAAAGTGGTGGAAGTACACCGAAAGCACTTAGATTATATGGTGTAAATGAAGATGCTTATTCAAATGAAGCTGAAATGTTCGATTTAATTCACGAAATGCGTACAAGAATTGTTACTTCAAAGGCTTTTACTAAAGAACGTATATTAGGAGCAATTTTGTTTGAAATGACAATGGAAAGAAAAGTTAACGGTAAATTCACTCCGGATTATTTATGGAATGAAAAAGGCATTGTTTCATTTTTAAAGGTTGACAAAGGTCTAGCTGAAGAAAAAAATGGTGTTCAACTTATGAAAGAAATTCCAAACTTAGCTGAAACTGTAAAAAAAGGCGTTGAATATGGAGTTTTCGGAACAAAAATGCGTTCTGTAATTAAAAAAGCAAATGAAGAAGCTATCAAAGAAGTTGTAGCACAACAATTTGACTTTGCAAAACAAATTATCGCAGGTGGACTTGTTCCAATTGTTGAACCAGAAGTTGATATAAATTCAGCAGAAAAGGAAAAATGCGAAGAAATTTTAAAAAGGGAAATATTAAAAGAACTTGATAAATTAGAAGAAGGACAAGAAGTAATGTTAAAACTTACATTACCAACTGTTGCTGATTTCTATAAAGAGTTAGTTGACCATAAGAAAGTTGTTAGAGTTGTTGCTCTTTCAGGTGGTTACTCAAGAGAAGAATCAAATGAACTTCTTGCTAAAAACCACGGAGTTATAGCAAGTTTCTCAAGAGCTTTAACAGAAGGACTTAATGTAAATCAAACTGGGGAAGAATTCGACAAAATGCTGGACAGCTCAATTCAAAGTATATTTGAAGCATCAAGAAAATAATTTTTTAAAACAAAGGACTGTGAATCTAAATTCATAGTCTTTTTTTGGAATTAATTGAAATATTAGATTATATAATGTAAAATATAAATTAGTAAGGGTTTTGAATTTTATATTATAAAGGAGAGAATTTAAAATGAGAAAAATAAATTTTAGATATAACAAAAACACTCCAACTTTGCTACATATTATGGTTATTATAGGAATAGTGATAGGAATTCTTCTTTGTTATGAGTTTCTTATTTATTTAGGATTTGCAAGTACAAATGAGCCACAATATTTTAAAGACCATCCTAAGCATGCAGTATATTTGATTTTTGGATTAATTCCGATTTCTATGTTAGTACCTTTTTGGATTGTCTTTAAATTTTGGAGTAGAGAAGATGAAGATGCAGAGCTTGAACTATATGACGATTATGCAATTTTAAAGATGAAAAATGAAAAAATTAAAATTCAAAAGGGAGAATTGGAGATTAAATTTCCACAACCACAGGCAATTTTATATACTACATATATACTAAAATTACCTGACCAGAAAATTGTCTTTGTAGGCTCTTTAAAAGAAAAGAAAAAATCAAAGCTATCTTTAAACATTGCAATAAAAGAGCTATCTGCTTATAAAAAGAGAAAATATTTAAAGAAGATAAATTTATTTAAACAGTAGAAATTAAAAAGCTACTGTTTTTTTATTGTGATTTGCTTTTTTAATTTCAATGTAGTATAATAAGTATGAATAAACATACTTATTATACGGAGGTAGATATGAAAAGTAAAAAAGATGAAAAACTTCACGCTTGGACTGCGAAGGTAGGAACTAAAGGACAGATTGTTATTCCAAAAGAGGCAAGAAAAATTTTCTCCATAGAAACTGGAGATAATTTGTTAATTCTTGGAGATGAAAGAAGAGGGTTAGCCATTATGAATGGAGATGTGGCAACAAAAGTTTTGATGAATATTCAAGGTGATTTAAGTGAAGAAGATTAAAATATTGAAATTTATAGTGATATTACTTTTAGTTATAGTTGTTTCTGTTGTAATATATGCAATTTATAATCTAAATTATGACTATTCTGGTGAAAAGTTCAGAAAGAATAAGGCTTCAAGTTTAGGATTGGAAGAAAAACAATTTAATTTAAAAAATGGTAATGTAATAAATTATGTTGAAGGTCCAAATAATGGTCCGGCTATTCTATTATTACATGGACAAATGGTAGATTTGAAAGATTATCGTACTGTATTTCCTGAATTAGTAAAAAAGTATCATGTATTTGCACTTGATTATTATGGACATGGAAAGTCAAGTAAAAATCCTGATTTATACAATATTGAAAGCATAGGTTCCGATATTGCATCATTTATTCAAGAAAAAATTGGAGAAAAAACAATTATTTCAGGACATTCATCAGGTGCACTTATTACTGTTTATATAGGTGCTAAATTCTCGAAAAATGTAAAAGCGATTATTTTAGAAGACGGACCATTTTTTGCAACAGAAAAAGGACGTGCCGAAAATACATTTTCTTATAAAACTTTTGAAAATATTCACAATTATTTAACTGAAAAACCTAATACTACTTATTTTGAACATTATCTAAAGAATGATCCGATGCGAAAACTGTTTAATGAGGGTGGAAAAGATAATTGGGATAAAATTGTGGCTAAACCTGCAATGAAAAGATTTCAAAAGGATAAAACTAAGATACCGGTTGTTTGGTATTATCCACCAAAGTTAGGAGTAAATACTTTACTTCAATTAACAGCTAATTTACAAGATAAAACAGGTGATTATGACTTAAGATTCGGAGATGCATTCTATGATTTCAGTTTCTTTAAGGGAATAAAACAAGAGGAATTGTTAAAAGAAATTAAGGTTCCAACTTGTATATTACATGTAAAGGCACCGAAAAACACAGCTCCTTCTTATTATAATAAAGATGGACTTCTGATTTCTGCAATGGATGAAAAAGATGCAAAGCGTGTTAAAGAATTAATTAAAGGTAGTACTTTAATTGAGGGATTTGATTCCATGCACGACATTCACGGGGATCAGCCAAAAGAATATTTGGAAAAAGTAGAAGAATTTTTAAATAATATAGAAAAGTAAAATTGGTAGATTAGAATTCATTGGAGGAATATATGATAGGCATTTATTTAAGTGGAACAGGAAACACGAAACATTGTGTTGAAAAACTTGTAAATTTGATAGATGATAAGTCAAAATGTGTTCCTTTAGAATTTCCACAGATTATAGATTTATTAAAAGAAGAGGATGTGATTTTTTTAGGATATCCAACTCAATTTTCTAATGCTCCGTTTATGGTACGAGACTTTATTAAGAAAAATAGTTCTCTTTGGAAAGGAAAAAAAGTTTTTTGTGTAAATACAATGGGACTTTTCAGTGGAGATGGAACGGGATGTACTGCAAGAATTTTAAAAAAATATGGAGCAGAAATTCTGGGAGGCATACAGATAAAAATGCCTGACTCCGTTTGCGACAGTAAGCTTTTGAAAAAATCTATTGAAGAAAATAGGCAAATAGTAAAAAATGCCGATAAAAGATTAGAAGAAGTTGCAGAACAGATTAAAAAGGGAAAATATCCAAGAGAAGGTCTGTCTTTCATTGCACATTTGAAGGGATTTTTTGGGCAAAGATTATGGTTTTATCGTAAAACTATGGGATATACTGATAAATTAAAAATAAGTGATGATTGTAATGGTTGTGGTTTATGTAGTAGGGTTTGTCCAATGAAAAATATCCGCATAAAAGAGAAAAAAGCTGTTCCTGAAAACAAATGCACAATGTGTTATAGATGTATAAGTCTATGTCCACAAAAGGCAATTACTTTACTTGGCGATAAGGTAATTGAACGGTCTAGGTTTGAAAAATATGTATAATAATGTGATGATGAATATAAAGGATTAAATAAGTTGAAATTGTAGGATAAAATTATGAAGATATTGGAAATTAGAAAAAACAAAAAGCAGTATATGGAGCTTCTGATTCTTGCTGATGAACAAGAAGATATGATTGATAAATATATTGATAGAGGAATGATGTTTGTTTTAGATGATAATGGCATTAAATCTGAATGTGTAGTTACTGATGAGGGAAATGGAGTTCTTGAAATAAAAAACATTGCTACAAACCCTGACTTTCAAAGAATGGGTTACGGAAAAATTCTAATTGATTTTGTTGTTACTAAATATAAAAATCAATTTTCTACATTACAAGTTGGCACGGGAGATAGTCCTAAAACTATTGATTTTTATTTGAAATGTGGATTTTCTCGCTCTCATACTGTCAAAAATTTTTTTACGGATAATTATAATCACCCAATATATGAAGACGGTATCCAATTGGTTGATATGATTTATTTGCGTAGAGATTTATAAATTTGATTTTGTTTAAGCTAAAATACAGCAGTTTAACAGTAAGTCAATATGATTTACTGTTTTTTTATATTTGAATTATCAATAAATATGATGTAAAATATAAATTAGCAAATAAAAGTGGAATTTAAGGAGGCAATATGTGGTTAATAATTGGTATTGGAGCGATAGTTTTTGCAATATTGAATATTGTATTTTCACTTAATAATAAAAATTCAAAATGGTTCGGGTTTATAAGTTTATCACTAACAGCATTGACTTTATGTGCATTTTATTCTCAAGCTTCAAGCTATGTCCTTAAAGAAGATTGGAGTGCACTTATGGATGTCGTTCCATCAGTTAGTAGGATATTATGGTTTTGCGTTTTTATGTCTATTTTAATAAATGCGATTCCGCTTTTTAGAGATAAGAAATAGAAAAATAATTTAAACAGTAAGTCAATATGGATTTACTGTTTTTTTTGTATTTGAAATATCAATAAATATGATGTAAAATATAAAATGATAAGAAAATATTTTTAGGAGGCAGATATGTGGTTAATAATTGCAATTGCAGGAATTATTTTTGCCTTAATAGGTCGTGTTAAGGAATTTCGAGATGAAAATTTCATAGTTTTTAAAAGGATAAGTTTGTTGATAACTGCATTATGCTCTATAAATTTTATTTATTCCGCTATAATTTATAATTCTTATTTTACTGGAGGAAATTGGAGAATGTTTTTAGAGACAATGCCTGGAGATTCTAAAAATGTATTAATTTGCATTGGTCTATCTATTTATGTAAATTTTGTTCCGATTTCTATTTTTAGAAAATAGTCAAAATATAGCTAAATAAAATTCATTTAAAAGGGGGATATAATATTGGCTAGTTGGAGCGGTATAAGGAAAAAACTTGAAAAAGAATATCTTGCTGAAAGCCTACAAGGGCATATTCAATATTTTGCTACAACTTATAGCAAAAGTCCTGACCATGAGGGACGAGCAGCAATAAGATATGACGGAAAAGAAATCATCAAAGGTTGTTTTTGGAATAACTGGTTTAAAGCCGATTTATTTCCTAAAGATGAAAAATACGAAGAAAGAATGAAAAAAGAAAATGCATTTATGGACGATACAGCTTTAAAATTGGGAGTATTTGACCAACGTTGTTTTTATAAAGCCTTTGCAGAATTTGACAATCAAAGCATAGAAATGAGCCTAAAAAGTGAAAATTTACTAGTAAGAATTTTTGCAATTTTAGATAGACGAGTTGGAAAAAGAAAGTTGATTCAAATGAAAGAAACAATAGAAAATGAGCCGGATACATTTCAGGAGTTCTATGCAATTCGTATGAAGGCTGAAGGAATTATTTAAGTTTAAATAAATTTGGAGGAGAAGAGATTATGTTATTATTGGGCGTAAAAAAAGAAAATGATTGGCTTTTAGCTGAATATAATTTGACATATAAAGTTGGCTGGGAGAATATTTGTAAAGCAGTTAGTTTAGTATATGAATACTATGATAATGTAGAAATTCTAGTTGATAATAATAAAGTGAATATCCATTCAAAAGAAGAAATTTTACAATTAGACGAAGCGAGAACAATGACAATTCGAGGAGTTTCAAAGATTATTCAAGTTCCATTAATGATAACATTCTTTAATCAATTACAAACTGTAAGAGTTTCCGTTGCCTGTGCAACAGATGAGTTCAAAGATGCAGACTATAAGAAATTCAATATGTCATTAGGACAATACATGGATAGCATAGAATTGGCTATGTATAGGTAAAAAGAAAAAATTGAGGTATAGGAAATGAAAAAAAGAATCGCATTATTGGTTTATCCTGATTTTAGTTTGCAAGAAATTGCAAATCTAATGTATATATTTCGTTGGTATTTTGATACTTTTACTGATGTCATATATTCAGAATTAAGCTCTGTTAGGAGTGAAGAGGGAATTTTGATAAATCCTGTAAAAACTTGCTCTGAGTTTTGTAAAGATGATTATGATTGTCTGATTCTTTCAGGATGTAGTGACTTAAGACAACCCATACGAAATAAAAAAATCAAAGAATTTTTAGAAAGTTTTGTAAATGATGATAGTTTTGTCATTGGTGCAATTTGTTTCGGTCCAATATTCCTAGCACAAGCAGGTTTGTTGAAAGGAAAAAAATATACAGATTCTTTATTTGTTGAAATGAGAGAATCATTTGACTTTATTGAAGAAAATAATTTTTTACCACAATCAGTAGTTGAAGATGGAAATATTATAACAGCTGTTGGAAATGCATTTAATGAATTTGCAGTACAAGTTGCTAGGAAATTAGGATATGATTGTCCGGATAAAATATTAAGTGGTTATACTGACTCAAATGACATTAATGACTATATACATCATCTTCCTGAAGATGAAATATTAGAATTTAAAGAAGAATTTAAAGAATTTTTTTAAACAGTAAGTCGTAAGATTTACTGTTTTTTGCTGTATAGAGTTTGAATTTTATTTATTAATAACGTTAAGCCCTTAATCGAAGATATTTCCCAAACACGTCATCTCGACTGGAGCAGAGCGGAATGGAGAGATCTCATACTTTTGCTTTAGCAAAAGTAAATGTATCGAAGATACATAAATTATGTAAATCTCATAAGCCCACAAGCATATCAACTTAAATTGAATGAAATATATACTTATGATATAATCATAATAAAGTATTTGCAATGAAAATTTAGATATAATCTTCTTAAATAGAAAGGAGTAAAAAATGGTTTTAAATGAAAAACAATTAATATACGGTTATGATTATTACTTCAAAAATGAAAATAGACCTAAAAGTATTGTTGAGGTTTCTGAATATAATGGAGAAAGTGCAATTATAATAAATTGTACTCAATTGGATGATAGTTCTAATTCAAAGTACAAAACTGCAAAGGCAAGAAAAAATGTTGTAAATGAATGGTGTGATTTTTTAATTAAAAATCCAACGGCTTTTACAGAACTTACATTTTGTACAAGAATGCCACAAGAGTTGTTTAATGCGGTTTGTTCACAACAAAATCTTAAAAAATTATATATAAAATGGGGAGTTTATCCAGATATTTCAAAGATTTCAAATCTTGTAAATCTTGAATATTTGCATTTAGGCTCAGGTTCAAGTGTGGGAAGTATTGAACCAATTTCGAAATTAGAAAATTTAGTAGCTTTAACAGTTGAAAATTTTCAAAAAATTGACGATTATAGTCCACTTACAAAACTTAAAAAATTGGAAAGTCTTACAATTGAGGGGGATTGTTTTGCCCCAAAGAATATTCATATAGATTCTATTGATTTTTTGAAAGATATGAAGCAATTAAGATTTTTTAGATTTTTTACAAGTATTGTAAAAAGTAAGGATTACACTCCACTTTTAAGTCTTGAAAATATAGAACATTTATCTATTAAGCCGTTTAAAGAAGTTAATAAATTATATGATGAGATAATTAAATTACCTAAATTAAAATATGGAACAATTGTATTTAATCCCGAATTTTATAAAAAATAGAGGTGTTATAATGAAAAATGCAGTTATATACATACATGGGAAAGGCGGAAATTCTGTTGAAGCAGAACATTATAAAAAATTTTTTAGTGATGAATATAAAATTATTGGCTTTGATTACAAATCTGAATTTCCTTGGGATGCGAAGATAGAATTTTCAAAGTTTTTTGATTCCATAGTCTCTGAATATGATGATATTTACTTAATAGCAAATAGTTTGGGAGCTTATTATTCTATGCTTGCATTATCGGATAAGAAAATTAAAAAAGCTATGTTTATTTCACCAGTTGTAGATATGGAAAAAATAATTTTAAATATGATGAAAATGTCTAATGTTTCAGAGGAAGAATTATATAATAAAAAAGAAATTGCAACATCCTTTGGTGAAACTTTGTCTTGGGATTATCTTACTTATGTTAGGAATAATCCGATAGTTTGGAATATACCAACAGATATTCTCTATGCAGAAAATGACTTTCTAACTTCTTTGGAAACAATGACGAATTTTGCGAATAAAATCAATTCGAGTCTTACTATTATGAAAAATGGGGAGCATTATTTTCATACTGAAGAACAAATGAATTTTTTGGATAATTGGTTTAGTGAATTTATATAGTATTAGCTTAAGTTTAATCGAATTTGAGAGGATTAAGTCAGAAGTTGTGTATAATAAATTTACAAAAATGCTACTAAGATATTAATTAGTAGGTTTTTGTTTTAAAATAATATAAAGTAAATGCTGAATATATTGAATAGAATATGTTATTATGATATGGTTTAATAAAATTTAAACAAAATTAATGTTATGTTAATACGAAATTATAAATTTAAAGATATGAATGTTTTGAAAATGAAGAGAGATAGAATTTTAGAAAAACTAAGAAATTCTTAAATAGAAAAATCTAAAAATTGGACGAGAAGACTATTTATCAGAAGTAGATAAATAGTCTTTTTTGTGTGAACAAAAAGTTATTATTTATTTGTTTATTATGATTTTTGTAATATTAAGGTATTGACAATTAAGTTAGTTAGTGTTAATCTATTATTACCGATAGTTATGTCGGTAAGGAGGACAAAATGACTAGAGAACGACTAACATCAAGAGAAAGAAAATTGAAAATACAAAATATTGCATTAGATGTTTTTACAAGAAAAGGATATAAAAACACAAGTATGTATGATTTAGTAAAAGCTACTGGACTGTCCACAGGAGGTTTGTACCACTATTATAAAAGTACAACTGAAATTCTATACGATTTGATGTTAAGAGGTTGTAAATATCGAGAAGACATTATTGAAAAAAAGATATGTGAAATTTCTAAGCCTTTAAGTGTAGAGTTATTAGCTGAAATTACTGTTGATAGGGCACTTTCTACTAATATATTTATTCCAATATATGTTATGTTTTTGCAGTCAATGAAGGAAGATGAAGACTTACAGGAACTTTATAAAAAATTACAGGACAATTATATCAAAAATTTTAAACGAATGCTGGATGAATATGACTATGGAGAAATTTGTGAAGAATCTTTGAAATTACTCAATGATTTACTTAATACTATTATCTTGAGTTGTGAGACATTGGGAATTAGGGAACATTTAGTTTCACAACGTCAAGTTCTTGAGAAAATGATAATTGATGTTTTAATGATAAATAGAGAAGAGGTGTAATTAGATGAATAAAGATAGTAAAGAGCTCTTAACAGCTAAACCGTTACAAATATTAATTAAACTTTCGTTGCCGGCAATATTAGGGATGATTGTTATCGGCTTATATCCGCTAATGGATGGGATTTTTGCCGGCCAGATACTTGGAGAGAAAGCTATGACCGCTGTAGGAATTGCCACTCCGTTCACATATATCAATACGGGTATCGCAACTTTAATTGGGGTAGGTTCAGCGTCACTATTATCCAGAGCCATTGGAGAAGGAAATCAAAAAATAATAGATAAAGTTATGGGAAATCTTTGTTTTTGGATTCTAACATTGTCAACAATTGTTACTGTTTTAGGGATCTTATTTTGCCAACAATTACTTAGTGTATTTGGTGCAAAAGGAGAACTTTTAAATCTTTCTACTCGTTATTTACGAATTATTTTTATAGGGTCTATTTTTGTAAATTTCGCGCAGGCAGCAAATATGGTTATGCGTGGCGAGGGGTTGATGAAACGAGCAATGCTTATTATGGGAATTGGTGCAGGTGTAAATATATTGTTGGATCCGATTCTTATGATACTATTTAGAGAGCGTGGTATTGAAGGTGCTGCTGTCGCTACGATAACAGCACAATTTGTTCAGGCAATTTTTACTCTTTGGTATTTTAAGAAAAAAAGTAAAGTTGTAAAAATTGGGATAATTAGAAAAGAAGGGGATATAACCGTAGATATGTTTTCCGTAGGTGTTTCTGCTATGCTTATGCAGGTGTTAACTATTATTCAGCAGAGTTTTCTTTATAGTCAAGCTTTTCGTTATGGTGGAGAAACATCCGCAGCTATTATGGCGGCTATCTTAAGAATACAGGCTTTTTCATTCATTCCACTTTGGGGAATGAGTCAAGGATTACAACCTGCTATTGGTGCCAATTTTGGAGCAGAGCAGTATGACAGAGTCAAAAAAATATTCAATGTTTTCGCTATCAGTTCTATTATATTAGCTGCTTGTTTTTGGATACCTTCAGAAATTTTTGCTAAACCAATTCTTGGATTATTTGGATTATCCGATGAAACACTATTTTTAGCTATTCCGAATTTCCGCATAATGTACAGTATTTTTATTGCTTATGGGGTAATGATTATGACTATAACATTTTTTCAAGCGATTGGAGATGGTAAAACAGCCGGTATTTTAGTTATGTTAAGACAGATAATTTTGTTTATTCCAGCTGTAATTTTATTACCTCGTATGATTGGGGCACAGAGCCTTTGGTACGTTTTGCCAATAATTGATGGAGTCGTTGTGTTACTAGGAATTCAGAGATATTTTATGGCAGTAAAAAAAATGGAGAAAAAATAGATTATATAGAAAAACGGTAAATTGTGAATGATTTACTGTTTTTTATTGTGAAACAACAAGGTTCCCAGGAACCCACCCGATGCGAAGCATCGTGGAAGGGTAGGGTTCTTATTGATGAAAATAAAAGATAATATATTATGTAATTGAAAAAATTAGTCGAAAAATTGAAAAATCCCCAAAAAAGATAAAAAACTAATTCGAGTATTACTATTATGAAGAATGGAGAGCATTATTTTCATACCGAAGAACAAATGTATTTTTAGGATAATTGGTTTAGTAAATTTATAAAAAATGAGTAAAAAATATTTACTAAAATAGTTGTTATAAATTAAAAAGCAAGGATTAGAAAAATACAGTGATGTATTTTTGGGAGAATATGTAGATGGAAAGTTAATTCTAGCTCCTTATAGTTCAAAATAACAAAGATTAAATAGATAGTAAAAATGCTATTTTTTGTTTATAAATAAGGAATAAAATAGTGAAAATTTAAATATGTGCAAGGATGGCTGCGTTAAAAAATTTATATAGGGATTTAAATTTTGTTATATTTAACAATGAAATGAATATCTTAAATGGTAAATGTGATATAATTACAAAAAAATATAACAAAATCTATTTATTAACAAATTACTTGTATAATTCACAGTTGGGTTTATTTTTTATATTTTTATTCATTAGGGCAATTTTTTTCAAAAAAACACCTACATAATATGTAGATGCTCAAATTGAAATTTAAAATAAAAAAATATATCTTATTATAAATATTTTTAACCTATTTACTATTGATTAATATTCTTTTTTCTCCATAATTATAATTGAAGATTTTACTGATAATCCAATCATAATAAGACCTATTAAAACTATTCCTATACAAATCATTGACATTGAAGATTTATTGAAAAGTTCAGCCAATTTTGTAATTAAGTCGGATTTTTCTTTTAGGAATGTAGATAATGCAAATATAACAAAGTAAGTTATCACCATAATAAGTCTACCTTTTTCTGCGCCGTATTTCAGTATAAAGGGCAACTGAATAGCAGACATCAGAATACTTGCTATCAAAGTAATAATTGAAATGAAAACTATATATTCTATAGTCATTATATTTTGAATTGTTAACAAAATAAATATACATATAGAACCAATTAGTCCAAATGCAAAGGCAAAAAATAATTTACTCAAAACGTAGCTACTCTTTTTGATAGGCATTGAAAAGGCATATTGCTCAAAATTTGATTTGGTATCATATCCAAAAGAAATAGCGGTTAAAATTAGCGGTATCATTGCACATATGAGAGGAATCATAAAAATTGCATTTTCATAAATTCCATAAATAGCAAGGGCAACACAAATAGTAATTGTTAATAATAAAGTCTTTTTTAAAGTTGCTATGTCTTTTAAAATTAATGCAGTCATTATTTTTTCACTCCTTTCACGAAATAAATCATAATATCTTCAATAGATGGTTTTTGAAATATAATGCCATTTGGAATGAGGTTCTTTTTAACAAGTAACTCTTGTCCAAAGGAATGTACTCTTCTTCCTACGATTGCTTCTTCATCAATACTTGTTACCTCTTCATTTGATAAAGTACAAATACCATAGTTTTCTTTTAATTCATCCTTTGTTTCCATAAACAAAATTTTTCCATCATTAATAAAAGCAATATAATCAGCCACCTTTTCCAAGTCGGATAAGATATGTGAAGAAATAAGAATTGTGTGGTTTTCATCTTGCATAAAATCAAGTAACAAATCTAAAATTTCTTCTCTTACAATAGGATCTAATCCACTTGTTGCTTCATCTAGAATAAGAAGTTCTGCATTATGAGATAAAGCAACAGCCATAGAAAGCTTCATTTTCATACCTCGAGAATAGTTTTTAATAATTTTTTTCTCTGGTAAATTGAATTTTTCTTTAAATTTATAGAATGAGTTTTTATTCCATTTTGAATAAACCCTTGAACAGAATTTTTCAACATCTATCAATGTCATTTCTTCTGGTACTAATAAATCATCAAATACAATACCTAGTTTATCTTTAAGACCAACACTACTAGGATTTATCTCATCTAAAATTTTTATCTCTCCAGAATCTTTGTTTAACAAGCCTATGAGTAGCTTTATTGTTGTACTCTTTCCCGCTCCGTTCTGACCAATGTACCCAACTATTGTTCCTTTAGGAATAGTAAGACTTATCGGTCCTAGCTTAAAGTTATCAAACTGTTTTACTAAATCTTTAATTTCAATAGCATAATTACTCATACTTTCCCTCCACATAGCTTTTTAACATCTGTACCAATTCATCATTAGTAATTCTTGCAATTTCTGAAAGTTCTACTATTTCTTGTAGTTTTTCTTCAATTTTTTTTAAATATTCTTCTCTGATTAATTCTTTATTTTGAGCTGCAACAAAGTTACCTTTACCTTGTACCGAGTTTATAAATCCATCAAGTTCCAATTCGTCATAAGCTCTTTTTGCTGTAAGCATACTGATTCTGAGTTCCTTAGCTAAAAATCTGATTGATGCTAATTGTTCTCCAACTTTTAAATCTCCTGAAATTATTTGTACTTTTATTTGATTTTTTATTTGTAAATAAATCGGGTCATCGCTCGAATTGTTAATTTGTATATTCATCATCTATCTCCTGCTGTTTATTGTGTTCTAACTGTTATTATTATATCATAACACTAAAAAGAATTCAACCCCTATATTATTGAATGAAGTGAATATATTTTATTCTATATTCCAAATACTCCTGTTTTTGCATTTGTTAGTATAGTAATTGTGTAATAATATGGAATAATATTTTCTAAATATAGCAAAAAGCAAAGATATATGATAGAATTATGCTATGTAAGTAGGTATTATATGAAAGGAGATTTCACTGTGGCTAAAGTAACTAAAGAACACATTTCAGCGAAAGGATTTGCAATTCAAATCTATACAGAAGACTTTAAAAATGACTATATAAGTCTAACAGATATTGCAAAGTATAAGAATATTGAAGAACCAAATGTAGTTGTTGCAAACTGGATGAGAAACTATAACACTATTGAATATTTAGGTATATGGGAACAGTTAAATAATCCGAACTTTAACCCCCTCGAATTCGCGGGGGTTAAATGAAAGTAATTCTTAAGGTTATGAATAATAGACAATACTATTTTATTGTAGAAGAGCAGATGAAATTTCTTTATAGTTATTTATAAGAAACTATTAAATAATATTCATTATTATCTTATATAAAATTATTTATATTAAGATATTTAAAATTTAATTTCGTTGGAGGTGAATATAATTTGGAAAAAGAACAAAAAGAAATTCCTTTTTTAAAAATTATATATTTTGATGAGGAAGCAGCTACAGACTTAATATATATGAAAAACAAAGGGAAAGCAATAGAGTCGATAGTTGATAATCAAAAATCGAATTCATCAGCTGATTTAACTGCTAATGCTGAAATTAGGACAAAAACTAGTATATTTTCTTTATTTGGACTTAAGTTTAATATTGGTACAGGGGCATCTATTGGTTATAGTTCAGAACAATTAATTAATCAAGCAATAACTAATACAGTTTTGACTGATTATTTAGAATTAATAGCTGAGGATGATATTATCCAAGAATTTAAGAAATCAGTAGTTAATCCATACAAAAACTCACTTAGTTATTATAAAATTATAACACCATATATGCTAATGACTGAGGGAAAAATGGATGCTGGTGATTTTAAAGTAAATGTACAGCTTATTGATAAAGCGATAAAAAACGGGAAAGGATATTTTGAAATGATTTTAAATAATTCAAGTTCAAATGAATCTTATGTATTAAGATTTAATTTAAAATCTTTTAAAAATTCTTATTCTTTGACCGATTTGGTTAAAATGGAATTAACATATCATGCTGTAAAGGTAGGTAGAATTCGATTAACAGATCTTGATATAGAAAGAGAAATTTCATTTGACAATAGTAATAATTTTGTTGATGGAACAAAGATTGCAAGAGAAGATGTTGAAAATGACAAGAATTCTTTTGTTGACGTATTTGATGTAATTTTATCTGGAGTTGAAAATGATTAAAATTTTTTATGGACCAGCCATCGAGTTTGAAAAAACTATACCTAAGAATGCTGATAGAGTTACTTTAACTAAACTTTTATCAGAGTTAGATTCTAAAAATAGAGAATTAAAAATTGTTCGAGAAGGTGATAATAATGACAGAAGTTCAATGAAAAATATTGAAAATTTGGTTATAACAACAGAAGAATATGCTAGGCTAAGTGAATCTGGAA
Organism: Parvimonas oralis; assembly: GCF_047608425.1. Taxonomy (NCBI): domain Bacteria; kingdom Bacillati; phylum Bacillota; class Tissierellia; order Tissierellales; family Peptoniphilaceae; genus Parvimonas; species Parvimonas oralis. The sequence goes on from NZ_JBLKRS010000002.1 coordinate 36,154, forward strand.
TAAATGGATTTCTAACACTTATAAGCGAGGTCAATATAACAAATATGTATATTCAAAATCCTCCAGAAGTTATATTTGAGCAATTAAAAAAGTGTTATGAAAGTAATATAAAAAGGCAAGAATTTAAACACAAGAAGATTAATGAAAATGATTTAAATTATTTTTATAAAGGTTTTTCAAATATAATTTTAGGGCAAGATGGCGCAAGGGATAAATTGATGATTAATTTATATAAAATTGCAAAAGGATATAATAAAGGAAAACCACTTGTAATTATGTTATATGGACCTTCAGGTGTAGGGAAAACTGAAACAGCAAAATATTTAAGTAAAACTATTGGGGTTAAATTATTCAGAAAACAGTTTTCTATGTATCAGAATATGGCATTTGCTGATTATGTTTTTGGTTCTAATCATAATTCTTCTTCACTAGCTAGAGATTTATTAGATAGGGATAGTAATATTATTTTATTTGATGAATTTGATAAACCAAGCAGTATTTTTTATAGTGCATTTTATCAGATGTTTGATGAGGGAAAATTTGTTGATAAAAATTACAAAGTAAATTTAAAAAATAGTATTATTATTTGTACTTCTAATTTTTTGAATTTAAAAGATATAAAAAAGTCGCTTGGAGATGCAATTTTTAGTCGTTTTGATTCATTTATAGAATATGAAGAACTTTCTGACAATGTTGTAAAAGAAATGATTAAAATAAAATTTAATAGCATTTATAAATCTTTAAATAATGAAGATAAGAAATTCATAAATTTTGATGATGATGTAGATAGAATTCTAACTTGTTCAAAAAAATTAAAAAATGTAAGAGATATTGATAGAGTTATTAATGAATATGTTTTTTCTAAAATTATAAATGAGAAATTTGAAATATAGTCTGATATGTATGACTATTTTACAACTTTTTAATAATATTTGAAAATTATATAATTTATATAATTTTGTTTTCTTATGTATTTAAATTAGAATTATTAATTTTAAAGGCCTTGGGTTTATCTTTGATTTAAAGATATTTAAGAATATTTTTTAAAATATTAGTATTCTTAAACCTTCTTTTTTGTGTATAGTAAAATTTATATTGTTATATTACCTATTCTCTCTTTTCACTAAACAAACCTACTCGCAAATCACGAGTAGGTTTGTTTTTTCTTTATTTACTCACTACAAATACTACTGACGGGGAGTTTTCTTCGTCAAATTCGTCTTTTTTGAAGTTTCCGTAGATTTTGTATTTTAGTCCGAGTCTATTTACGAATGAAATTAGGTCATCAACTAGTAGTGGAACTAGGAGTTGTGTGTTTTCAAATTTTTCGTTTTCTGTTGTAAGAACTGTGTTGAAACGAATTTTGCTGTTTTCTCTGTAGTAGTTTCTTGTAAATTTTACTTTTGTTCCAAGAGTCGGTAAGGCTCCAAGGAATAGGTCGTTTTTAAGAATGAAAGGTTTGAAGTTTACCCAGCTTAAGACTAATTTTCCGTTTTCTTTTAGTAAACCCATAGTTTTTAGGATGAAGCTACATATTTGGTTTATGTCTTCCAAATGTGCAATTGTTGTTCCAATGCAATAGCAGACGTCAAATTTTTCTTCAAAGTCTAATTCTAACATATTTTTTTCATATACTTTGAGTCCTTTTTTTCTTGCTTCTTCTACCATGCTTTGTTCTAAGTCAATACATATTACATTTTTCCCTAAGTTTTCCAAGTTTTTTGCAACGAGTCCTGTTGCACAGCCTATGTCTAAATAGTCTTTTCCGTCTGATATATTATTTAAAAAATTTAGTTGTGCTTCATTTGTTGGGAAAATATCTTCGTAGTATTTACATATTTCTTTATAAAATTTATTCATAGAAACCTCCATTCTAAAAAATATAATGTTATAGTTGATTATACCCAAAAACTTTTATTATTTATATCAAAAAATACCTAAAAAAACTTGTTTATATATATATTTTTTTGATATAATCATCTTAGGAGGGTGATTGATTATGAACAAGAAAATAATATTTGGAATTGTTTTGTTGCTATCTGTTGTATTAGCAATATATGGATATATGGTTTTGCCGGATGTTATAACTGTACAGATTGATTTAAAAGGGAATCCTTCGAATGTGGTATCAAAATTACTAGGACTTGGTACAACTTTTGCTATTTCAGTTATTGGAGCAATATTTTACTATTTCTCGGAGGAAAAAGGATTTAAGTTTTTGTCCATTTCTCTTATTGGAATAATCCTTTCTGTTATTACCATATTATTTAATATATAAGTTTTAAAGTTGTTTTAATTTTATTTAAAACAACTTTTTGTTTATTAGCATTTTACATTGTTTTGTGGTAAAATATATTCGAATAGATTAATTATATTTAGGAGGCAATTGATGAAATTTTTTATTGACACAGCGAATGTTGATGAGATAAGAGAGATTAGTAAATGGGGCATTCTTGACGGTGTTACTACTAATCCGTCTTTGATAGCGAAAGAGGGAAGAGATTTTGTTGAAGTTATAACTGAAATCACTTCAATCGTTGATGGTCCTATTTCAGCGGAAGTTATCAGTCTTGAAGTGGAAGGAATGGTAAAAGAAGCTAGAGAACTTTGTAAGATAAATAAGAATATTGTAATAAAAATTCCTATGACTGAAGAGGGATTAAAGGCAGTTAATGTTTTGAGCAAAGACGGAATAAAGACAAATGTTACTTTGATTTTCTCAGCAACTCAAGCACTTCTTGCAGCAAAGGCTGGAGCAACTTATGTAAGTCCTTTTTTAGGAAGACTTGATGATATTAGCTCTGAAGGAATGATTTTAATTGAAGATATTTTTGAAATTTTCAGTAATTATGCGATTACAACTGAAATCATTGCTGCATCTGTGAGAACTCCAATGCATGTTCTTCAAATTGCAAAAAGTGGAGCGGATATTGCAACAGTACCTTATAAGGTGTTCAAACAAATGTTAAAACATCCGTTAACTGATATAGGAATTGAAAAGTTTTTAAAAGATTGGGAAAGTGTAAAATAATAGGAGGAAACTATGGATAGAAATTTAACTTTAAATTTAGTAAGAGTTACAGAAGCTGCGGCAATTCGTTCTTCATATTTTTTAGGAAAAGGCGATAAAAACGGTGCTGACGGAGCGGCTGTTGAAGCCATGAGATCAATGTTCAACGAACTTCCAATGGAAGGAACTGTTGTAATCGGTGAAGGAGAAATGGATGAAGCTCCTATGTTGTATATCGGTGAAGTTGTAGGAAACGGACAAGAAGGAGTTGCAAAGGTTGATATAGCAGTTGACCCTGTTGATGGAACTTCTCTTGTAGCTAATGGATTGCCAAATGCGATTGCAGTTGCGGCTTGTGCACCTAAAGGTTGTTTATTACATGCTCCTGATATGTATATGGATAAAATCGCAGCTGGTCCTTTAGCTGTTGATTGCATACATATCGATTTACCTATTGAAATGAATATTAGAAGACTTGCGAGAGCTTTGGGAAAAGAAGTTGGCGAAGTTACAGTTAGTATTTTAAATAGAGAAAGACATCAAGATATTATAGATAGAGTTAGAAAACTTGGTGCGAGAATAAAACTTTTTGAAGCGGGAGATATTGCTCAAGCCATTGCGACTTGTATTGAAAACAGCGGTTGTGATTTAATGGTTGGAATCGGTGGAGCACCTGAAGGTGTTTTAGCAGCGGCGGCTATTAAAGCGTTAGGTGGAGTTTTCCAAGGAAGACTTGTTCCTGCTAATGAAGAAGAATTCAAAAGATGTGAAGCTATGGGACTTGAAGATCCATTAAAGGTTTTAGAAATGAATGATTTGGTAAATGGTGATGAAGTTTTATTTGCTGCAACAGGTGTAACTGATGGAGAACTTTTAAACGGAGTTAGACATATCGGTAATGATAGAGTTAAGACTTACTCTGTTGTAATGAGAGCAGAAACAGGAACAATTAGAAATATTGAAGCAACTCATAGAATTTCTAAAAAACCTGAATATGCAAAGATAAAGAGATAGTATGAATATAGAACTTTTAAAAGGAAAATATCTTGATGAATTAAAAACTATTGCAAAGTCTTATGGAATTGCAAATGTTTCAAAATATAAAAAGAACGAATTAATATCTGAAATTTTAAAGGCGGATAATGGCTTTGAAAGTGAAGAATCTGAAAAAGTAACGATAAACGAGCCTGTTGAAAATGAAAATGACTCAAAGACTAATACAAAAACTGTTTGTGGACTTATTGATATTACTGCAGACGGTTATGGTTTTTTGCGTTCAAATGGATATGACTCAGGAGAAGAAGACATTTATGTCTCACCAACTCAGATAAGAAGATTTAGACTTAAAAAGGGAGATAAAATTTTAGGTTTAACTAGAGAAAGTAAAGAAAGTGAAAAATTTTCTCCACTTATCTATATAAATGAAATAAATGATATTAAGGTTTCAGAATTAAAAACTAGAAAAGATTTTGACGATTTAATTCCGATTTATCCGAATGAAAAATATACTTTAGAAACTGAAAAGAACGAAGTTTCAACTAGAATAATTGACTTTTTAGTACCTATTGGAAAGGGACAGAGAGCTTTGATAGTCGCTCCTCCAAAGGCTGGAAAGACAAGCTTGCTTCGTTCGATTTTAAAAGGCATAGAAATCAATAATCCAAAGAGTAAAATTTTTGTTTTATTAATTGGAGAAAGACCTGAAGAAGTTACGGAAATGAAGAGATTTACAAAAGCTGAAGTAATCGCTTCAACTTTTGATGAATTACCTCAAAATCATATAAGACTTGCAGAATTTGTACTTGAAAGAGCAAAAAGACTTGTAGAGCTTGGAGAAGATGTAGTTATTTTGGTTGACAGCATAACAAGACTTTCAAGAGCCTACAATGTAAATACACCGTCCTCCGGAAAAACTCTTACGGGTGGACTTGATCCTTTTGCATTGCATAAACCTAAAAGATTTTTCGGCTCAGCGAGAAATGTTGAAAATGGTGGAAGTTTAACCATAATTGCGACAACTCTTGTGGATACGGGAAGTAAAATGGACGATATGATTTATGAAGAATTTAAGGGAACGGGAAATATGGAAATTCATTTGAGTAGAAAACTTTCAGAACTTAGAATTTTCCCTGCCATAGATATTTATAAATCAGGAACTAGAAAAGACGATTTACTTTTGAGTGAAGAAGAAATTCAATCTGCAAATTTAATTCGTAGAAAACTTTCAAATACAAATACTAATGAAATTATGGAAAATTTAGTAAAAAATATAAAGAAAACTGAAAACAACAAAGAATTCTTCAAAGCTATCTTAAAAAATAATTAAAAATTTAGTTTCAATTTGAAACTTTAAGGAGATTTTGATGAAAATTTTAGTTGTGTATTATTCCTATTCAGGAATAACTAGAAGATTAGCGGAAGATATCGCTTTGATTACAGATGGAGATTTATTGGAATTAAAACCACTAAGACCTTATTCATTTTCATATAATACAGCTGTAAAAGAAGCTAGAATTGAAATTGATAAGGGATACTGTCCGCCTTTAACTGAAGAAATAGGAAATATTGATGATGTAGATATAGTTTTTATAGGCTCACCTAATTGGCTTAAGACTTTTGCACCACCAGTTCTTACTTTTTTACGTAATGCAAATTTGGATGGCAAAACAATTATTCCTTTCTGCACTCATGGTGGTGGGGGATTTGGAATGATGATTGATGATATAAAGAAAGAATGTAAAAATTCCATAGTAAAAGATGGATTAGCATTAAGTGGATTTTACGATTTTGATGAATTACAAAAATGGCTAGAAAATAATTTATAGAATTATGGATTTTATAGAAAAACTCAACTTTGTGAAAGGTTGAGTTTTTACTTTTGGTATAGTATATTAGTAGATTTTTTGATGTATCTACTATACATTTACTCTGGAGATATTAACTATTGCTTCTAAAAATCGAGAAGATAGGAGTACTGTGGTGATACAGTCAACTTAAAGACTAAAAAACATTACAAAGATAAGCTGATAAAGGTAATACAATCGAAACAGAAAAACCAAAGAACAGAACGTAGCGGGTGGCAAACATATCAATGGTAAAATTAATCTAAATTTGCTATAATACTTATATATTGAAAGATTTTGAAAGGAAGGGAAATTATGAAAAATTCTTTATGCGAAAAGATAATGTGGTATGTCTTATCGCCTACCATATTTCAATTTATAAAACAATATTGGAAAGATATTGATATAAAGAATGTAAAAAGGATTTCTAAAAAAAATTATAAGGATATGATTAAACGGACACCGGATATAGGAAGCCTTAGAAAAAATCCTCTGAGAGTGTGTCTTACCAGCGGAATTTTGTGGCTGTCCATATATGAAGCGATGGAAGGAAAAATGGATCAAGAACAGTTTGGGGAAATGGTAAGCGCTACAATGGAAGCTCCTATATTAAAGAAAAACTTCCAAAAACAAAAGGCTTTTGATATAAAAACGCAAAAAAAGAAAATAGAAAAAAACAAGATTGCAAATGCAGTTTCTGATAGTGAGTTTAATTGGAATACAGAACTCATTTTAGGTAGAGACGAAAATGAATATACAGTGATATATCATAGATGTGGGCTTTGTGCCTTGGGTAAACAGGAACATCACGAGGAATTGATACCATATATGTGTAAGATGGATTATGATACTATTGCTATGATGGGCGGTGTACTAAAAAGAAAAGGAACAATAGCTACAGGTGCAGATTGTTGTGATTTTTATATATGTAAAAAAGGTTCAAAGTGGGATAAGTAAAAAGATTTTATGATTGAAATTTTTTATAGCGTAGTTAACAAATAACACGCTATACCATAGTAATTCACGAAGCAGTAAATCAAATTGGTTTGCTGTTTTTTTGCTGAAATTTAGAAGGAGAGTAAAGGAGAAAATGAAAAATATAGATGAAAAAATTATACAGAAAAAGATGGATTAGCCTTAAGTGCATTTTACGATTTTGATGAATTACAAAAATGGCTAGAAAATAACTTATAAAATTATGGATTTTATAGAAAAACTCAACTTTGCGAAAGGTTGAGTTTTTTTTCTATGCTATTTTTGTAAAGTTTTATACTATTTTAAATTTTTTATTCAATTATAATTGACTATGAAACCTTATGAGATCTTCAGAGCAATTGTATCTAAAGATAAAATTACCCCGTCAGACCTACTTTTGTTTACAAGCAAACAAAGTTAGGACTAGATTCACTTCGTTTTGCTTTGCTCAACTCCAGTCGAAATGACGTATAAAGAAAACTCTTCGATTTATAGCTTAACGTGAGTAGTAAATAAACTTCTAACTATATTTTAATCTGAATAAAAAAGAAATATTTCACGTCTTAGTATCTAGCAAAGTAAATCCCACAACACGTCATCTCGAGCGTAGTCGAGAGATCTCAACTATTATTTGTTTGCAAATAATAGTAAGTCCTGTAAAGGACTTATATAAAAAACAAAACAGTCATAATTATAACAAAATTATCCAAAAGATTTTTAGTTGATAAATTTTTTATCTTATATATCTACGATACATTTAGTTTTGCATGTAAACAAGCAAAACTATGAGATCTCCAGAGTCATTGTATCAAAGATACAACGACCCCGTCAGACCTACTTTTGTTTATAAGTAAACAAAGTTAGGGCTAGATTCACTTCACTATGTTCCGTTTCGGTCGAGATGACGTGTTGGACAATGTCGACTAGTTTGGTACTATGACGTGAAACTTTTTGCTATTCTAATTTTTTATAGAATTAAAAAACTCAACTTTGAAAAAAGCTGAGTTTTTGTTTTTGTCCTATTTATTTATGATTTGAAAGTCCAAACTTGTTTAGAAAATGGAATATTAAACTTAATACTACTGCAACCATACTTGCAAGAACCATTCCTTTTAATTGCATTCCAAAGAAATTAATTGAAATTCCACTAAGCCCTGTTACGAATACAACTGAAGTCAAAATCAAATTTTGGCTATTTGAATAGTCAACTTTTGAATCAACTAAAAGTCTTATTCCTGAAGTTCCAATCATTCCATAAAGTAAGAATGTTATTCCGCCGATTACATTTCCCGGTATGCTTTGAATTAACATACTTAATGGTGCTATAAATGCCATACATATTGAGATTACTGCTGCACCTGCAATTACATAAACTGAATAAACTTTAGTAACTGCCATAACACCGATGTTTTCTCCGTAAGTTGTTGTTGGAACTCCACCTACAAGAGCGGATAACATAGTTGAGAAGTTATCGGCAAAGATACTTCTATGTAAGCCCGGATCTTCTAAAAGATTTTGTCCGATAATATTACTTGTTACAACTTGATGACTTATATGTTCTGAAGTTATTACGAGTAATGCAGGAAACATTATCAAACTTGCTTTGAAGTCAAAAATCGGGAATTGAAATTCCGGTATTGTAAATAATGTTGAAGATGTAACTGTAGAAAAGTCAATCATTCCAAAAGCTAAAGAGGCTATATATCCACAGATGATAGCAATAAGTATTGGGATAGTTCCTAAAAATTTTCTAAATACAACTGAGCCTAAAATTGCAACTGAAAGTGTAATCATGAACACCCAAACGTCTGCACTTGTTGAAGTTTCAGTCAATATATTTGCACCGATTTTTCCGCCTGTTATTGTATTTCCTGCAAGTTCAAGACCAATAAGAGATACAACCGCACCCATTGCTGCCGGTGGAAGTACAATATTTATCCAATCAGTTCTAAATTTGTATATTAGGTAAGCCAAGATACAACCTAAAAATCCTGTTGTTGCAAATGCTCCAAGTGCATATCTATAACCCATAGTATTAATAATAACAGTACCTACTCCTAAAAATGCAAAACTTGAACCTAAATATGCAGGAGCTTTTCCTTTTGTGATAAAAATAAACAACAATGTACCTATACCATTCATCAAAAGAACAATGCCAGGGTTTACATTAAATAAAATTGGGACTAAAACTGAAGCTCCAAACATAGCAAAAGTATGTTGTAAACTCAAAGGTATAAGCATTGTTACGGGAACTTTATCCCTTACACCGATAATTTCTTTATTATTCATAAATCCTCCTTTGACTTAAGCTTTAAAAACATATAAAAAAAATGAAATAACAACAGTTATTCCATTAATAATTAAGTAAAATATTTTTAAAGACAGTAAGTCCACTATTAAAATTGAAAAAGAGTATCGTTAAAACAAAGTTAAAAAAGTTAAATAGATTTGTTTTAAAAAACTTAACTAAATTTGCCATAACTTACCTCCTTAAATTTATCTTTACAATTATACATCATAAAAAGCAAAAAGTAAAGTTTTAAAAACTATAAAAATTAAAGAATATCATTAAAAATTAAAATTTCCATTTTGAGTTTTAGCTTACTATAATTAGGTTTACATTAAACATTTTAAAAAGGAAACTTAATGTCATCATACTTTTAAGTTAAAATCATTTTAAAAATGAAAAGTATGTTATAATATAAAGGTGTGAAGGTATTATTTTATACTATTATAAATTATTTAGGAGTAAGAAATGAAAGATTATTTATCTAAAGTTAAAAAATATATTATTCTTCAAATAATTTTGGATTTTATTGGAGTTATTTGTTTAGCATTAACTCCATTGATTCAAAAGTGGTTATTCGACTATGGATTACAAAGTACGTCAAGTCAAATAATTTTAGCCATTCTATTATATGCTTTATTACTTGGAATTTATTCTCTAATGCAATATTTTTGCATTTTAGTAGCATTTAAATCAGGAATTTCATTTGAAACAAGACTTAAAAAGAGTTTTTTTGATAAAATTTTTAATATGAATGCTAAAGTTTTTCAAGAGAAGCCGATAGGGGAATATATTTCTATTCAATCAAATGATATTACTGCATTAGAACAAGATTATTTACAACCTATTGTAGATGTAATTCGTTCTGTAAGTATGATGTTGATTTATGGAGTTATTATTTTTATGAATATCAACTATAAAATTGGTTTAGTTGTAGTTTTATCTTCTATTTTTGCGATTTTTATCCCAAAGATATTTGGAAAAATGTTGGATAATAGTAGAAGTAATTATCAAAGACATCTTGGAAAATATACTTCAACTATTTCCGATTTGCTTGAAGGTTTTGGTTTAATAAATTCTAAAACAATTGAAAATATAAAAAATAGACATAATGAAATTCTACATAAAACAGCAGATAAAAGGTATGAATTTGGGAAGAAAAAGGCTCTTGTACTTGGAGTAAGTGATTTTATGACCAAAATGGTTAGGGCGTTAACTTTTGCTATTGTAGGATATTTATTCTATAAAAAAGAGATAACAGTAGGTGTGGCAATAGCAACACTAAGCTATTCTTCTGCATTTATTGACCCTATTGATAGTTTGCTCTATGACATTACTGCTATACGTTCAGTTAATTCTACAAAACAAAATATACTTTCATTTTTAAATCAAAAATCAGAAATAATAAATAAAAAAGAATTGGAAACTTTTAAAAACGAGCTGATTTTTGATAATGTAAATTTCACGGTTGATAAATTACAACTAGAAGATATAAATTTAAAAATAGAAAAAGGAAAAAAATATGCAATTGTTGGTAAATCAGGTGCAGGAAAGTCAACTTTTTTAAATTTATTACTTGGAATACATAAGCCAAATCAGGGGAAAGTCATTATTGATGGAGAAAATGTAAAAGAGCTTAATTTATCAAATACATTGCTTTATATGAGTCAACATGAGCATATTTATCGTGCATCTGTAAAAGAAAATATAACTGTTTTTGATTCATATTCCTATGATTATATTCCTAATAATGCCAACGAAGTTACGATAGTCAAAGATATACTCGGTAGAAATACTCCTGATTGTTCAAACTTTAGTGGTGGTGAAAAAAGAGTTCTAGCATTACTTCGTATATTATGCAGAAAAGGAGAAATACTAGTTTTGGATGAACCTTTTACGGGCGTTGATACGGAAAGTGTTTCAAGACTAGAAGATATTTTATTGAAATCTGATCAAACAGTTTTGATTGTAACACATAATACATCTACTGAGCATCTTAAAAAATTTGATAATATAATTAAGGTGATAGATGGAAATGTAATTATGAAAAAAGTAGATTTTTAAAATAGTTTAAAAAAACGGTTAATTTCTGAAAATAGCTGTTTTTTTATTTTATAATTTTAAAATATATAATATAGAAAGATAAATGATTATTTTAAAAATTATTATTTAAAATACAAGATAATGTCTATTTTAAGTTTATATCAGTTTATTTTATTAAGATTTCTTATAATATTTGATTTCGAGCTTTATAATTTATTTGTAAATAGACTTTAAATTCTTATTATAATAAATTATTTTTAAAATTAACTGACTATTTTTCATAAAATATTATTATTTTTAAAAATTATAATTCAACACTTTAAAAGTTAATTTTATTAAAAAGTATAAAATTTATTTATAATATGTTGACATACCTGTTATTTTGTGTTATCATTCAAATTGAATAAATTAAGAATTGGAGGGATATTATGTCTAAAAAGAAATTGAGTTTAAGAGCACTCGTTTTAATGGTGTTCACTTCTGTATTTGGTTTTACTAATGTAACAAGATCATATTATCTTATGGGATACGCAGCTATTCCTTGGTTTATTATATCTTGTTTAACTTTCTTTTTACCATTTGCATTTATGATTGCAGAATACGGAGCAGCTTTTAAGGATTCTGAAGGTGGAATGTATTCTTGGCTTGAAGGAACTTCAGGAGGTAAGTATGCATTTGTTGTAACATTTATGTGGTATTCAGCATTTATTGTATGGATGGTAAATGTTGGCTCAGGTATATGGATTGTTTTATCAAATGCAATTTTTGGAGTTGATAAAACTCAAAGCTGGTCACTATTCGGACTTGACTCTGTAAAAACATTAGGTATTCTTGCTATTATATGGATTATTGTTTTAACATTCATATCCACAAAGGGTGTTGATAAAATTAAGAAGTTCACATCTTTTGGGGGTAGTGCCGTAGCATTGATTAATGTATTTTTATTTGTTGGTGGAATTTTAATGTTAATCCTTAATAAAGGTGGAGTTGGAGATCCTATAACTGCTGATGCTTTTGTTCGTTCACCAAATCCTGCTTATGCCGGAGGCTTACAAGTTTTGTCATTTGTTGTTTATGCTATATTTGCATACGGTGGTTTGGAAATTGTCGGAGGACTTGTTGATCAAACTGAAAATGCTGAAAAGAACTTTCCAAAAGGGGTTGTTATTTCAGCCATTGTAATATCTTTAGGATACTCATTAGGTATTTTAATTTTTGGTACATTTACTAAATGGTCATTTGCATTTGCAGAATTTTCTAGCCAAAAAATTACTTTAGGTAATGTATCATATATTGCTATGAACCATATGGGATATCAATTAGGTCTTGCTTTTGGTCTTGCAGAATCTGCTGCTAGAAATGTAGGACTTTGGGTTTCTCGTTATATGGGTATTTCAATGTTCCTAGCATTAACAGGAGCTTTCTTTGCTCTTATTTATTCTCCACTAAAACAATTAATTGGTGGAACTCCTAAAGAATTATGGCCAGAATCATGGACTGAACAAAAAAATGGAATTTATACTAAACCAATGATTTATCAAGCAGTTTGTGTAATTATAATAATCTTTATAGTATCATTCGGTGGAAAGAGTGCACAACAATTTTTCCAAGTTTTAGTTTCAATGACAAATGTTTCAATGACTTTACCATATTTCTTCATCGCTTATTCATTCTTGGCGTTTAAAAGAGATGATAAGATAGAAAGACCTTTTGTAAAATTCAAAACTTATGCATCAGCTAAAGTTGCGGTTGCGGTTGCTTGTTTTATAGTAGGTTTTGCAAATTTATTTACAGTTATTGAACCTGCAATCACATCAGGAGACTGGTTAACAACTATAATGTCAGTTGCAGGACCATTAGTATTTACTTTAATTGCACTATATCTTTATGGAAGAATGGAAAAATCAAAGGGAATAAATTAATATTAACAAATAATATAAAAAACGACAAATCTTAAAGATTTGTCGTTTTTTGATTGTATTTATGTTTAATTTTTTTATTTTCTTTTTAATATTGGTGATATTCTTTTGTATAATAATGATGTTACTATTGAAGTAACAGCTGTTTTAACTAAGTTAAAAGGTAATACTGAGAATAGCATTAATGTAAAGTAACTTTTTACCAGTGGATTAATTTTTGCTACCATTCCGACAAAAGCATTTAAGTCAATTTTTAAAAGTTTTGCATAAAGTGGAAATATTATAAAATAATTGCTCAAAGTTGCAATTATTGACATTGAAATACTACCTATTACAAGTCCTAGTAAAGCAGATTTTTTGCTTTTATTGTGTTTATAGATAAAAGCAGTTGTCAAAACGAAAGCTGATGAAACTATTAAGTTTGAAAGCTCTCCGACATAAAAAGTTTTTGTTCCGTTAATTACAATATTAAGTAAAATTTTTATACATACAATTAAAAATCCTGCTAATGGTCCCATTGCAAATCCACCGATTAATGCAGGAAGCTCTGCAATATCCATTTCCATAAATGTAGGGGCAAAAGGTAGTGGGACTTTAATAAACATTAAAAGCACTGATATTGATGCAAGAATTGCAATTTTTGTAATTTCTGAAATGCCAAATTTTTTGTTGTTCATAATAACCTCCTAAATTTTAGCAAAAAAAAATGCCATCTTTAGGGCATAACAATTTCTTCTCTCATCCAGACTTTAACTGTCGGTATTGGAATTTCACCAATTCAGCATAATGCTCGCAGACTTTACTGCCGGTGAGGAAACGACCCTCGCCCTGAAGACAAGTTGAGTATAACATAAATAATAAACATTGTCAATATAAAAGACAAAAATATGCTTAATTTACTTTTAAAAGAGTTTTTAATAAGAAATTCTAATAAATAAGGGGATATTCATTAGAAAAACTTATTAATTGATAAAATATTTGCAAAAAAATTTTTTATGATATATAATTTAAGGGCGTAAAAATATTTTTAAGGAGGTAGCATTGTAATGAAAATGCTTAAAAAAATCTTTGCATTTGTACTTTTGTTTTCGATAACATTTAGTTCCATCGGAATAAGTAGTTATGCAAAAGAGACAAGTGCTTTAACTGAAGTTGAAGATTCAACTGTTATGTCTCCTACTGAGGACGGAAAGAGAACTTTCACACTTAAGGGGTCCGACCTGGAAGAAAAAGACATTAAGGCGAAAGTAGTGCTAAAAGGGAGTACTGAACGTTTAACAGAAGTTGAAAATTCAATTACTTTTTCTGATGAAACAAAAGAAAGTTCAAGTAGAAAAATAGTTACTTTAACTTTTCCAAAAAATGAAACAGGAAAAAGCATACAATATGAAGTTGCTTTTGGTGTAAATGGTAATTCCGGTTCATTTTATGAAGAATTTAAAAAGCTTGTTAGAATTAGAAAGAGTACATCAAATGGCGGTGGAGGAGTTGTAGTTCCTCCGGTAAATCCTGAACAACCTAATCCTGTTGAAGAAAATGCGATTTTAAATGCAATGGCAGATAAAGAAAATTTGCCAACAGAAGGTGGAGAAGTAAATTTAACTGTATATACTAAGAAAATTAATGATAAACATATTTCTCCTGAAAATGTAAAACTTCAAATATCATTAGATGGGGTTGTAACTGAATTAGGAAAAAATGTAGAAGTTAAAGGGGATAAAGCTAAAAAGACTATTACTTTGAATTTTCCTAAAAATACTACTTCTAAGGAACAAGTTTATACTATAAAATTTAATGCAAAAGGCTCTGAAACAGATTTTCAAGCTGAACCGACAGTTACTATTAAAGTTGCTCCTTCTGAACAAAATAATGATGAAAATGCAATTGTCAGAGTAACACCTGAAAATCAAAACTTAGCGGCAGAGGGTGGAGAAGTTAATTTAGAATTAATTACTAAAAGAATTAATGACAATCATATTCCTGCTAATCAAGTAAAGGTTCAAGTTTTATTAAATAATGTACCAACTGATTTAGGAAAAAGTGCTGTAGTAACAGGGGACAAGGCTAAAAAGACTGTTTCAATTGATTTTCCTAAAAATAATACAACAAGTGAACAAGTTTATACTTTAAAATTCAATACAAACGGGTCTGAAACAGTATTTCAAGATAATCCGACAGTAACTGTTACAGTTGCTCCGGGATCTGAAGAAAATAATATGGTAATAAATGAACTTAAAGTAAAAACTCCTAATATGCCAAAGGTAGGTGGGGTTAATACTATTACTGTAAAAGGTGAAAATTTAGAGTCTGATAAACTTAAACTTGAAATTTTTAAGGTTGAAAACGGTATTGAAAATAAAATTAATATGGATTATACTTTCAACGGAACAAATAAAGTTCAAAGTGCAACTTTAAAATTCCCTGAAGCAAAATCAAATAAGGAAGAAGTTTATAAGATTAGATTAAATGATAAAGAAGTTACTGTTACTGTAGGTGGCGAAGAAAGTGGAGATATTATAGATTTATTACCAAGTAATGTATATCTTGACAATAGTAAGACAAAAATAACTGTAAAATTTGATGAGAGAGTTTTTGAAGTTAAAGATAATGAAACTTTAAAAGCCGGTATTTCTTATAAAAAATCTACAACAGACAATTTTGAAAAGTTAAAAGCGGAAGATAAGGTTGAAGTTGTTGGAGATAAAATTGTCATAACTTTGGCTAATAAAATAGATATTAAAACCGGTGCGACAATTAGATTTGAAGAAAGAATAATAAAAGACGGGGAAAATAGAGAAAATAGAGCTTTTGAACAATTTATAAAAGATGCTTTTCCAACAGTAAATGAAGCTAATTTTGTTGAAGGAGAAATTTTAACTAAATTAGGTGGAAATTCAAAAGTTAAATTAGTTGGAGAAAACTTAAGTGAAGCTGTTAAGGTCAAAATTCTAATAAATAATAAGGATAAAACTTCAAATTCAGAAATAACAGAATCAGCAAATGTAAATGTAGAAGTTGTAAATAATACTGAACAAATTATAAGTTTTACCTTACCTGAAAATAAAACCGACAAAGCTGAAACTTATTCAGTTATGGTATCATTGGATAATGGAAAGACATATTCTTCAGCAATTGGAGTAAATATATTGGAAAATAGAGCTAAAAGATTAGTTGCAACAGTTTTGCCTACCGATAAAATAACTGACAAGCCAATCTTAAGTTTTATGTCAATTCAATCTTATGGAACTTCAGGTGGCGGTACTGAACAACCTGATGTAACTCATACTTATACTCCGGTAGGTCAAGAAAGTAAAAAAACTTGGGTTACTATGTTCGGAGCTAATTTCAATAAGACTTTGACAAAGATAAAAATTGTAGATGAAAACGGAATAGAATGGTATCCATTACAAAATGAAGGTACATCCGATAGTATGGACAACTTTATAATGGTTAGTTCAGATGGAACAGGAATCTATGGAAATGGCAATACACAAATGTTTGAACTTATTTGTCCTAGAAATGTTACAAATCCTAAAAATCCAAATGGAGATGTTACTTTTAAATTTTTAGTTGCTGTTGACGGAGAAAATTATGACGAGGAAGTTTTTGTAAGAGCAACTGTTGTAAATGACAAAGTTGGCAAAAAAGAAAATATGACAGCAGATGAAATATCTGAAGTAAAAGTAAAACATGAAACAGAAGATGGAAAAGTGGCTTTCAAAGGGGCTACTGTTAAAGGTTATAAATGGTCTAAACTAAGATCTTTTAATGTAAGACCTATAGAAAATAATGCAAATTTTGAAGCTTTAAAATACAAGATTGTTAGAGCCGACGGAAGTGTTGAAGAAAAAGAAATTGGACATATCCACGAAGAAAAAGTTAGAGATATTAAAGAAGTAACTTTTATCTATAAGAGCAATATAAATCTTGACGAATTAAATAAAGCAATAACAAATGCGAATATAGCAAAAGGTACAGATAAATACAAATATGCTACAGAAGAAATCAAAAATGAGTTCGACAAGGCATTAGAAGAAGCTGTTAATGCTGTAGAAAATCCTGTAAGTCAAGAAAATGTAAACAATTTGGCAAAGGCCTTAAAGGAAAAGACAGAAAAATTAGACGGTGTTAAACCTGAAAATTCTGAAGAAGAAGTTACTAAAGTTACTGATGAAAAAACAAAAATTTCAGTTACGGGTAAAAATTTATCCGGAAAGGAACTTGTAGTTGAAAAAATAGATGCTAATCAAATTCCTTCTTTGAAAGGTAAAAATGTGTCATTATTTGATATTTCATTTAGAGATGCAGTTACAAAAGAAAAGGTAAATTTACCTATTGGACATTATGTCGTTGAAATTCCTAAAGAAAAAGGAAAAATTGCAGATCAACTTTATTATGTTGCTGATGACGGAAAGCTTGAAGCTTTAACTTTTGTGCATAATGATGGTTATATAAAATTTGTTGCAAATCATTTTTCAAAATATGCAGTAGAGTATAGAGCTGAAAAACCTGAAGATAACAACAAACTTGGAAATGACAACAACAAACCGGGAAATGATAACAACAAATCGGGAAATAATGAAAAACCTGATAATAGAACAGCTAGAAAACCAAAATTAGCTAAAACAGGTATTGCACAAATTTCATTATTACCTACAATTCTTTTAGGAATTGCATCGGTTGTAATTTCTAAAAAGAGAAGATAAATATTAATTATAAAGAACTTCAATAATTTTATTGAAGTTCTTTTTTTATAAACATTATAAAACGAGCATTATATTATAAATAATTATAATGAATAAACATTTTCAATTAATAATTCTAATTTTACTACATAATATATATGTGTTATAATACAAATGTAAATATGTGAAGTATTGTATTTGGCTAAATGATAATAACAAATATTTTCTGCCGGAGGTGAATTTTAAAAATAGTCAGATACAAAGCTAAAAGTTATTTTATCATAGAATTTCTTGAAAATATCTAAAAGAATAACGAGTATAAATTAAGGAGATATGGTTTAATATCAAAAATTATGGAAAATTTGAGAGAAGAAATTTTAGAACTTAGGCGAAATGCTTTTGTAGAGACAATAATGGGCTTGGATAATGAAAGATACATAATAGGTTACTTGGGAAGAACTGTTCCAAAAGAGATATTTTACGGTTTTGACTTAGTACCTTTACCTTTAGACGGAGTAGATAAATACATATTAGAATATTCCAACCAAAAAGATTTGTGTAGCATAGTAGATTCAACTCTTACTTATGCTATGACAAAAAAATGCCCTTTACTTTATAATGCAAAATTGGTTGTTGTAGATAATTCATGCCCTTTACTTTTAAAAATATTAAAAGAAAATTTAAAGGACAAGATTTTTTTCTATGATGGTAATATAAATAATTTAAAAAATAGAGTGGAGGACGTTTATAAAAGAGATTTTTCTGAAATAAATTTCTTAAAAGCCGTTGAATTATCTAAAAATATTTCTTCAAAATTGGAAAGTCTTTCCAAAACCGATATTGACTCCAGATTTTTATATGAAGTTGAATTTTATACTCAATTCATTTTCTCTTTGGAAGACAAAATTAATATGATTGATAGGGTCTTGGCTAATTTTAAAGATGTTGATAAAAAAAGACAAAAGTTATATGTTCCAAGAGCAATTCAGATTTTGGACGATATAGATAAAAAATATAAGGACTATCAAATCATAGAAAATTTTTGTCTGGGAGAAGTTTTTAAAACTTATAAAAGTAGTGGTTATGAGTTTTTGAAAGAAAAGTATAATAATAAGAAAACAAAAAAATTAGATATTTTGTATCAAGATTGTCCCTATGATAATAAATAGAATTTTATAGGAGGCAATAAAATGGCTGATTACAGAAAAATGTGGAAAGATTTGAATATGGATGTCGATACTCATGATATTTTATGTGAAGTTTTACCTGTCGCATTCGGAGATGTTTTTTTAAGTCAAGAAAATAGACCTGAGAGTATGGACTATTTTAATATGGTTGTTGCAGAAATTCACGGAATTAGACCTGCAGAACTTATTGAATTTCAAAAGAAGGGTGGAAAAGTTGTAGGTTCTTTCTGTATCCACGTTCCTGATGAAGTGGTAGTTGCATCGGGAGCTATTGCAACAGGTCTATGTAGCGGATCTCAATTTTGGGTTCCGGGTGGGGAAAAAGTACTTCCAACATCTACTTGTCCATTGATTAAGGCATCTTTGGGAGCAAGATTTGACAGAACTTGTCCGTTCTTTAGAATTGCTGACCTTTTCGTTGGAGAAACAACTTGTGACGGAAAGAAAAAAGCTTGGGAAATTTTAGCAAAAGATGCTCCAATGTATATAATGGATATTCCACAAATGAAGAGAGAAAAAGACTTTGTTAAATGGAAAGAAGAAATAGAAGGCTATATGGTTGAACTAGAAAAATTGACAGGAAATAAGATTACAGAAGAAAGCCTTAGAAATGCTATTGTAACTTTGAATAATAAGAGAAGGGCTTTACAAAGATTAAATAGTTTTAGAAAACTTGAAAATGTGCCTATTTCAGGAAGAGATGTACTACTTATTACACAAATAGCATTCTATGATGATCCTGAAAGATTTACTGCACAAGTAAATAGACTTTGTGACGAACTTGAAGAAAGAGCAAAGAATAATGTAAGCGTATTTAAAAAAGGTACGAAGAGAATTTTACTTACCGGTACACCATTATCAATTCCAAACTGGAAGATTCACCAAATAGTTGAAAATATCGGAGGAATGATTGTATGTGAAGAAATGTGTACTGGTAA
Source organism: Parvimonas oralis (assembly GCF_047608425.1). NCBI lineage: Bacteria > Bacillati > Bacillota > Tissierellia > Tissierellales > Peptoniphilaceae > Parvimonas > Parvimonas oralis. The sequence continues at coordinate 56,041 of NZ_JBLKRS010000002.1, forward strand.
TAGGTATTCTGAACATCTAGTAGATGAAAATGGAAAGACAATGGATGAAATGGTTGAAAATCTAACTCGTAGATACTTAGGAAGCATAAACTGTGCATGCTTTACTCCAAATACTGAAAGAGTTGAAGATATAATAAGATTAATTAAAGAGTATAATATTGATGGAGTTATCGATGTAAACTTGAAGTTCTGTACACTTTATGATACAGAGGGAACAATAGTTGAAAAAGCTTTGAAAGAAGCTAAAATTCCTGTTCTTGGAATAGAAACCGACTATACGGATGCTGATAGCGAACAATTAAAAACAAGAATTGGTGCATTTATAGAAATGTTAAGCTAATGTTGTATTATGTTTTCTTTAAGGATACCAAAAACGGTCAGGAGCTTTATCAATTAATGAAGCAAAATGGAATAAAATGTACAATAGCACCAACTCCAAAAACGGAAGATCACTGTTGCGGAATAAGTATTTTGTTTGATAATTTTGAAGATAAAGCATTAATTGAAAAGTTGATTTTGGAAAATGGTATCGAGATTTTAAAATTTTATGAAAAAGAGAAAGATATAAATCCTAATCGAATGAGATTTTGCTAGAAAGAAAAACCCTTCTTGTATTTAGTACAAGTTTAGGGTTTTTCTTTTTCTATGAAATTTTCATATATTTTTGCACAAAAAAACTCCAACGGAAATTGTTGAAGTTTTCTCTTTGTTCAAATTATCTTTCAACACTTAATTTAAAAGTTTCTTCCTCTTTATCGAAAGCTAAAGAATAAGTTTTTCCCTTTTCAACTTCAAGTGAAAGTTTTGTAGGACCCCAAGTTGTAGTTACATTTTTATGCAATATTCCCGGTCTTGTATAACTGTAAGTGAGTTCAACATCAACAGTTCCCGGTAAAGCATAAATTACAGACTTAGTTCCTTCATAAGCAATACTTGGATAAGCATTTTGACTTAAAATTCTTCCTACAAGAGATTTTGAAGTGATTGGGCTAAAACTTGTAGATAAATAAATTTTAACCGCATCAGGATGATCTGAAAGCCATCTTTCATATCCTTGTTTTCTTTTCTTTGACCAAATTACAATTCCAACAACATAAATAATTAAAACGGCGGGAATTATATAAGCCATAACTCCCATATTTTTAATCATCTGTGAAATATTATTCATAGTATCCTCCTAATATAAAATTATTTTGCTTTTAACGTAATTGATTCCGCTTCATCTCCGATAATAGTAAGATCTTCAATGAGCTTTTGAAATTGTTTATAACCTAATAATGAAAGATCATAACTTTTAGTATTATCATTTGAATCAGTTACATATAAAGTTAGAATATCATTATTTTTTATTCTAGCTTTCATTGCACATTCTTCTATATTATATTCATCAATTTTTTTGCCTTTTACGACTGTTAAAGTTTCATCAGTAACTTTAACATATAATTTTTTATCACTAAGTGTAAAATATAATGACACAATTCCTACAATTGCTACCACTATTACATTGACATATAGTTGGACAAAGAAATGTAAAATAAAGCCTAAAAATGCACAAGCAATAACCAACGTTACCAATTCTTTTACAAATTGAAAAGAAGTTGATTTGTAGATTCTTTCGTTCATAAATTTCTCCTTTCAATAAATTTTTTATAATTAACATACTTTGGTTTATGTAAAGTAAAGTATGTTGAAATCAATTCTTTTGAAGTAAATTTATTACTTATTTTAAATTCTTTCTTGTAAATATCATCTTGCCTGCAGGTGTTTGCAATATGCTTGTTACCGTTGTTTCTATTGTCTGTCCGATGTAATCTTTTCCGTCTTCAACTACAATCATAGTTCCGTCAGGAAGATAACCAAGACCTTGTTCAGGCTCTTTACCACGATTAATGACTTCAACAACAAGCTTTTCTCCTTGAATTACAACCGGTTTAACTGCAAGTGCAAGTTCATTTACATTGAGTATAGAAATTTTTTGAAGTGATGCAACTTTATTTAAATTATAGTCATTAGTAATTAACTTACCATTATAATCTTCTGTCAATTTTAAAAGTTTATGATCAACTTCCTTAATATTTTTATAATCTTTATCTACAATTTTTATTTCAATATTCTTTTCGTTTTGTAACAAATCTAAAATATCAAGACCGCGTCTGCCTCTTTGTCTTCTGTTTGGATCTTCAGAATCGGCAATATATTGCAATTCTTTAACCATAAACATCGGAATTATAATTGGTCCTTCTACAAAACCTGTTTTTACTATATCGTAAATTCTTCCGTCAATAATAACAGAAGTATCTAATATTTTAGGGCAAGAATGCCCTTTTTTGTTGGATTTTTCTTTTGAAAAAATTTTGAATTTCAAGATTTCTTCTTTTTTATCTACTGCAATTTTAATTCCTACAAATCCGAGTGCAACATATATAAAAATACTAATTGTTGCGCTCAATAAATTTCCGATAACCGGAAATTTTATATTTGAAATAGGTAATGAAATTAAGAAAGCTATAACAAGACCAACTATAAGTCCCAAGATTGCGATAACAAAATCTGAAGTTGGTGTCTTTTGAGCTTTTTTAATCATAACATCAAAATTACCTGTTAGTTTCTTTAAAATTGCGGGGAATAATAAATAAAAAATAATACCAAAAATAATTGCAAAAACCGAATAAATCGAAACTATAACAGGGTTACTTAAACGTAACTCAAAAACTTGACCAACTCCGTAGGCTAATAAAATCCCAATAAGCCCACCAAAAACAAAGGTCAAGTACCTTAAAACTTTATACATACTTCCCTCCTAATGTTCTATAGAATAATCTATAATTTTATTTATTTTGTTTTTTGGAAAACCACTTACCATTACAAATTCTGAAATCAAAATTCGCTTTGCAAGGTTTAACATGAATAATTCTTTTAGAGAAAGTTTACCCTTTTCGTTTCTAACAGCCAAACCTTTAAAAACATAAGCAATTTCGAAAATATCAGAAGACTTAAGCTTTTGTGTGTTTTCTCTATATCTTTGAATCCAATTGTTTGGCATAGGGCATTTCTCATTATTAATATAATTGTAAACTCTATCAAGGGTGTCTTCGTTTACGAGCTCTCTAAATTCAAATTTATCAATATCTTTTTCTTTAATAAAAATATGTAAATTTTGCTCAAAAGGGAGTTCTATAACATAAAATCTTTCACAATTATCGCCGAAACTTTTGATTTCTATGCTTTTAACCAATCCTGCTCCATGCATAGGATAAAATATTTTGTCTCCAACATCCATAGCAAACTCCTAAAATAAAACCCTAACTACATAACAACCTCCAATACTATTATACACCAAATTATAAAAAAATTAAAGGATTGTTTAGAACTTAACATTATTAGATTAAGTTTAATAAAAGGAGTAAATTTTCTTTTATTATTTTGTTATTTTTTATTATAAGAACAAAGTTTTCATTTAAATTTGAAGATTCTTTAAAGATTTTATTTTCATATTTTGATTTAAAAACTTTAGCTTTTATATTGTTTTCAATTATTCCACTTTCTAATTCCAAAGTGATTTTTATTTCATCTTTATTGCTTGTAATACTGTAATTGCTTTCGTGAAAATTTATATCTATATTTTTTATATTAAAAAGTCTTATTATAAGATAATTTTTTTGAATATAAATTGTTTTTAAAATTCCTTTAAATTTCTTATTATTAATAGTTAAAATTTTGTTTAAAATGCTTTCTTTATACTCATAGATATAACTTAAAACTTTAAGGTCAATATAATTATGGTAAATCAGCTTTGACAGTATCTCTTTATCTTTAAGCTCTTGATACATCTTATAAATTTTAGGCATTTCTTGTTGATTAACATGGTCATGAACGTCAAATCCAAGTCTTTTTCCCAAATTAATAGCCTTTAGACTAGGTTCATCTAGAAAAAAGTTAAGTTTTTGGAATTGTCTATAAATATCTATATTTTGAAAATCAATTTTTAGAATATTGTATTTTTCCATTTTTTTTCTGATAAATGGAAAGTCAAACCTATCTCCATTGTATGAGATGACTTTTTTTGATTTTAAAAGCTCTTTTACTGTTAAAATCAGCTCTTTTTCTTCTGCTTCGTCTTCAATATAGTATTGAGAATAGATTAAATCTTTTCCTTTTTTCTCGCAAATTCCGAACATATACATAAAGTCTTTAGTTCTATTAAGACCTGTTGTTTCTATATCAAATAAAATATAATCTTCAAAATCAGAGTCAGTTTTTTCAATATTTACAACTTTTTTCATAACAACTCCTTTCTTAAATTTAAAAAAGAAAAAAAGTAGAGTCAAAACTCTACTTTTTTAATACTTCTACAGTAATAGAAATGGTGCAGGAAAGAGGACTTGAACCCCCACGTCAATGACACTAGATCCTAAGTCTAGCGCGTCTGCCAGTTCCGCCATTCCTGCATATATGGGGTGGATGATGGGATTCGAACCCATGACCTTCAGAGCCACAATCTGACGCCCTAACCAGCTAGGCCACACCCACCAAACTTTACATTCATTCTGAATGCCTGTATATTATATCAATTTATAAAAAATTTGTCAATACTTTTTTAAAAATTTTTAATATTTATATACAATGTTCATCTTTACATTTGTGATTACTATGTACTTCTTTGCTAGAATCTTTAATACATTCCAGCTCTTTTTCTGTGAGTTTTTCTTGACAATTTTTGCAAATACCTTTTATTTCTAAATGATGACCTGTTACGATAAAATCAGTTTTATGTTCAATATCGTCAATTAAGCTATGTATTGGGCAATGATTTATTGGAATTATTTTTTTGCATTTTTCACAAATTAAACTGTGGATATGTCCGCTATTTAATTGATAATATGTAGTTCCGTCTATTTCTGCAGTTCTTTTTGCAATATTTTTTTCGCAAAATTGATTCAATGCTCTATAGATACTTGAAATGCTAAATTTTTCGCCCTTTGTTGAGATAGCATTATAAATATCTTCAGCAGTTGTAGGAACTTCTCTTTTTTCTAATTCTTTTAGAATTGCTAATCTGTTTTTTGTAATTTTTAAGTCATTATCTTTTAGAATTTTCAAAAAAGCTTTTTTCATAAATACTCTCCTTTGCTTGATTTTTAGATGAAATGGGTATATAATACTGTATGTAAATGAGTGCTATTTGCAAATAAGTGCTCTTAAAAGGAGAAATTACGAAAAAATCATAACTAAAATCATTTCCTTTGCCATTATTATATCACTTTTTTCAGTATGTGGCAAAGCTAATGTAAATAATGAATAGAAAAAAATAAAGAATATATTCAACTTATGGAAAAAAATTTAAAAGCCACAGTTGAAGATACAAATAGGAGAATGATTTGAAAAATATTATTTCAATAAAAAATCTGTCTTTCTCTTACAGTGGAGGTATTAATGTTTTGGAAAATCTTTCTTTTGATATCAAAGAGAAAGATTTTATAGCTATAATCGGAGCAAATGGTAGTGGGAAATCTACTTTACTCAAATTGATTTTAAGGGAGCTTAATCCTTCAAGTGGAGAGATATTTATAGAAGATACGAATATTAAAAATTTTAAAGAATGGAATACAATTGGATATGTTCCACAGATAAATGCAAGCAATATACCTAATTTTCCCATAACTGCTATGGAGATTGTAACTTTAAATCTTTACGAAAAAATGGGCTTTTTTAAGTTTTCTAGAAAAAGCCATATTGAACTAGCAAAGAGGGCATTATCTCAAGTTAATATGCTTGATTTTGCCAATACACCTATAAATAAAATGAGTGGTGGACAACAACAGAGAATTATGATTGCAAAATCTTTGATAAATAATCCAAAGATTTTAATTTTTGATGAACCTACAACGGGAATTGACAAGGAAAGTAAAAATCAACTTTTTAAAATTTTAACTCATCTAAACAGAGTGCATGGAATTACAATTTTACTTGTAACTCACGAGCTTGAGATTATGAAAGATAATTTGACAAAGGTTGTGGAAATAAAAGATAAGAAAGTGGTGGTAAGGTAATGTTTCAACTTGAATTTATGAGAAGAGCTTTTTTAGTTGGAATTATGCTATCCATTGTTATACCTTGCATTGGGGTTGTTATGGTAAATAAGAGAAATTCTATGATAGGAGATGCTCTTTCCCATGTTTCTCTTGCGGGTGTTACAATTGGTCTTATTTTTAGAGTAAATCCGATTATTACTGCGATAATTTCCTGTGCGATTGCAAGTTTTTCCATAGAGATTATGAGAAGATATTTTCCGAAAAATTCGGATATATCAACAGCAATAATGATGAGTTTAGGAATTGGACTTGCTGCAGTTCTTTCTGATTTCGTAAAGGGGGCAGCCAATTTTAACAGTTTTTTATTTGGGAGTATTGTGGCTATAAGTGATTTTGAAGTTATTTTAGTTACATTGGTATTTTTTATTGTAATAACAGTTTTCACAGTGCTTTACAAGGCTTTATTATATGTTTCTTTTGATGAAGTCGGAGCAAGACTTGCAGGAATTAAAGTTCAAACTGTAAATATAATTTTTACATTTTTAATTTCTCTTTCTATTTCTATCGCTTCAAGAACTGTTGGAGTTTTAATGGTTTCTTCTCTTATGGTTGTTCCTGTAGCCTGTGCTTTAAGAGTTTCAAAATCTTATTTTCAAACTGTTATTTACTCTATATTATTTGGAATGACTTTTACAATAGCAGGAATTGTAATTTCATTTTATCAAGGATTAAAACCCGGCGGAACAATGGTATTAACCGGAATTGCCGTGCTTTTTATAATAGTAATTTTTCAAAATTTAAGAAAGCTATTAAAAATTTAAAGAAAATCATATTGGTTTTCTTTTTTCTTGCACTATTTTTATAACTTAATTTGTGGTAAAATATAGTTGTGTTAAAATTAATTTATGGAGAGATAATATGATTTTTGTTGAAAATAAAAATTTTGATCCTGCATTAAATCATGCAATCGAGCTTTATCTAATGGAAAATTATGATGAAGATATTTTTATGCTTTGGAGAAATAGACCTTGTATTTTGATTGGAAGATATCAAAATATTGATTTGGAAGTAAATTTAGATTTTACAAATGCAAATAATATGGATGTAATTAGAAGATTATCCGGTGGTGGTGCAATATATTGTGATACGGAAAATATGCAATATAGTTTTATAACTAAAAAAACCGGAGATGATGTAGATTCTTCTTTTAAAAAATTTGCAAAGCCTGTTGTTAATTTCTTGAAATCTTTGGGACTTAATGCAGAGTTTACAGGAAGAAATGATATTCAAATAGACGGAGCAAAGGTAAGTGGGAATGCTCAATATCAAAATAAAGAAAAGATTTTACATCATGGAACTTTTTTGTTTAAAGCAAATCTGTATAATTTAACTAATTCTTTAAAATCGAGAGATATAAAATTTAAAGGTAAAGCTGTTCAATCGGTAAGATCCAGAGTTGGATTTATAGGCGATATGATTGAATTGAATGTTGAAAATTTTATGGATAAAGCGATAGAATATATAAAAGAAGAATACAAAATTACAGGTACTACGATTTTAACTGAAGAAGAGATGGAAAAAATCTATGAAATTAGAGATTCTCTTTTTGCTACAAAAGATTGGAATTATGGAAATGGCTCTTTAAAAAAGAACAGAAAAGCCGAAAAATATTCCTGTGGAGTTGTAGAAATTGGACTTGATATTGAAAATGGACGGATTAAAGACATTTCAATTGAAGGGGATTTCTTCAGTGAATTGGGTATAGATAAATTGTGTAGTATATTAAGAGGAGTTCAATGTTCTAAAGAGTCAATTGAAGAAGCCCTTAAAGATATTGAGCTTGACAGATATATTAAGTCAATGGATAAAGAAGTCTTTATTGATGATATAATTAAATTGTTTTAAGAGGTGTAATATGCTAAGAAAAAAAGCAGAAATAATGAGAAAACCTGAATGGTTAAAACTAAAAATTCAGGGAGACAAGAATACAACTGATGTTGAAAGTATGGTTGAAGGTTTAAACTTACATACTGTTTGTCATGAAGCAAATTGTCCTAATAAGATGGAATGTTATTCAAGAAGGACTGCGACTTTCATGATTTTAGGGAGAAATTGTACGAGAAATTGTACTTTTTGCAACGTAACAAGACATACTCCGGATCCTGTGGATTTGAATGAACCTGAAAATCTTGCTAAAGCTGTTCAAATTTTAGGATTAAAACATGCTGTAGTAACATCAGTAACAAGAGATGATTTACCGGATGAAGGAGCAAATCAATTTGCAGAAGTTGTAAGACAATGTAGAAAGTATAATCCTGAAACTACAATAGAACTTTTAATTCCGGATATGTCAGGAAGAAAAGAATTAATGGATATTATCTATGAAACAAAACCTGATGTTTTAAACCACAATGTTGAAACAATTCCGGCGTTTTATCCAAAGGTAAGACCTGCTGCAAACTTTCAAAGAAGTTTAGAGGTTTTAAAATATGCAAAGGAATGTGGACTTAAAACAAAATCAGGACTTATGGTAGGTTTTGGAGAAACGGAAGAACAAGTTGTTGAAGTTTTCAAGGCTCTTAGAGATGTAGGATGCGATATGGTAACTGTGGGACAATATTTACAACCTACAAAATTCCATATTGCCGTTAAAGAATATGTACATCCTCAACAATTTGATAGATATAGAGATATAGCTTTTAAGATGGGATTTTTAAGAGTAAATTCAGGTCCGTTGGTAAGAAGTTCATATCACGCAGAAGCACTTTAATTATAGAACTCATTTTTACAATTGTGAAAATGAGTTTTTTAATATAAAAGAACAAGTGTAGTATATACTTTATATATTAAAACGAAGAAAATATCGTGAAATGGTGGGGTTGTTTTTGTAAAACAACCAAGACACTATATTTATTAAATAATTTGTGGTAAAATAAATGTAACTTGTGACTATGAGGTGTTTTATGAAAGAGTTTTATATTAATTCAAGTATTGATGACAAAAGCTTATATTGTGTCGATTTTTCGGAAAATTTAAAAAACCCTAATTTAATTGTGCAAATTTGTCACGGAATGGAAGAACATATAAGAAGATATAAAGACTTTGCTCAATTTTTGGAAAAACAGGGAATTAGAGTCTTTGGAATGGACAATAGAGGACATGGAAAAACTTGTGAAGATGAAGGACTAAAAGGGCATATTGCAGATGAAGATGGATATATCAAATTGGTTGAAGATGTTCATGACCTTAATAAATATATTAAAAAAGAATTTCCGGATAAACAAATTGTAATATTTGGACATAGTATGGGTTCGCTTATCGTTAGAAATTTTTTGAATAAATATTCTGATTGTGTAGATGGAGCGATTATTTGTGGAACTACTGAACTTTGTGGTATAAAACATAGAATAGGAATATTATTAGCTAAAGTTTTGAGTGGAAAAAACGGGACTAAAAAGAGTGCTTTTATAAACAAACTTGCCTTTAAAGGATATAATTCCAGAATAAAAAATAAAAGTACCGATTTCGATTGGCTTACAAGAGATGAAAAAGCGGTTGAAGATTATATTTTAGATAAAGATTGTGGATTTTTATGTACAAATACTTTCTATTTGGATTTGTTAACCTTGATAAAAGAGATGTCTTATAAAAAGAATGTTGAAAATATAAATAAAGATTTACCTATTCTTTTTATTTCCGGAAAAGCTGATCCGGTAGGAGATTATGGTAAAGGTGTTTTAGAAAGTTATAGATTGTACAAAAAAGTTGGAATGAAAAATGTAAAAATAAAACTCTATGCACAAATGAGACATGAAATCTTAAATGAAATTGGAAAAGAGAAGGTATATCTTGATATCTATAAATTTTTAGAAAGTATATATGAAAATAACTAAGAGCGAACAAAGAGGAGTTATATTAAAAGTTACTCCTCTTTGATTTTAACTGCTATTTATTGGAGGTAAATCGTTGAAAAAAAGACCGGAGTTTCAAGAAATTAAAACTTTTGAAGAATTTTGTAAGTATTATTGGTATCGTGAAGAACTTTCTCAAATATGTAAATTACTAGGTTTAGAATATAGAGGAACGAAGCAAGAACTCAATTGTACTATTGAGGAGTATTTTAAAGGAAATTTGATAAAAAAGTTAAAAAGAAAAAAAGAAAATAAACAAGTAGAGAATATCACTTTAGATACGCCATTACTTGAGTGCGGTTTTTCCTTTAATACAAAGTTTAGAGAATACTTTTCTAGCTTAACAGGAATTTCACCATTTAAATTTAATGCTGATATGGCGACATCTTGGAGAAAAGTAAAAAAAGATAAAGATTTGAATTTTACAATTAAGGATATGCTAAATGTGTATTATGGAAAATCTGATTATGCAAAGTATGATAATTCAGTTTGTGAATGGAATCAATTTTTAAAAGACTTTTGCTCAGATAAATCTAGTTTAGACTATTCGAATAAGTTAAAAGTTGCTTCTATTCTTTGGAAAGAGGCTAAAGATTCAAAAAACGAAAAAAAATATTCGAGAGAATTGTTGGATAAGTATTCTCGTAAAGTAAAGGAATATCGAAAATAAATACCTGTTAATCAGACTAATAAAGGAATATTAAATCGTAAAGAATTGTTATTCCTTTTTTAAAATTAAATTGAGAATATTAGCTAATAAATAGATATTGACAAAAGAATTATTTACTGTTATTATATTGATGTGATATTGATAACTCAAAGAGAAAGTGCACATAGGGTTCCGAAGATTTTTCTTGCAGGTCCAAGCTGTGCAGGTGCTATGCACTACACCTAAGGGAGAAAAGCCCAGAAGGTAGGTTTCGCTTGAAGCCTACTTTTTGGGCGTTTATTTTTTGGCTGTTAATTTTTTAAGAGTTATTTTTTTGTTTTTTAAAATTTTTTTAGGAGGAATTATGAGTACATTTTTTGAAAACTTTTTCAAACTCAAAGAACACAAAACATCTGTTAGAACAGAAGTTTTAGCAGGTATTACTACCTTTATGACTATGGCGTACATATTAGTTGTAAACCCTGCGATTTTATCTGAAGCTGGAATGGATAAGGGGGCCGTATTTACAACAACAGCTATTGCATCATTTATAGGAACAGTCATAATGGCACTTCTTGCTAATTATCCTTTTGCATTAGCTCCTGGTATGGGTTTAAATGCATACTTTGCTTATACAATAGTAATTGGTAAAGGATATAGTTGGCAATTTGCATTAACAGCTGTTTTATTAGAAGGTATTGTATTTTTAATTTTAACTTTTACAAAGGTTAGAGAAATGATTGTAAATGCTATGCCATATTCACTTAAACAAGCAGTAAGTGCAGGTATCGGTATCTTTATCGCATTTTTAGGATTATATCAAGCGGGACTTGTTAAACAAGGAAAGGGAATACCTCTTGATCTTGGAACAATTACAAGTGCGACATCATTAATCACAATTTTTGGTATCTTATTTACTATTTTCTTACTTGTAAAAAAAGTTCCGGGAGCAATTCTATTTGGAATGATAGCTACTACAATAGTATCAATAATCTGTGGGGTTTCTGAACTTCCAAAGGCTGTCATAGGAAAGCCTTCAAGTATTGCACCTATATTTATGAAATTTGATTTCAGTAAAATTTTATCCACAGAAATGTTTGTAGCTCTTTTTGCTTTTCTATTCGTTGATTTATTCGACACGGTTGGAACTTTAGTAGGAGTTGCATCAAAGGCTGATATGTTGGATAAAGACGGCAATTTACCTAAAGCAAGACAAGCACTTTTTGCAGATTCAATAGGAACAACAGTAGGAGCAATGCTTGGAACATCAACAGTAACTACATTTGTTGAAAGTGCAGCGGGAGTTGCTGAAGGTGGAAGAACAGGGCTTACAGCGATAGTAACAGCTTGCCTTTTCCTACTAGCTTTAATTTTTCAACCTATTTTTGCGGTTATTCCAACTTATGCGACATCTTCTGCATTAATCGTAGTAGGATTATTTATGATTACAGGGGTTAAGAAAATTAACTTTGACGATTATACAGAAGCACTACCAGCATTTTTGACTATTATTATGATGCCTCTATCATACTCAATAGCAAATGGAATTGTTTTTGGGATAGTTTCTTATGCAATATTAAAATTAATCTCAGGTAGAGGAAAAGAAGTTTCTCCAGTAGTATATATTTTAGCTTTACTATTCATATTAAAATTCGTAGCAGAAGCATTTATGTAATAAAAAAATATTATTATTTAAAAATGGGTCTTTAAGACTCATTTTTTTAGTTGATTATTTAAACAAAATATAGTATAATCTAACTTATGTTTAATTGAATTAACTAATAATATTATGAGGTGAAAGAATGATAAGTGTAATAGATTTAAGTTTGAGTTTTCAAGGGCAAAAACTTTTTGATGATGTAAATTTATCTTTTACTCCGGGAAATTGTTATGGGGTAATTGGTGCAAATGGTGCTGGAAAGTCAACTTTTCTTAAGATTTTAGAGGGAAGACTTGAACCTGATACCGGAAGTGTTTCTATAAAACCGAATACTCGTATGAGTTTTTTGGAACAAGATCACTTTAAGTTTGAAGATGAAAAAGTAATTGATGTTGTAATTATGGGAAATGCTCGTTTAATGGAAATCATTAGAGAAAAAGAAGCAATTTATGCAAAGGAAGATTTTTCAGATGAAGACGGGATTTTAGCTTCCGAACTTGAAGCGGAATTTGCCGATATGGACGGCTGGAGCGCAGAGGCAAATGCTTCTTCTCTTTTACAAGGTCTCGGTATTGGAACTGAATTACACGAGAAAAAGATGAGTGAACTTTCAGGTAAGGAAAAAGTTAAAGTTTTACTTGCAAAGGCCCTTTTTGGAAATCCTGAAATTTTAATCCTTGACGAACCTACAAATGACTTGGATATTAAGAGCATTTTATGGCTTGAAAATTTCCTTATGGACTATGAGGGAACTGTAATTGTAGTTAGCCATGACAGATATTTTTTAAATAATATCTGTACTCATATGGTGGATATTGATTTTAGAAAGATTAAGATTTTTGTTGGTAACTATGATTTCTGGTATGAATCAAGTCAACTTGCAGCACAGATGTTAAAAGACCAAAATAAGAAAAAAGAAGATAAAATTAAAGAATTACAAAACTTTATTGCAAGATTCTCTGCAAATAAGAGTAAGTCAAAACAAGCTACAAGTCGTAAGAAATTACTTGATAAAATTCAAATTGAAGATATTCAACCTTCTACAAGACGTTATCCTTTTGTAGGCTTTGAAATGGAAAGAGAAGTTGGAAATCAAATTTTAGAAGTGAATGAAATTTCAAAGACAGTAGAAGGAAGACTTGTTTTAGACAAAGTTTCATTTATGGTAAATAAAAATGATAAAATTGGGTTTATCGGAGATGAACTTGCAATTACAACTCTTTTTAAAATTTTAGCAGGAGAGATGGAAGCTGATAGTGGTAGTTTTAAATGGGGAGTTACTACTTCAAGATCTTATTTTCCAAAGGACAATACAGAATTTTTCAAAGACACTCCATATAATTTGATTGACTGGTTAAGACAATATTCGACAGAGCAATCCGAAATTTATATTAGAGGATTTTTGGGAAGAATGTTGTTCTCAGGAGATGAGGCTTTAAAACCTGCGCAAAAACTTTCAGGTGGAGAAAAAGTTAGAATGATGTTATCATATATGATGCTTAAGAATTCTAATGTTTTAATCCTTGATCAACCAACAAATCATTTGGATCTTGAAAGTATTATCAGTTTGAATAATGGGCTTAAAGCATTTAAGGGAAATATCTTATTTGCAAGTCACGATACTGAATTTATGAATACAATCGCAAATAGAATTATTCACATTGAAGAAAATATATTTGAAGATAGACTTATGACTTATCAAGAATATATTGACAGATTCGTAGAAGGTCAATAAAAATTTGAAACTAAATAAATTTAAAGAAAAAATCCGAGCGACTAAACTCGGATTTTTCTTTTAAAAAAATTCTATAGAAGGCTATTCAGCTTTATCTTTTAAGTAAAATTTTCCTTCAGTATGGAAGAATTCATCTTTTGCCTTTTTGATTTTTCCACTCATAAGTATTATTCCAATCATATTAGGAATAACTACAAGACCTAATGTTAAGTCTAGGAAAACTCCTGCATGTTCAAATGAAAGAACTGCTGCTAAAACTATCATAATAGTTGCAACAAATCTCATAATTTTTCCTACTTTTGTTCCGAATAGATATTCTGCAAGTTTTTCAACATAGAATACTATTACGATTATTGTTGAAAGAACGAATAAAAACAATGAGATTGAAACTACTGCACTACCGATATTTCCAAAGATTGAGTTGAATGCTCTTTCAACAGCTATAGATTTATATTCAGGATTTTTCCATATTCCTGTTGTTAAAACAATAAGTGCAGACATTGTACAAACTACTATTGTATCTACAAATACTTCAAAAACTCCCCACATTCCTTGTCTTGCAGGATGATCTGTTATTGCAGTTGAATGTGCATAAGGTGCAGAACCCATACCTGATTCGTTTGAGTAAACACCACGAGCAACTCCATTTGTTATTGCCTTTTTCACAGCCCAACCTGTAGCTCCACCGGCTATGGCTGTAGGATTAAAAGCACCGACAAAAATCATTTTAAATGCTTCAGGAACTTTATTTATATTAATTGCAAGAACTATAACTCCAAAGATTAAATAAATTAATGCCATAAATGGAACCAATTTTTCAGTTACTTGTCCAATTCTCTTAATTCCACCATAAACTACCAATATTACTAAGAAGAATATAAATCCTATAGCAATGTATTTGTGAATTCCTAATTGTCCTAAAGGTCCTGCTGCAGCAAGTGTTTGTAATGTAATTGAAGGTAAAATTTCAATCATAAAGAAAAATGCTACAAGTGAACCTAAAATTTTTCCGGCTTTTCCACCAATACCATGTTGTAAGTAGTAACAAGCACCACCAACAAACTCGCCTTCTTCGTTCTTTTGTCTGTAAAGAATACCAAGTACAATTTCACCGAATTTTGTTGCTTGACCTACTATAGCAGTAATCCACATCCAAAGTATAGAACCGGGACCTGCTATAAAAATAATTGAAGGTACAACAACTATATTTGCAGCACCAATAGATGAAGCAAGAGCAGCAGTTGCAGCTTGGAAAGGTGAAACAGTTCCTTCACCGGATTTGTTTTTACTAAACATTTTCCCAAAAGTTTGTTTCATAATATAAGGAAAATAACGAATTTGGAAAAATCCCAATCTAAATGTTAAAAAAATACCGCCACCTACTAATAATATCATTAGAGGAGGTCCCCAAAGCCAATTGGCAAATTTTGATAATACAGAAATCAATGAATCCATAAAAAATCCCCCTTTCAATTTTCGAAAAACACTATATTGTAATAATGTTTTCCTTAAGAATATTATACAACTTTAATTTCAAAAAATAGGGACATAAATAGAATATAGTTTTGTAAATAATGGTAAATTAAATTAGTAAATTTTAATGAAAATTCTAAAAAAATTTTGAAAAACTAAATATATTATATTGAATATTTGAGTTGATTTTACACTAAAATTATATCAAATTTTCCTTTGCTAACAATATAAGATTTATTGAAAATCTATAAGATATAAGTTAAAAGCGGATATTGAATACAATTAGAGCTTATAGTATAATTATTAATGTAATATTAATTTAAAGAGGTTTTAATATGTCTGATTTTTTTAGGTATTTTTGGATAGGATTTAAAGATATGTGGCAATATAGTATTACAAGAAATGCTTTGATATTTCTTTCTGTTGCTTTTTTTATTATAATATTTCGTAGATTTTCAATAGTAGTTCGAAGTGGTGGAAGTGTTTTTAGACCTTATCATATTTCAAATGGAAATTTTTATATACATAATGCACTTTATATTTTTGATAGAGTTATTCCTTTAAAAGAAATAAGATCAATTGATGTGAATAGCCTTAGAGCGGTAAAGCTTAATGGAAGAAGATATATGCTAACAATTCAGTTGAAAAATGGGAAGAGTAGAGGTATTATATTCGGTAAAAATAAAGCTAATAGTGAGTTGGTTAAAAGTTTAAAAAAAGAAACCCAAAAATATAATATCAAAATTCATACTGTTTATTTTGATTAGTTAAGATAAGGAGAGAATATGAAAAAGATAAAATTTCATAGTATCTATTATAGATTTATATTATTTATATTTGCTTTTGCAATTCTCGTTATAAATATGATAATAGCTGATAAAAATGCAATAATACAATTCTTTAATTTTAATTTAAAACTATGGCAATTAAACTATTTTTTCATTGGAATTTTTCTTATAATTATTATAGTTTTTTCTATTGTTGGTTGGAAATTTTATATATGTAAAGAAGGAATATACCTAAGAAAAATAGATTTACTAATTCCTTGGGATGATGTTGATGCTGTTAGTCATGTTTGGATTAATGAATGGAGTATAAGACCTAACGGAAGACAATATTTGTATAATAGAAAATCATTAGTAATTTACAGAAAAGACTATAAACCTATTTGTATTTATAATATATCCATATTAGCTTTATACACGATAAAAGTTTTAAGACCTAGTATTAAAACAAATATTATCATTTCTACATTGGCTACTATTTTTAATATAGCAGTTAATTTTGGGATACTTTATTATATTTTTTATAGAAAATTGGAATTTATAGATATAAAAGTATTTTTAATTTTTATTAGTACTTATGCTATTAAGAGCTTGATAGTACCACTAATAATGGTTATGTACGAAAACAAAATACATGGAAAATACCTATTTCATGATACTGCATATAACAAAAATGAATCAAGAGTAATACATATTTAATTATTACAGCATAGTATTTAAAAAAGTAGCCTACTTCTGTAAGCTACTTTTTCTTTAAATAATTTTAAAATTTTATTGCAGAGTATGAATACAGAGGATATTCTATTTCTTTTCCTTCGTTAAAATATGCTCCGGCTCCATAAACCCAGTTCGGATTTTTTAAAAGTGTTCTTCCTTGGTAAATCATATCACAGGCATCACTTTGAAGTAAATACTCACATAAACCATAGTCTTCTAAAAGACCGACTGTGGAAACTGTAAGGGCTGCTTTTTTAATTTCTCTACTTAATTCTGCTTGATATCCGGGATAAACTAGTGGACTTTTTGGAACAACACCACCGCTTGAAATACTGTTGAAAACTACTCCATCTTCTTTTGCAAGTTTTAGAATTTTTATAATATCTTCTAAAGAATTTCCATTTTCATCATATTCATTAGCAGAAACTCTAATATGAACATCAATGTCAATATTTTTAATTTCTTTTAAAATATCTCCTAAAAATTTATATCTTTTTTCTAAACTACCACCATATTCGTCATTTCTTTGATTTGATAGGGGAGATAAAAATTGATTAATTAAATACCCATGTGCTCCGTGAATTTCTACAAAGTCAAAACCTGCTTGTTTTGCAAGTTTTACAGAATTTACATAATCTTTTTGTAAAGATATAATTTCATCTTTAGTCAATTCTCTTGGAGCTTTTTCGTCTGAAAAAGGAATTGCACTTGGTGCAATAATATCATCATAAGATGAATCTGCTTTTCTTCCGGCATGGCTTAATTGAATTCCGATTTTACAATTATAATTATGAACTCTTTCAACAAGTTCTTTAAAAGCTTTCATTTGAATTTCATTATATAATCCTAAATCTACTTTTCTAATTCCACCTGTAGGATTAACCATTGTTGCTTCAACAATTATTCCTGCAACACCACCTAAAGCTCTTGCCACATAGTGATCAAAATGCTCTTTAGTTAAAACTCCATCAACGGTTTTTGTATGAAACATACACATTGGAGCCATAACAACTCTATTTTTAAATTTATTTCTACCTATTTCCATAGGGCTTAAAAGTTTACTCATAATAACCTCCTATATTTTTCTGAATAATTTATACCCTATTTTTTAGATAATGATTATTTATTAAAATATTTCTTAAAAAATAGTTTAAAAATAGGTAAGAAAAAAGCCGTTATTTTCATAACAGCTTTTTAGAAATCTATACTATTTTGTATATTTTAAGATTAAATCTTTAGCAGCCAATGTTTCATCAGGACGTTTAATTTCTGTGTCATGAGGAGCTTCATGAACAATTTCAGGATTTGTTTCAGCTTCTTTTGCAATCTTAATCATAGATTCTGCAAATCCGTCAAGAGTTTCTTTTGATTCACTTTCAGTAGGTTCAATCATCAACGCTTCATGAACAATTAATGGGAAATATACAGTTGGTGGGTGATATCCCATATCCATTAATCTCTTAGCAACATCAAGAGTTACTAATCCATTAGGATTTTTCAATCCGCCAAGTACAAATTCATGTTTGAATTTTACATTTTCAGGAAGATTGTAGTAATCTCTTAGTTGATTTGCTAAGTAATTAGAGTTCAATACTGCATAATCACTTACTTTCTTCAATCCATCAGATCCCATTGATAAAACATAAGCATATGTTCTTACTAATACACCAAAGTGTCCATAGAAATCTTTCATCTTACCTAATGTCTTTGGAACATCATAAGATAAGCTATATCTTTCTCCGTTTTTAACTACAATAGGAACCGGTAAGAAGTCTTTTAAGAAATCTTTACATCCAACATATCCTGCACCAGGACCTCCACCACCGTGAGGAGTAGAGAATGTCTTATGAAGATTATAGTGAATTGCATCAAATCCCATATCTCCAGGTCTAACATGTCCTAATATTGCATTGGCATTTGCTCCATCATAATATACTAAACCGCCAGCATCGTGAACGATTTTTGTAATTTCTTGAATTTCTTTTTCGAATAATCCTAATGTATTTGGGTTAGTAAGCATAAGTCCTGCAGTATCGTCGCCAACTGCTGCTTTTAATGCTTCAATATCAACTAATCCATTTTCACAAGATTTAATTTCGATAATTTTATATCCTGCCATTGTAGCTGTTGCAGGGTTAGTTCCATGAGCTGAATCAGGAATTATAATTTTATCTCTTTGGAAATCTTTGTTGTCTTCATGATATGCTTTAAATAACATAATACCTGTTATTTCACCATGAGCTCCAGCTGCAGGTTGTAATGTGCAAGCATCCATACCTGAAGTTTCATTTAAAGCTTCTCCAAGTTCATACATTAATTGTAAAGCACCTTGAGCTCCACATTCAGGAATATTTGGATGAAGTGTTGCAAAACCCGGAAGAGCACACATAGCTTCATTGATTTTTGGATTGTATTTCATTGTACAAGATCCTAGTGGATAAAATCCTGTATCAACACCAAAGTTTTTATTTGAAAGATTTACAAAATGTCTAACAACTTCCGGTTCGGAAACTTCCGGTAAATCAATTTCGCCATCATTTAAAAGTTCAGCAGGAATTAGCTCTTTAATACATACATCTTCAACATCCAATTCTGGTAATTTATGACCAATTTTACCAGGTTTTGATAGTTCAAATATTAATTTATCGTATTTCATATTATGCTTCCTCCAATACCTTACATAGTTTGTCTATTTCTTCCTTAGTACGTTTTTCTGTAACTGCAAACATAATAACATTTTCTAATTCAGGATAGTGCTTTCCAAGATCGAAACCACCGATTATTCCGTTTTCAAATAATTTCTTATTTAATTCGCAAACCGGTTTTTTAGCTTTTAATGCAAATTCTTTATAGAAAGGAGCATCAAAAACTTTTTCGAATTTACCTGTTTCTAAAAGTTTCTTGTAAAGATAATGAGCTTTCTTTATACATTGTTTTGAAAGTTCTTTAAGACCTTCTTTACCTAGAAGATCCATATAAATTGCTGCAGTCAAAACATTAAGACCTTGGTTAGAACAGATATTTGAAGTAGCTTTCTCTCTCTTAATATGTTGTTCTCTGGCTGATAAAGTAAGAACCCAACATCTCTTTCCATCTCTGTCAACAGTTTGTCCAACTATTCTTCCAGGAACTTTTCTTAAGAATTCTTTATTTACAGCCATAAATCCTAGATATGGTCCACCATATGAAATAGGGAGACCTAGTGATTGAGCTTCACCTACAACTACGTCAACATTACAATCAGACGGTTTCTTTAAAGTTCCCAAAGAAGATGGGTCAATAGAAACTACTGAGTAACATTTTTTAAATCCATGTGCAAGTTCTGAAATCTTAGTTACATCTTCAATATTACCGAAGAAGTTTGGATTTTGAACTAGAACAGCTCCAATTTCATCATTTAATTTTGCTTTTAAATCATCAATACAAGTTACACCGTTACAAGTTTTAACAACTTCCATTTCAATATGTTGAGCATGAAGGTAAGTTTTTAAAACTTCTCTTGACCAAGGTGCAATAGCTTCAGAAACTAAAACTTTTTTCTTTTTAGCATGATGAGCAGTCATAATTGCTGCTTCAGCCAAACTTGTTCCTTGATCATAAAGTGATGCATTCGCATATTCCATACCAGTTAGATTTGAAATCATAGTTTGGAATTCAAAAATATATTGTAAAGTTCCTTGACTGATTTCCGGTTGGTATGGAGTATAAGAAGTCAAAAATTCACTTCTGCTAATAATTGTTGGAATAACAGCAGGAATATAATGATCATAAGCACCTGCACCTAAAAATGTTGGATATTCACTTGAAGATGCATTTTTACTTGCTAACTTAGTTAGATAGTTATAAACTTCCAACTCACTTTTTGCTTTTGGAATATTTAATTCTCTCTTTAATTTTAATTCTTCAGGAATATCTGAGAATAAATCTTCAACAGAATTAACACCAAGGCTATCTAACATATCTTTAACATCTTGTTCTGTTAGAGAAATATAAGGATACATATAGAATTTACCTCCTAATAATTTAATTATTTTTTAAGAAATTTCTTACTGATTAAAACAGCAGGAACTCTTTTATTTCTGATTTCAACTTGAACTTCATTTCCTACTTCAGCTTGATCAGCGTCAACAATTACATTCGCAATAGTTTTGCCTAATGTAGGTGACATATAACCAGTTGTTACAAATCCGATTTCTTTATCATTTTTAAATATTTTTGCTCCGTGTCTTGCAATACCTTTACCGGTTAATTCAAGACCAATTAATTTTCTTGGAACTCCGGCTTCTTTAAGTTTTGTTAAAGCAGCTTTACCAATAAAATCAGCTTCTTGTTTTAATTTTACGAAATATCCAAGACCTGCTTCAAGTGGAGTAATAACGTCGTCCATTTCATTTCCGTAAAGTGGAAGAGATGCTTCAAATCTTAGAGTATCTCTACAACCTAAACCACAAGGAACAACTCCATCTTCCTTGCCGATTTTAAGTATTTCATCCCATAATTTATTAATATCTTCGCCTGAACCGTAAACTTCAAATCCGTCTTCACCTGTATATCCTGTACGTGAAACTAGGAATTTTCCACAATCTCCAAGTTCAACATTTTCTTTAAAAGTAAAGAACTTTATTTCATTTGCTAAATCAACATTTTTAGCTAATTTTTGTAATACTTTTTCAGCCTTAGGGCCTTGTAATGCAATTTGTGCAGTTTCTGATGAAATATTTTTAATTTCTACATCATAGTTTCCTTTTTGTTTTAGGAACCAATCAAAGTCTTTATCAGTATTTGCAGCATTTACTACGATATACATATCTTCTTGACCTTTTCTGTAAACTAATAAATCATCAACAACTCCACCGTTTTCATTACATAATAAAGAGTAAATAACTTGTCCGTCACCAATAGTTCCTAAATCATTAGTGATTAAATGATTTACATAGTCAAAAGCATCTTTACCTTTAACAGTAACTTCTCCCATATGTGAAACGTCGAATAAACCAGCGTTATTTCTAACCGCATGATGTTCAGGAGCTAATCCTTCGTATTTAACAGGTAATAACCAACCTGCATAATCAACAACTTCTCCTCCATATGAAACGTGTTTGTCGTACAATGGTGTTTTTTGTGCAGCCATATCAAATTCCTCCTTAAATTTTAATAGAAATCAATTACCTCTCATAAGATAACTCTTTTCCTTTAATGTAATTATATTATAAAAAAATAAAAAACACAATAGTCTTTATATAAAAATATAAAAAGTTTTTTATTAAGGTAAAACTATTATTTATAAAATTAACAAAAAAGAACAATTGAAAAATAAAAATGTTTTTATTTTAACTTATAGATTAGTAATATACAAAAATTATACCCTAAATAATTACAAAATAATATAAAAATATAAAACTTTTTTTAAAAATATTTAAAATATTTTATCTACAAACTAAATATTGATAAGATTTACTATAACTATTGATAAAATAATAAAAAAATTTAATTTTTTAAATATATTTAAAAAAATATAATTAAAAATAAAATTTTTTTATAAAAATTTTTTAATTATACAAAGATTATGTTACAAAAGTTAAAATATACAGAAAAAAATGACTTTTTGTCAAAAACTTTTTTTAGAAATTTATATCTTGTTAAAAATATTTTTTTAAAAGTTTAATCAAATTTTTTTATCTAAAAACAAAATATCGTTATTCAAATATTTTTAAAATTTATATTTTGGGTATAAAATTTTTGTGATATAATTATAAAAGAATAATACAAATTATTATCGAGGAGGTTATTATGAAAAAAATTGGACTTTTAGTAAATCCTATTGCCGGAATGGGTGGTAGAGTAGGACTTAAAGGAACTGATGGAGAAGGTATTTTAGAAAAAGCAATAGCACTTGGTGCTGTTCAAGAAGCTCCTGAAAAAGCTAAAAAGGCATTGAGGAAAGTTGTTGAGTTAAAAGACAAATTTAAAGTCTTTACTGCAAGTGGACTTATGGGAGAAGAAGAATGTAAAGAGCTTGGCTTAGATTATGAAATTGTTTATAATGCCTCTGAAAAATCATCAGTTACTGATTCAAGAGAACTTTTAAAATATTTTTTAGAAAATGGCATTGAATTGATTTTCTTTGTAGGTGGAGACGGAACAGCAAGAGATGTTTATTCAGTTATAGAAGATAAGATTCCGGTAATTGGAGTACCTGCGGGAGTAAAAATTCACTCACCTGTTTATGGAAACACTCCTGAACAAGCAGGAAGTCTTCTTTTTGAAGTTATAAATGGAGTGGAGCTTCCGGTAATTGAAAAAGATGTCGTTGATATTGACGAAGACGCTTTTAGGGATGATAGAGTAGAAGTTAGACTTTATGGTTATCTAAAAGTTCCTTTTGATCAAAGATATTTACAAAATAAAAAATCACAAACTCCTCAATCAGATAGCGACGCTCAAGTTTCAATTGCCTGTGATGTAATAGATGGTATGAAAGATGATATTTTCTATATAATTGGATCCGGAACAACTCCTATGTATATCATGAAAGAATTGGATTTACCTTATACTGTATTAGGTGTTGATATAATAAAAAATAAAAAACTTGTAAAAAAAGATTGTAGTGAAAAAGATATACTTGAAGTAATTGGAGATGAAAGAGCTATTTTGATTGTAACTCCGATGGGTGGACAAGGTTATGTATTTGGACGTGGAAATCAACAATTAAGTGCAAATGTTTTAAGAAAAATCGACAAAAAAGATATTATAATAATTGCAACAAACGGGAAACTTGAGAGTATAACATCAGGTCATCTCGTAGCTTATACAATGGACGAAGAAATAGATAAGAAATTAAAAGGCTACTATAGGGTTAAAATCGGATATGAAAGAGAAAAAATGATGTTAGTAGATAATGAATAATAAATTAGGCGATAGAAATATCGTCTTTTTTGTATAATATTTGAATAATATGATTTTATAACTTAAGCATATTAATTTAATTAGTTATTGTTTTAAACTTTGTATAAAATTTCTATATATTTTTATTTAGTACTACCTTTTTGGGCTAAAGTATGTTATAATAATATTGTCTAAGGTTCCTGTTTAATTATACCTACATTTTTTATAAGGGATTACGGAGTTCTTACTTTGATGGCAGCCTTTTTTAAGGAAACCGTGAGATTTAAGACAGTTTGCCCACCTTCAATTGCGAAGGTCTATAAAATGACAGGAACCGAAAGACTTTTTAATAAGATAATAAATGATTAGGGGGTTTTTTTATGAGCTTAGCAAAGTATATTGAACAAAGACGTTTAGAAAGAGAAAGAGAAGTTAGAAGAAAAATAAGAAAAGAAAAATTATCCAATGCTGCAAAGATTACAGTTGGAGCTGCTGTTGGAGCTGGAATTGGTATCTTATTTGCTCCTAAGTCAGGAAAAGAAACAAGAGAAGATATTGTCAAAGCAACTAAAGACGGTGTTGAATATGTAAGTGAAAATGTAAATAATGCTGTTAAAGTTGTTGCTGATAAAGCTAAAGAAGTTAAAGAAGCTGTTGAAGAAAAATATGATGATTTCACTAATAGAAATATGACTGAAATTTCTCCGGAAGTTGAAGAAATGGATATAACAGAATCAACAGAAGAATAGTGAGGGAAAAATGGTAACAATAGATTTAGATTTAACTTTAAGAGTTATTCTTTATTTAGTTGCAATAGTTTGCTTGTTAGCTTGTATTTGTTTCTTCACTAAGTTAATAAAATTTTTCGGAAGAATGAATACCATTTTGGAAAAGAGCGAAGAAAGTTTGGTTTCAGTTTCTGAAAAATTGCCAAGCCTGGTTGAAAATGCTGACAAAGCTGTCACTAATGCAAATGAAATTCTTGAAAAGACTGATGAAATTTTAGTTAATACAAAGGATGATGTAATTGACAGTGTTGAAAACGTAAGTTCAACACTTGAAAATGTAAGAGATATTACTGAAGATATTAATATATCTACAAGATTTGTGGCAGAACAAGTTGTGGATACTACAATGGATATTAGAGAAAATGTTGACATTGTCATTGATAAGGTTGATATGATTATGAATATTGTAGAAGCTATAAGATCTTTTTTTAGAAAAAAATAATTTTTATAATATCGACTTTTTCTAATTTCTATTTTTTTATAAAGATGGGAGGACATCATGGGAGTTATAGGAAAATCGGAATTGTTAGAATCGTTGTATAAAATTGGAGAGGGCAAGGCTAACTATAGGCTTCATAAAATGCTAATTTTAGCTTTTTTAGCCGGTATGTTTATTGCCTTGAGTGGACTTTCTTATATAGTTGTTAATACGGGAATGGCGAGTTTAAATGCCACTTATGGAAAATTTATCTCTGGAGTTTGTTTCTCTTTTGGGCTTTTTGCCGTAGTTATTGCCGGTGCTGACTTATTTACAGGAAATGTTTTGATGTTAGCTCCTGCATTGGGAAAGAGAATTACATTTCTGAAGATGTTTAGAAATTGGGTATCTGTTTACCTATTTAATTTTATCGGTGCGATTTTTGTATCACTACTTGTTTATTTTGCAAGTGTCTTGTCACCACAAATGCTAGCTTTTTTGCATAAGATTACCGTTGCAAAAACTACAGAAAGCTTTATAGTTCTTTTATTTAAAGGTATAGGATGTAATATTTTCGTTTGTTTGGGAGTTTGGATGTCCTATGCTTGCAAAGATGGAGTTTCAAAATTCTTTGCCTGTGCTATTTCTGTTATATTATTTTTAATATGCGGTTTTGAGCACAGTGTTGCAAATATGTTCTATCTTTCACTATCCGTTATATTATCAGATATAGGCGTGGGAGCGGTTATATATGATTTAATCCCTGTTACAATAGGAAATATAATTGGTGGAAGTATAGTAGCTATTTGTTATTATTTCGCTTATAGAGATTAGGGGATGTATTAATGTTGGAGTTTCCAAAAAATTTTAATGTAAAATTGACTTTGTATAATGAAGATTATTCATTTGGAAATGGATTATATAGATTACTCTTATTGATTGACGAATATAAATCAGTCAATAGAACTTGTAAAGAAATGAAAATGGCATATTCCAAAGCCTATAAAATGATAATTCGTTCTGAAAAGGATTTGAATTGTAAACTTCTGGTTGGTAAAATCGGAGGAAAAGGTGGTGGAGGTTCAACACTAACTGAAGAGGCTAGAAAACTAATGTCATTTTATGAACAAATTAATAAAAATACAAAAGAATTTGTTGAAAAAGAAATTGCAAATTTTAAAAATGAAATTAATAAAGCGGAGAAGTAAAAACTCTCCGTTTTTTTGTTTAAATGTAAATATTTAATTCACTTAATATCGTTACAAAAGTTTCGCATAAGTATCCAAAACTTTATAAACTATAAAAACTTTCTAATAATTTATACTAAAGTTTTTAATTATTAATATAAATAATTAAACATTAATATAATACATATAACGACAGAAATTTTGAGTAAATACAAAGGAAAATATAATAAAAGCATAATTATTGCATAAAACAACGAAAAAAACGTATAAAGGTGTTGTATTGTAATTTCAATTATGTTATAATAAGAGTGAATTTAAATTTGAAATGGAGGTAGAAAATGAAATTATTAAAATTATCTGTTGAAGGCTTGATGCTTTTTAAAGGAAAGGTTGAAATTGATTTTTTTACTGAACAAAAAGTTATGTCAGGTAATAAGGATATGCTTTCTAATCCTTTTGGAAATATTTATACAAATAATGTGTTATCTATTGTTGGGATTAATGCTTCTGGAAAGACAACTTTATTAAAATTAATATCATTTTCTTTAAACCTGTTAAATGGAGAACCAATAAATAATATTGAAACTAAAGATATACTAATGGAATGTAAAAATGTAATATTTGATATAGTTTTCTATGATGACAATAAACATATTTGTAAGCTTAACACAAAAATTTCTATAGAACAGGAAAGTGATTTAGAAGAACGATATGTAATAGATGATGAGATTTTGTATAGAAAGAAAGTGTCACAAATTAGATCAAAGAAAGATATGTTTGTTTTTGATGAATGTGATTCTAAGACGATACGTGACAAATCAGCAGAATTTCTTAAAGACGATATTAGTATTGCTATTTCTATAAATAAAAATAATGGATTTAAAGTTCGTAATCTTATGGAATTAACTAATATTAACTCATTACGAATACTTGGCAATTTTCCAAGGGAGTTAATACAATTTTTGGATTCTAGTATAAATCAAATTAGATTTGATCCAAAAACTAATGAAATTAGGGTAGAATTTTATGGTAGAGATGTTATTGTTGTAAACCATCCATTACAATTAGAAAAATACCTATCTTCAGGAACAATAAAAGGAATTAATATTTTTTTAACTGCTATGTTTGCTTTTGAATTTGGAGGATATTTGATAGTAGACGAATTAGAAAATCATTTTAATAGAGAGATTGTTGCAACTTTAGTTAGGTTTTTTATGAATAAATTTGTTAATAAAACAGGAGCAACATTAATTTTTTCAACTCATTATGCAGAATTATTGGATGAATTCGAAAGAAATGATAATATCTATATAGTAAGAAACAGAGGAGGAATAACTGTCCAAAAATTATCTAATTTTATTAATAGAAATGATATAAAGAGGAGTGAGGTCTTTAAAAGTGATTTTCTTGATGGAACTGTTCCTTCTTATGAATCTTATATAAAATTAAAAAATGCTATTATTCAAGGAAAAATGAGTGAGGAGTAAGATTATTTTACTATGGATAAATTAGTTGCTTGTATTGTTGAGGGAACTGCAGAAAGAGTTATAATAACAAAATTATTGGATAATGATAAGTTAAAATTTTCTAGAAATGAACTGTTGGATGAAGAATTATTAAGAAGTAGGACTGCAAGAAAGTTTGAGGAAAAATATTTAGGAAAGAGTTTTAAATCCAAAATTAGTGTGTATAGAATATTAGATTCTAAAAATGAAGGATTTAAGTTACGTAAGACATATGCGAGTAAAGTGGATGTAATCAATGTTATTACAGCACCGGAAATTGAGATTCTTGTAATATTAAAAGAAGGAAAGTTTGATGATTATTGTAAATATAAAAGTAAGCTTAAACCAAGTGAGTATTGCAGTCAAGAGTTAAAATTTCATAAAGTAAAAAATGAGAATTTTTTAGAGGAATATTTTTCTGATGTAGAAGAGTTGGAAAATGTAATAAAAGAGTATAAGAGTAAGCATAAATTTTTAAAAGGAGAATTATGTTTAGCAGATATACTTAAGGATAATAGTGTATAGACAAAAATTATAAATTTAATATTTGACTTAGAGAAGAAATTTTAAATTTATTAAAAAAGTATTCTTATTAAAGATAAAGTTGAAATAATAGATTGTTACTATTTATGAAGGATTAGGTTTAAAAACAAAAGAATTTGTTGAAAAAGAAATTGCAAATTTTAAAAATGAAATTAATAAAGCGGAGAAGTAAAAACTCTCCGTTTTTTTGTTAAAAAAATGAAATATCACGTTCTGCTGATGAAAAATGTTGTGAAAAATTCAATAATTATGAGATTAAAATAAAAAATGGGTATATAATAAATGTAAAAATAAAAAAAGGAGGTCTTTTAAGATGGATCATGTAAAAGGATTAGAAAATGTTGTAGAAAACTCAAAAAATTTAGGTGGAGCTCTACCTAACGAAATGAAAGCTTTTAGCGATCTTTTTGGAGCAGTTTTTAAGGATGGAGCATTAACTGTAAAAGAAAAAGAATATATTGCACTTGGAATTGCAGTAGCTGTTCGTTGTGAAGGTTGTATCGAAGCTCATGTAAGAAATCTTATTAATCTAAAAGTTACAAGAGAAGAAATTGCAGGAATTATTTCCGTTGCAGTTCTTATGGGCGGAGGACCTTCAACTATTTATGGAGGAAAGGCATTAGAAGCTTTTGACCAATTATCTAAATAATAAAAATAACTTTAAAAAGTAGTGATTTTTTACTGCACCCCAAATTTTAATAGGAAATGGGTGCAGTTTTTATGTCTAAATTTATGATAAAGGATGATAATTAAATTTTCATCCATAATGTTTAGAAATAGTTGGTTTCTACAGAAAAAACTCCTAATAATGAAGGAGTTTTTCTAAATTTAATAGTCAATATATTCTAAAATGCCATTTAGTTTTGCGATTGCAATACCATAATTAGTAATTGGAATTTTCTGATTGATTGCCTGTTCAACACGATTCATCACATGTTTTTTGTTAAACATACAAGCACCACAATGAATAATTACATCGTAGTGACTTAAATCTTTTGGAAAGTCGTTTCCGGAAACAATGTCGATTTTTAAATCCGGATGAATTTTTTTGCGTAATAATCTGGGCAATTTTACTCTTCCTATGTCTTCTTTAAGTGGTTTATGAGCACAGGCTTCCGCAATTAAAACTTTTGAGTTTTCATCCAAAGAATCCAATTTTTGTGAGCAACGAATAAATTCCTCAATATCTCCTTTGTACTTTGAAAAAAGAACAGAAAAAGAAGTCAATAAACTATTCTTTGGTTTTTTTGGAAATACTTTTGCAAATAATTGAGAATCCGTAATAATTAAGTTTGGAGCTTTTGTTAAAGATTCAAGAGCTTTATCAAACTGCTCAAAAGTTGTGGAAATTACAATGCATTTATTATCCAGCAAATCGCGAATTGTCTGTACCTGTGGTAAAATCAATCTCCCTTTTGGAGCTTGAATATCTTGAGGCATTACCAAAAGAACTGTATCAAGCGGTTTGACAAGATGAGCGCAGATTGACTCTTCTTTTTCTAAGTCTTTACTTATATTTTGAAATTCTTTTAACAAGATGTCAAGATTTTCTTTATTCAATGCACTGACACAAATAGGCTTCTTTTTGAATTCCTTTTCTATTTCAATTGTTATCTTTTTGCTATCAACAATATCTGATTTATTAATTACAAAAATAATTGGTATATTTTTTTCTTCTAAATAATTAATCCATTCTCTCTCTTTTTCAAAGGAATTATCGCCAAATAATAATACGGCAATATCTGTCTGTTCAATAACTTGTTTTGTAAGTTCAATTCTTTCATTTCCAAGAATACTATCATCGTCAAATCCTGCTGTATCAATTAAAAGACAAGGACCTATCGGATGAATTTCAATTGCTTTTTTAACAGGATCTGTCGTTGTTCCCTTTTGCTTAGATACAAGAGATATAGTTTGATTTGCAATTGCATTAATAAGGGAAGATTTACCGACATTAGTTTTTCCAAAAAAGGCAATATGAATTCTATTTGCATTTGGAGTTGTTTGCAATTTGTTTCCTCCTTATCTTAAAATCTAAAGTCACGAGAACCATGTTCCATCTGATGAATATAGTCTTCTGAACGTTTTTTAATCTTTGGGCTAAAAATATTTTCCAACTCTCTTTTTACAAGCTGTTCTCCGAGTTTTTTCGTTTGAGGAGATGCATAGTCAATAAGATATTCAGTCAATGTCATAAGCGAATTAGGCTGACATACATTTCCAATTTGGCCTGATTTTGCTAGAGACATAAAGCGATCTCCGGTACGACCTGCTCTGTAACAAGCTGTACAGAAACTAGGAATATAACCTGATTCCATTAACCAATACATTATTTCATCAAGGGTACGTTTATCACTTGTATCAAAATGACTGGATGCAGGATTATATTTTGCCATATTTATCCTCCTTTAGTCGGTATGAGCCTTGTTGTTATATTTAATTTTATGATTTAATTAAATTATTATGTACAATTATCTTGGTATTTTTCCGAGATTTCGAATTGCTAACTCTAATTCTTTTCTTTCTTCTTCAATGTTTTTTACATTGATATCAGTTGGATAAATTTCATAAAGTTTTACATATTCAGGTGGGGTAACTTTTCGCATAATTACATTTGCACCACAGGAGAATAAATTATTATTTTCTTTACTATCCAATACACCAAGTGAAGTTGTTGCAGGTAGATTTGCCTTTGGCAAGATGATTCTAGTAATGGCAACAGCTTTTTTTGTAAGTTCCGTACTACCGGCAGAATAATTTTTGAGTTCTGTCTGTGGATGTGGAATAAAAGGACCAATTCCTGCCATATCACATTTCAAATCGTAAAGAAGAAAAATATCCTTTGCGATTGTTTCCAAATTTTGAGTAGGTAGTCCAATCATAAAACCGCCACCGCTTTCATATCCGAGTTTTTTGAGATTTCTCAGACATTCTGTACGATTTACAAGAGTTCCACAAGGGTGAAGTCTATCATAGAGCAAGTCATCTGCCGTTTCGTGCTTTAGTAAATATCTATCCGCTCCGCACTCTTTTAAATATGTAAGTTCTTCAAAAGTTTTTTCTCCACAGCTTAATGTAATAAACATATCCACTTGTTTCTTTATTTCCTTTATGATAAATCCCAATTTTTCTACTGTAAAATACGAATCTTCTCCCGATTGAAGTACAGCGGTTAAATATCCCGCTTTTCTTGCTTCTATAGCTGTATGTATTATCTCTTTTTCTGTCATTCGATAACGCTTGGCAGAAGAATTGGTAGAATTTAATCCACAGTATTTACATTTTCTTTTGCAGTAATTTGAAAATTCTACAATAGCTCTAATATCAATATATTTTCCGTGATTAAGATAATTTATTTTATCTGCATATTCAAACACCGAAGAAAAATCATCTAATTCAAGTAGGGATAGAATATTCTTTACAGAAATATCGTCTAGGAGTTTTTGAATTTTCGGATGTATATTCAATGAATTACTCCTTTGATTTTGTATAGGATGTTTTTACATTAAAACCCTCTAACATTCCCAATTTTCCGGATAAGCTGTTAATAACATTTGTAGGTGCATCGATGATAATGCTTATTAGAGAAACACCTCTTGTCTTGTAGGGAATTCCCATTCTACCTACAATATAAGAACCATATTCGTGCAAAATATCATTAATAGTATTTGCTTTTGTTAGGTCTTCTACAATAATTCCGATTAAAGCTAAGCGATTTTCTTGCATTTTTACCTCCTTTATTCCATAAAAAAACCGTATGAAAGAAGATATTCTCTAAATTCATACGGTATCGTGTTTTTTTGAAATTGTTCTAAAAATTATAGCAATACAAAATAAGCTTGTGTTAATTTATATAAATAAAAAACACCGCCTTGATATTATGGATTAAATCCATTTTATTGAGTACGATATGTAATATGTAAAGTAGAATATCTTTCTTTCAGAAAAAAATTAAAATCTTAATCTTTCAGTTAGACATTTTTTATGTTTATATTACATTCTAGTATAACATAATAAATTAAGACTTATATAAAAAAAGTTCAGTAACTAAATTTAATTACTGAACCTTTAAAATTATTTTTTGCTAAGATTTTTAAGACCGAATTCATAACCTGTTTTAGTGTCTAAAATGACATTATCATTGATAATTTCAAGTCTTTGTTCTTCTAAATTTTCTGCTCTTATATATCTTTTATCTCCAATTTTTACAATGCTTGGATTATCATAAAATCCACCCATGATTTTTGGACCTTCTCCTTTATATTCAAATTCCTCATTCATAGGTAATTCAAAGCTTATGAAAGAATAATCTTCAGTCTTCTTAACTATTTCAACAGTTCCGCCCTTAGGTCCTTCATATACATTACCATAATACTTTTCCATTTCTTTATCTGGAACTCTATCATAATGAGTAAATTCGAATCCAGTATAGTTATCTACAATTACATTCTCTGAAACTATTTCAAATCTATCATCTGGTAAGCCTTCGGCAGTTAAAAATTCTTTACCACCTTTTCTTACTACTTTAGGATAATCAAAATCTCCACCTGATATACGTTCTGCTACATTATCTTTAAAAACTGCATTTTCAGATAATCTAAAGGATAAAACGGAATATAATTTACTCTTTTTAAGTACAGTAATTCCTGAATCAACAGCTCCATATCTTTTCCCATAAAGTTGATCTACTTTATTGCTCTTTGAACCGCAAGACGATAACAACAAAGTTGATACCAAAAACATGAACAAAATTTTTATTTTTTTCATAAAATCACTCCTTTTTTGCTTTTTAAAATAATTATAGTTGTAGAAAATCTATAAAAATAACAACTGTATTTGTTCTATCCATATTAGCAATCTATATAATAAGATTTTAATATAATTTTTAACCAAATCAAACACATTCGCTATACACTATAAATATATCACTTTACTCAAATTAAGTCAAGTATTTTATGAAAAAAAACACTTTTTATCATATTTTTATTTTTGTTGAAAAAATAATATTTTTATGTTAAAATATTATGGTAATTTTTACAAAGAATTAAATTTAGAAGAAAAGTGTTTTGCTTGGCACCCACTTTAAAAATCAAGTGCTGGGGCACATTTGCCCTTTTTTTGTTGAACAAAGCACTCCAAAAAAGGAGGAAATATGAACGTTAAAAAAATTACAAGACAGGGAATGGTAGCGGCAATTTATGTTGTATTGACTATTCTTTCAGAAACTTTTGGATTGGGCTATGGAAGTTTACAATTTAGACTTTCAGAAACTTTAGCAATTTTACCATTTTTTAATCCGGAATACACAATTGGTGTAACATTAGGTTGCTTTTTGGCAAATATTGCTAGTACAGTAGGAATTATTGATATGGTGGTTGGAACTTTGGCAACTTTTGTAGTTGCATTGATTATGACTAAAATCAAAAACTTCTACATAGCTTGTTTAGTACCAGTTGTAGTAGGTATGCTTCCAATAGCATTGGAAATATATTTTATGATGCCAAATCCTGTAGGTTTTTGGGCTATATTAGGAGAACTTATGTTATCTGAAGCTTTAGTTATCTATGCAGTAGGAGTACCTGTTTTTTATATTTTATGTAAAAACAAAGCTTTTACAAAAGCTCTTGAATTTAAAAGAGATATAAAATAAATGTAAAAATTGGTGTGTTTATTCATACCAATTTTTTTGTTGCTTTTTAGATAATCAAATAATAAATAAAATATTTACACCCCTTTTCAAATTTATTAAAATGTGGTAAACTTTGACTATAATTTTATTTTAAGAAGGAGAAATATTATGTGGTTATTAGATATAATCAAAGTTATAATTTTAGGTATTGTTGAAGGAATTACCGAATGGCTACCTGTTAGCAGTACAGGTCATATGATTTTGGTTGATGAATTTTTACAATTAAATCAGTCAGCTGAATTTAAGGAGATGTTTTTAGTTGTTATACAACTTGGAGCTATTCTTGCAGTAGTAATTATGTTTTTTAATAAGTTAAATCCTTTTTCAAAAAAGAAAACTAAGGAACAACAAAAAGATACGATTAATATGTGGTTAAAGGTTATTGTCGGAGTTATTCCTGCAGGAGTTTTGGGAGTGCTTTTTGATAAGACTTTGGAAAAATATTTTTATAATTTTCCAACAGTTGCATTTACCTTAGTTTTATATGGTATTTTATTTATAGTTGTTGAAAATAATCCGAAATTTAAAAAACAAAATATAAAAAGATTTGAAGATTTAAGTTACACATTGGCTTTCTATGTAGGATGTTTTCAAGTTTTAAGTTTAATTCCGGGGACTTCTAGATCCGGAGCTACTATAATTGGAGCTTTAATTCTTGGACTTTCAAGAAGTTTAGCGGCAGAATTTTCATTCTTTATGTCAATTCCGGTTATGTTTGGTGCAAGTTTATTAAAACTTAGAAAATTTGGGTTTGCATTTAGTTTTTTCCAATTTTTCATTTTAATACTTGGAATGTTTGTAGCATTTGTAGTTTCTATTTTAGCAATAAAAATGTTGATGAGATATATTAAAAAGCATGACTTCAAAGTTTTCGGATACTACAGAATCGTTCTTGGTGTAATTTTAATTTTATATTATATTTTACATTAAAAATATCTTTAAATAAAAAAATTAAAAAGTTAAATAGAAAAATTAATCTATTTGACTTTTTTTGTTATATTTGATAAACTGAATTAACATAATAAAGGAGATGATATCTATGAAAAAAAGATTTCTAATTATGGCTCTTACAATCTGTCTTTGTACTACTTTTGTTTCTTGCAAGAAAAGACCGATACCGGAAGAAAAACCAAAAGATAATACTCAAATAGATGTTAAAGAGAAAAAGATTAAAGAAAACATTGAAGAGGACGAAAAAGATAAAAAGCCTGATGAAAATAAAGATGAAAAAAAAGAAAAAGGTTTGAAATTTACAGTTAAGGATACTGGAGGAAATGGGGTTAAAAAAGTTTCAGAGAAAAATTCTAAAGTGCCATTTGATATCTATACTGTTGGTATGGAATTTACAATAGAATTAGATGGTACTTCATACAATATTAAAGATGCTATCTCAAAAGGAATTTTGGATGAAGATAAATTAATTCAAAAGCTAAAAAATGATAGGGAAAATGGAAACTCTACCAGTGAAATGTACAAAGATGGGGGGACAATAATATATAGATATAAAGATTATTCAATAGTTAAGTACAATTCAATTGATGGTGATGAAGATATGTATATCACTAGAGAAAAAGATTTAGATTCATTAGAAAATGTATTAAATAATAATAGATAAAATATAAATGCCAACAGATTAAAATTTGTTGGCTTTTTTAAGGATGTGAATAATAATGTGTAAAGAATGTTATGTAAATAAAAATAGGGTAACTCCACTATTAAATCCTATAGATTGTTTGGAAAATCATACTCAATATATCTGTGGAACTTGTGGAAGATGTATTTGTATTGAACACGATAAAAAGAGAGGATTACAACGTTGGAATTTTCCTTTTAAATCTTTGGAAATTGCAAAATTATATTTGAGAACAGCTGATTATACGACAAAAAAACCATGTGGTATTTATGAGATTTTAAGTGAAAATGGAAGACTTTCTTATAAGATTTTTGAAGATGAAAAGTGTTTAAAAGATTATTTAAAAAGAAATAAAGGAAAAACTTGTGAAAGTTTGAAGCCTGTTTTTATGGTTGAAGAATACCAAGAATATGAAAATACAGAGGTTAGAAAATTAACACTTGATGAAATGAAAAGATATATGTCGGAAAGATAAAGTTTTAAGTCATAAGACTTTGAAAAAATAGACTCAACATATCCGTCTACATTAAATGTATCTATGATACATTTAGTTTTGCTTGTAAACAAGCAAAACTATGAGATCTCCACAGTCGATTGTATCCAAATCAAAGATTTGGACAATCTTTGCGTCAGACCTACTTTTGTTTACAAGTAAACAAAGTTAGGGCTAGATTCGTTTTGCTTCGCTCCGGTCGAGATGACGTATAAGGGGAAAAACTACTTTTAATAGTTTAACGTGAAAGGTAAAATGTAAAAAGTAGTAAAAAAATTGTCTAAAAAGTAAAAAAGTTTCACGTCATAGTAATTTGTAAAGCAATGCTCCTAACACGTCATTTCGACCGAAACGAAGCTTTGCTGAGTGTAGTGGAGAAATCTCATTTGATTATTTATTTGTAAACAATCAAAATAAGGTCTGACGGAGTAATTGTATTATTTGATACAATTTTGTTAGAAATCTTCTAAAGCTCCTATAGTATTAAAAAAATCTTTATATTGAAAAATGCTCTTTAAGACTGAAATTTATACAAAAAAATCGCAGATTTTCGTCTGCGATCTTATTTAAAAACATTTTTTATTACTTAATCAGCTATTATTAAACCGTAATTTCCATCTTTTCTCTTATATAATACATTTGTTTTATAATCTTTTGCATTTTTAAAAATGAAAAAGTCATGGTTTAAAAGTTCTATCTGTAAAATAGCTTCTTCTTCAGACATCGTAGCTACATCGAATTTTTTAACTCTAACAATTTTTGATTCTTCTTCTTCCAAAGGTTCAGCAATTTTTTCAAATCTTATAGTTTCTAAAGCTTGATATTTCTTTTGTAGTTTAGTTTTGTTTTTTCTTATTTGTCTTTCAAGATTATCCAAAACGATGTCTATTGAAGTATACATATCGTTTGTGCTTTCTTCTGCTCTAAGTATTGTGCTATTTGGTAAATAAATTGTAGCTTCAAAAATCTTATCGTTTTTAACTGCACTGTAAGTAACTTTACCTTCAATGTCTTTAGAGAAAAATTTATCCAATTTTTCAAACTTTTTAGCAGTGATTTCTTTTAAAGCATTTGTAACTTCAATGTTTTTACCTATAAATTGTAATTTCATACCAATACCTCCCTAACATTTTTTATATTTGCATTAAAAATGCAAATATAATGTTACTTATATTATACCATATTTTTCCGTTAAATACCTAAATTGAAACTAAAATTTTTATTTTTATATTATTTTATGTTATACTTAATTAGTATTTATTTTAAAAGGAGATATTATGAAAAGAGATACTGTACTTATAACTGGCTCATCAAGGGGCATTGGTTCTGCAATTGCAAAGGCTTTGGCAAAAGAAAATTATAATATAGTTATAAATTATAAAGAAAACGAAATAGAGGCAAAAAAAGTTTTTGAAGAAATAAAAACATATAATCCGAATGTCTTAATGATAAAAGCGGATATAAGAAAGACTACCGAAGTTGAAAATATGTTTAATGAAATAGAAAAAAATTTTGAAAATGTAGATATTCTAATAAATAATGCAGGGATTGCAAGTGTGAGATTTTTTCAAGATATTATAGAAGAGGAATGGGAAGATATTTTTAATGTAAATGTGCATGGATCATATCGTTGCATAAAAAGGGCGATTCCTTCAATGATTAATAATAGATATGGGAAAATAATTGGAATAAGTTCAATATGGGGAGTTACAGGGGGAGCGCTTGAGGCACATTATTCAGCTACTAAAGGAGCGATTATTTCTATGAATAAGGCTCTTGCAAAGGAGTTAGGGTATTCTGGAATAACTGTAAATACAGTTGCACCCGGTGGAGTTGATACTGATATGTTAAAGGATGTTCCAAAGGAAAGTATTGAGGCTTATTGCTCTGAATTTCCTTTACAAAGACTTGCAAAACCTGAAGAGATTGCAGATGTGGTAAAATTTTTGATTTCCAAAGAAGCCTCTTATATAACAGGACATGTTTTAAATGTAAATGGGGGAGCTTTTATTTAAAAAATACTGAAAAAAACATAAAAAAGCTATTTACAAAAGTTTAAAAAAGTTGTATAATCTATGCGTGGCTATAAATTATCGCGGCAAATAATTTATGGGGAGTATGAAAATATGGCAAAAATGATGGGACCTAGATTTAAACAATCAAGAAGACTAGGCTTAAATGTATGCGGACACCCAAAAGCTAACAAAAGAATGGGTAAAGGTCTTGCAAGAAACGACAAAAAATTAACAGAATATGGTTTACAATTACTTGAAAAGCAAAGATTAAGAGCTTACTATGGAGTAATGGAAAAACAATTCAGAACTTATGTAGAAAAAGCACTTAGACAAAAAGAACATATAACAGGGGATGCTCTTGTTATGATGTTAGAAACAAGATTAGATAACCTTGTTTACAGAATGGGATTTGCTTCTTCAATCAGACAAGCTAGACAAATGGTAGTTCATGGACATATGCTTGTTAATGGTAAAAAAGTTGATATACCTTCATACGCAGTACAAGTTGGAGATGAAATCACTTTAAGAGAAAAATCACAAAAAGTTGAAATGTTCAAAGAAAACTTTGAATCTACATTCTTAGGAGTTGTTCCTTACATTGAAAAGAAAGAAGGACTAAAAGCAACTTTATTAAGAATGCCTGAAAGAAACGAAGTTCCTATTGAAATTCAAGACTCATTAGTAGTAGAATTCTACTCAAGATTAATTTAGCAAAACAAAGCACGATTTATCGTGCTTTTTTGTGTTGTTTATT
Source organism: Parvimonas oralis (assembly GCF_047608425.1). Lineage (NCBI taxonomy): Bacteria > Bacillati > Bacillota > Tissierellia > Tissierellales > Peptoniphilaceae > Parvimonas > Parvimonas oralis. The sequence goes on from NZ_JBLKRS010000002.1 coordinate 94,913, forward strand.
TAATTATGGCTAGATTGAAATATAAAATTTCTCTATTAAGTTGTAGTTGATGGTTTAATGATTAGTATAGATTTTTTGAAAAGGAATAAAGGTGAAATATATGTCAAAAAAAGATTCAGAATTTCAAGTAAAAATTATGTCTTTTCTGTTTCGAGGAAAAGAAATATTTAAACCTTTAAATACGGGTTTTATTGATGAAAGAGTAAGCTGTATTAGAGAATATGTAGCTAATATTTACTTTTATACAAAAGATGGTTATACTATTATGATTGATGCGGGATATAATTATGATAGACTTGAGGAAAAGATGAGTTGGCTTGATATCAGTCCGAAAGATATAAAAGAGATTTTAATTACTCATCAAGATACAGACCATGTTGGAGCTGTTGAAAGAGGTAGTGATGGATTATTTAGTGAATCAACAATATATATCGGAAGAATTGAAAATGAGTATTTAGAGGGTCGTAAAAGTCGTAAAGTCTTTTGGGGGTTACATAAATTACCTCAAGTGCATATTGATAACAAAAAAGTTTTGATTGATGATGGTGAAGTTTTTTATATCGGAAATATTAAGATAGAAGCTTTTCTTGTACCGGGGCATACTTGGGGACATCTTGTATATTTGATTGATGATGCTTATTTATTTACCGGAGATACGATTTGGTTTGGAGCAGATGGCGGTTATGCATTTTTAAATACTCTTGCAGAAGATAGAAAGTTGCAAACAAAATCATTGAAAAGATTGGAAGAAATTCTTAGAAAAAGAAATCTTAAGTTAAAAATTATTACAGGACATACCGGTTGGACTGATGATATAGACTTTACTTTTGCTCATACGGATGAGATTTGTAATTCATTAAGGAGAAAACCGAAAGTTCATGATCCTAAAGCACCTTATGACGGCTTTGATGAAAGTTGGGATACAGAAGAAAATTCAAAAAAGGGATTCCTAGATAAATGTTAAAATTTAAAATTTTTTATAAAAAAGGTGATGTTATATTTTAACATCACCTTTTGTCTTAAATTATTAATTTTTTATTATTTCTTTTTAATAAATAATGCTATTACAAATGCTATAAAACTTGGAATTATCCAGTTAAAACCTATATCACTTAATGGTAAAATAGTTATAAATTTTAAAATTCCCAATTGTTCATAAAGCACTTGAATAAAACTTATTGTAACTGCTGTAAAAGCAGGTAATTTAAAGATTAAATCATTTTTAATTTTATCTTTAAAGAATGCAAGTATAATTAAAACTATTGTTGGTGGATAAACAACGGCAAGTATTGGAGCACCGATTTTTACTATTCCACTAACTCCGATTATTGCAGCTGCAGTTCCAAATAGACAAATACAAAGTATAAAAGTAGAATATTTAATTTTTCCTTTTGTAATATTTACCAAATATTCTCCTGATGCTGATGTAAGTCCTATTGAAGTTGTTAAACAAGCAAGGAATGATGCTAAACCTAGAGCCACCTTTCCGGCATTTCCTAAAAGATTTTGTGTTACATTTACAATTATTTGAGATTGTTCAACATCTAGTCCATATTTTGCAGAAACAGTTGCTCCAAGATATGTAAGACCGCCATAGATTAATCCTAAAGTAGTACAAGCGATAAGACCTGATTTAAACAACATTTTTACTTGTTGTTTTGGTTCGCTGTAACCTTTATTTTTTAATGTCAATAATAAAACTGATCCTACTGCTAAAGATACAAAACAGTCCATTGTTTGATAACCGTCAATTAATCCTTTTCCTAATACACTATTTATTTTAGCGGTTTCTGCAGGAGCTCCAAGTGGAGAAATTATTCCTTTAACAATTATTACAACTAATGCAAGAATTAAAAAAGGAGTTAAAAATTTTCCGATAATATCTACAACCTTTGATGGTCTTACAGTTAAAAAGTAAGTTAGCGAATAGAATATTATAGCTACTGCTGTTATAGTAAAAGTATTATGAAATCCCAATATAGGTTTGATTCCCATTTCATAAGCTGTTGCACCCGTTCTTGGAATTACAAGAAGCGGTCCAACACACATAATAACCATAAAACTCAAAACTAAAGCAGGTTTCTTTCCTATAGGGCTAAAAAATTTCATTATATCACATTCATAATATGTAACAGCCATTAAAGCTACAAGAGCAAGACCGACAGCGGTAACTGTAAAACCTAAAAATGTGATAAACCAAGAGCTACCTGAAAGAACTCCCAAATATGGGGGAAAAATCAAATTTCCTGCTCCAAAAAACATTGCAAAAAGTGCAAAACCAAATGTTAACATATCAATTGTGCTATTCTTTTTGTTCATTACATTCCCTCTCCTTAAAAATAAAAAAATCAAAATATCAAAACTAAGAAAAATTGTATTTTGTCTAAACATATTTTACAAGAAATTCATAAAAAACTCAATAGTAAAAACGGTTTTTTATAAAGAAATTTTATGTATATTATATATTTTTTATAAAAATTAAAGAAAAATATTATATTTTACAGCATAACAGTTTAATACAATATCACTAGACAAACAAAAAAAGTATGGTATAATTAAATTGGTAGGGCTGTTTTATGTAAATAATTTTGTAGGAGGATTATTATGAAAATAAAAAGATTTATAATATTTAGCTTTTTCTCCATATTGGTATTATGGTCTTTTAGTATAAATAAATCCGTAGCTAAAGATGTTCAAGATGAAATTCAGGATAAAGAGAATACATTTTCCAAAGAAGTGGATTTTGCTTCAGACGCCATTTACAAATTTTATAAAAATCAAGATTTGGGTGAAAAGAATAATTTAGAGTTCTATTTTTCAAAAGATGTCCTAAAACTTATGAATTATAAAATTAAGTATAATGATTTAAAGAATAAAGAATTGGATAATTATTACTATAGATACGAAGTTACGGTAAAACCTGTAGATGTTGAAAAGTGGAAGCAAGATGGAAATATCTTTAACTTTAATTTGCAGGTTATAACTGAATTTGCTTATTCTAAATCTGATGAAATTAGCGGAAATTCTGTAGTACTTGAGCTTACTGTTACCAGAGATAAAAAAGGTAATTTAAAAATTACAAGATGCTATCAAAGCATTCATTCCGAAGTTGATGAAGCAAAATTTTATGATATGCTTTCCAAAAACGAAGATGTTGACAAATGGCTTGATGAAAATTTTGAAGAAGCAAAGGAGTATATAAAAAAATCAAGAAATAGTTGGGAAGCGGATTTTTATAGAATTATAGCTATTTGTGATTAATAAAGATTTAATTTGTAATAAATTTTTAAGGTAAATTTAAGATATTTGTATTAAAATCGGGATTAAGATGATTCATTATCATTTTATCTCGATTTTTTGATAATTTAATTAATATTTTTTATTAATTTAGTGAAAAATTTTTTAAAATATGGTAGAATAAATATTGTAGGAGAAAACATTTTTGGAGGTATGATATGAAAAGAAATGAAGTTGATAAAAGTTTAACTTGGAATTTGAGTGATCTTTTTAAAACAGAAGAAGATTACAAAAAGGCTCTTAAGGAAATTGTTGAAAAAACAGATGAACTTGTAAAGATTTATGAAGGAAAACTTGACTGTTATTGTACTATTAACAGTTGTTTGGAAGATTTAAAACCTATTTATGTATTGATTGATTTAACTGCAAATTATGCAAGTTTGGATTATGAAACAGATTTAGGTGGAAAAGAACAATTTGAAAGAATGGTAGATTTTGAAAATACCATTGCTCCGGTTTATGCCAAACTTAGCTTTGTAGAAACTGAAATCTTAGCAAATGATAAAAGAATTATAGAAAAGGCTATGAAAGAAAATTCTGAAAATAGAAGATTTTTAGAAAAACTTTTAGACAGAAAAGATCATACTTTATCAAAAGAAGTTGAAAGCACACTCTCAGCTTTATCAGGAAGTTTTGAAACCCCTTATAGAGTATATCAACAATCAAAAATGCAAGATTTATCTTTTGAAGATGTTGAAGTAAATGGTGTAAAAACTCCAATGACTTACAATATTTTTGAAGGATGTTTTGAAGTTGATTCAAATACTGAATTTAGAAGAGAGGCTTTTAAAAAATTCTACAAGACTTTAGCAAAATATGAAAATACATTTGCAAGTGCATATTATAGCAATGTTCAACAAGATAAGGCAATGTCTAAAGTTAGAAAATACGACAGTGTTTTTGATTATCTTTTAGCTTCACAAGAAGTTACAATGGATATGTATAATAGACAATGTGATGTTATTATGGAAAAACTTGCACCACATATTAGAAAATATGCAAGACTTTTAAAGAGAGTAAATAAATTAGATAAAATGACTTTTTCAGATATGAAAATGCCTTTAGATTCTGAATTCCAAAAAGTTTACAGTATTGATGAATGTAAAAATATGGTAATTGATGGATTATCAGTTTTAGGAAATGATTACAAATCTTATTTGGAAAAAGCTTTTGATAATAGATATATAGACTATGTTGATAATGAAGGAAAGGCCTCAGGTGCTTTCTGTGCAAGTCCATATAAAGTGCATCCTTATGTACTTTTAACTTGGTCAGGAAATATGTCCGACATCCTTACAGTTGCTCATGAACTTGGACATGGTGGACATTTCTCACTTTGTCACCAAAATCAAAATATTTTAAATGTTGATTGTTCAACTTATTTTGTAGAAGCACCTTCAACAACAAATGAATTGATTATGGCTCATTATTTACTTGAAAATGCAAAGACTGATAGGGAAAGAAGATGGATTATTTCAGAAATAATTTCAAAAACATATTATCATAATTTCGTAACACATTTCTTAGAAGCATATTATCAAAGAGAAGTTTATAAAATTATAGATAAAGGTGGAGCTGTTGATGCCGAAACTTTAAATACACTTTTTAAAGAAACTATGGAAAAATTCTTTGGTGAAGATGTTGAACTTGCAGATGGAGTTGAAAGAACATGGATGAGACAACCTCATTACTATATGGGACTTTATTCATATACTTACAGTGCAGGTTTAACAATCGGAACACAAATGTGTCTAAATATTTTAAAGGATAATTCAAAGGCTGCACAATGGATTGAAGTATTAAAAGCCGGTGGAAGTAAAAATCCGGTAGATCTTGCAAAAATGGCAGATGTTGATGTTACGACAGATGCACCGCTTCTTAATACAATTGAGTATATCGGAAGTCTAATTGACGAAATGGAAAGATTAACTGATAAGATAGAACAAGAATAAAAATGTATTTTAAATTTAATATATATTTGTATTTGTTAATAATTAATTGATAAGTATTGAAAAAAATATATAAAGGAGATATAATATAATTGCGTATGGTTAGATTTTGTGCTTGAGTTTTAGCAAGCATTGATATAAATGTTGCCAAGAAGTGACATTTCTTTAAAATTATTTATTAAAAGGCGTTTAAAATATTTATTACGTCATAATGAGTAACCATACGCATTTTTTGTTTTGATATGAATAATTATAAAGAAGAGAGAAAAAATTTATCTAAATTAATACATATTAGAAATAAAGTATTAAGTAATATTCTCTATAATCAAAAAATAGAAAATTCTTATAAAGAATTTAGAATTCTTAAAAAGAATGGTAAATATAGAATAATACAAGCACCAGAAAAAAATTTAAAGTATATTCAGAGAAAATTAGGAAAATTTTTGAATGAAACTCATAATAAGTACATAGAAGATAAGGGAATAAAACTAAATATTTCTCATGGATTTGTAAAAGGGAAAAATATATTTTCTAATGCAAAAATACATAGAAATAAAAGGTATGTATTAAATGTTGATATATTAGATTTTTTTCCATCTTTCCATTTCGGAAGGGTAAGAGGATATTTTGAAAAAAATAAAGAATTTAAATTTTCAAACGAAATGGCTACATTAACAGCTCAATTGACATGTTATAATGGCAAATTGCCACAAGGAGCACCAACTTCTCCAATTATTTCAAATTTAATATTTAATATTGTTGATATTAGAATATTGAATTTAGCAAAAAAATATAAATTAGATTATACAAGATATGTAGATGATATGAGTTTTTCAACTAATGAAAAAAATTTTATATTTACATATAAGGAATTTATAGAAAAGCTTATAGATATTTTAGAAAAAAGTGGATTTAAAATTAATCAAAATAAGACAAGACTTGAGTACTTTTCTTCGCGTCAAGAAGTTACAGGATTAACGGTAAATAAAAAATTAAATGCAAATAAATCTTTTATAAAAAAAACAAGAGCAATGGCAAATGAATTATATAAAACAGGAGAGTTTTCTATTAATGGAAAAAAGGGAACTTTAAATCAGTTAGAAGGACGATTTGCTTTTATAAATCAAATAGACAAAGAAAATAATAAGATAGTATATGAGTTGGAAAATTTAAAAAAAGGCAAAGACAAAGAAAACTATAAAGATAAAGATAAAGACAAAAACAAATACAAAAATGCACATAAAAACAAAGATAAAGAGGAAGAAAAAGATAAAGATAAAGAAAAATTAAAGTCTAATAAAAAATATATTTCTGGACTTAATACTAGAGAAAAACAGTATCAAAAATTTTTATTCTATAAGTATTTTTTTAATCCTTCAAAGCCTACTATTGTAACTGAAGGAAAAACAGATATAGTTCATATTAAAGCGGCATTAAAGAAATACTATAAAGATTATCCAAAGCTTATTTCACTAAAAGAAGATGGAAGTTTTGATTTTAAAATTAGATTTTTAAGAAAGACTAAAAGATTAAAGTATTTTTTGGGAATAGTTGAAGATGGAGCAGATGCTATGAAAAATATTTATAATTTCTACACAGGAAATTGTCAGTGTAGAAATTTTTGTGAATTTTTTGAAAATGTTACAATGGATAGAGAATCACTAAATAAAAAACCTGTATTTCTTTTGTTTGATAACGAACAGAATAATAGTGATTATCCGTTGAGAAAATTTCTAAATCACATTAATTCTCAAAAACAAAAAAAGAATAACAAAACTAAAGTTGTTAATCAAAATCTCATTAATTTAAAGAATGAAATAATAAAAAATATAATATCTAATTTATATATACAGAGTGTACCACTTATAGATGGAATGAAACAATGTGAAATAGAAGATTTATATGATTCAAAAGTAAGAAGTGTTGTTATAGGTGGAAAAACATTTAATAAAAATGATAAATATAATACAAAAACTGAATATGGGAAACATGAGTTTTCTTTATATATTATTAGAAACTATGAAAAAATAGATTTCAGTAATTTCAAACCTATATTGGATAGCATAAATAATATTTGTTAAATTATAATAAATTAATAATGATTTACAAAAGATACTGATTTTATTCAGTATCTTTTTTTGCACAAAAATAGGAGCTTAAAGCTCCTTAAATACTTATATAAGAAAATTTATATATAAAAATGTTGTAAGTATTGATGCAAAAACAGTAAGTACCATATTTCTAGTTATATACGAAACTACTGAAGCAACTGCAATTGTAACCGTAAACATTAATTTGTTGGCTGACTCTGCAACCAAGACTTCTCTTAAAATTAGTACCGACATGGAAGTATAGGGTACAATTTTAAAGAAAGTCATTAGTTTCTTATTAAAAGTTTTTCCCTTAAGAAAGAATAGTGGAAGAACTTTTGGAATTATTGTTACAGCTGCGGCGATTAATGTGCCGACTATATAATAGTAATATTTGTCCATAATTTCTCCTTATTCTTTTATTTCTTCTTTATCTTCTAAAGTTTCATCTCCAATTAAGAATATACCTACTATTGAAGAAAGTATTATTGAAAAAACTATATCCCAACCTAGAGGAAACATTTTTGTATAATAGATAATAGAGTATATTATTGCTGTCACGATGACAACTCTTACAGTTACTAAATGTTTTTTCACATTCGGTACTAATAGTGCTACGAAAAGTCCAAGAAGACCGACACTGAAAGCAACCTTTAAATTTTGTGGTAAAAAATCTCCCAAAAAGTAACCCACTATTGTGAAAATTCCCCAAATAAAATAAGGTGGAATTTGCACACCAAGTGTAAAAGCTGTATTTACTTTGTCTTTATTAAATGAAAGTATAGAAAAACTTTCATCTGTTAGTAACCATCCTACAATAGGGAACGCTTTATGATTTACCTTATCTACTGTTGCTCCAAGAGTAGCAGACATAAGGAATAGTCTTGTGTTTAATAAAAATACGGAAACTGCAATTCCGAAAAGCGGAACACTTGATGTCAAAAAACCTACCAACATAAATTGGGCAGCACCCGAATATAAAACAAAAGAACTTAAAAAAGCATGTAACAAACCTAGTGAATTAGTATTACATAGAATTCCCAAAGTAATTGCTGATGGGATATAACCTATCCATATAGGTATTGAATGTCGAACACCTGAAATAAAATTGTTCTTTGTCGATTTCATATTTTCCCCCATAAACATTAGAAACCTAATATTCTATCTCTCTTCTGTCCTCTAATGCCTTTAAAAATGTTAATTCATCATAATTGTCTATGCTTCTACCTATAGGAATTCCATTAGCAATCTTTGAAATTTTTAAGTTTTTGAAATTTTTTAGTAAATCTACAATATAAATTTCAGTTAATTCGCCGTCAATTGTTTGACTTATGGCGAAAATAACTTCCTTTACATTATCTTTTTCAATTCTATCTAAAAGTGAATCTACATTTAAGTCGTCTAAAGTTATTCCTTCTCTTGGAGTAACAAGACCATTTAAAATATGATAAGTTCCTTTATATACTTTAGTTTTTTCAAGGCTTATTACACCTTGCATATCTTCTACAATAGTAATAATTGACTTATCTCTTTTTTCATCAGCACAAATATTGCAGATTTCATCTTCTGTTAAATTTCCACAAATTTTACAATGATGAGTATTCTTTTTCATATTAATAAGACTTTTTGCAAACTCAATAGTAAAATCATCATCCATTTCTAAAATTTTCAAAGCCATTTTAGTTGCAGATTTTCTTCCGATAGATGGAAGTTTTGACAAATAGTGAATAACTTCATCTATAGATTTAGTGTAATTGTTCATTTTTTATAATCCCGGAATATTAATTCCACCTGTTATTTTATTAATTTCTGAATCGTGTTTTTCTTGAGCTTTTCTATTAGCTTCATTTATAGCTGTCATAATTAAATCTTGTAACATTTCTATATCATCAGGATCAACAACTTCAGGATCAAGTTTGATACTTAAAACTTCTTTTTTTCCATTAACAGTTACTTCAACTGCTCCACCACCTGATGTTGCAGAAACTTCTTCTTCATCTAAAAGTTTTTGCGTATTTTCAAGTTCTCTTTGCATTTTTTGCATTTGTTTCATCATATTGCCCATATTCATGCCACCGCCGAATTTAGGGAAACCGCCTTTAGCCATAATTACCTCCTAAAAAAAAATTAAATAATCAAATTATTTAATCTCAAATTTGTTTTTAATAAAATTTTTTTGTTAATCAAATAACATAAAACTTCAAAATTTATACTTTATAATAGCATTTTTTTAAGGATAAATCAATAATTTACAATAATAAGATAAAGTATATATAATTTTGTAAAGACTAAAAAAAGCAATATCGGATTAAATCCGATACTGCCTTTAAACTAAATTTATTTTTTACTTGGATCTACAATATATGCTGTGAAAGTTATCAAATCTGCCTTGCTGTTTTCGTCATGGTCTTCTATAATGATATAGAAAGGTCTATCCATTTTAATATCAATATTTTTGTTTTCCACAGGCATACTTGTTTCTTTAACATCTATTTTTGTTACTGCTTTTGCTTTTGCACCTTTTTCATTAATTTTTAATGTAGAAGTTTGTTTAGCCTTACAAACCTTAACATTCATATCAGGCAATAATTTTTCTATTTTGAATTCATTTAGCAATTTGCCAAGTCCAATCTTTGGAAATAGATTCATAAAATCAACCTGTGATTTAATATCTATTTTTGGCAAATAGAAATTTACTTCATATCTTTCCTTACTTTCTTTAAAAGTATTTATAAGATCTTGTAATTGTTCTGCAGAAAAATTATGTTCTTCTTTAGGCTTTATAAAATAAATATTTGAATCATTTGACCTAATAGAAAATATTTCCATTACATCATTAGATATAGCTGTTACATTTTCAAAATGATTATACATTGTATCAACTTGTATTTTTGTGCCGTCAGATTTTGTAAAATCTCTTTTTTCAGTCTTTTTTTCGTCAAATGGTTGTTTCCATTTTACCTCATAATTTATCGCGTCAATAAAACTGGCTACAACATCATCAGATATTTTTTCTTTATCCAAAATTTCATCTAAGTTGGATTTTTGAAAATCTTGATAAACTTTTGTTCCTTCAGTTGCTGATTTAACTGTTTTAATATTGTCGTAATTAAGATTTTTAGTTTCACCTTTGATATTTTGTAAGTTTATTAAAATCAAATTTGCCAACTTAGTATTTTTAAATTTTAAATTTTGAAGATGTGATTGATCGTAAAATTTAAAAAGGGGTAAATTTTCTCTGTCATCAGTACAAAGAGAGATTAAATCTAAACATCTTTGTATTGAAATAGGGGATAAAACTAAATTTTCGTCATTTTTTTTATTTTTTAATAAAGCTGTAAAAATATCTAAATTGACCTTATTTGCATTACCGGTTTGGGATGCATCAAATACCAGTTTTTCTCTGTTTTCAGGAAATAATTTCTCCGCCTTAGTGCAAGATACTAAAGAAATTGAAATGAACATCAAAAAAATTGTTTTTAATAGTTTTTTCATAGCATACCTCCATTCTAGACAATATAATAGGCTAAAAATCAACAACAGTCTGAACTAATCTATAAAATTTGCATAAACAGTCAAAGAATTTTGAACCGGCATATTAACCTTTGTAAAAAATTCATTTAAAACAACAGTTTCCTTTAAAATGAAAGAATTATTTTCATCTAATTTATAACTTCCAAACTTAAATAAATATTCTTTACAGTCAATATGTAAGAAATTTTCTTTTGGAAAATAGTAAATTTCTTTTACACTCTCATCAAAAAGTTTGGATACTGTTTTTTTGAAAATAGTTTCTTTTAAAACATCCTTAAAAGGAGTTAAGTCAATCTTTTCATAAATATCTTCATTATTTTCTTTGGAGTGTTCTGTATCTTCAACATTTTCAACATTGTCAATAGCTTCAATATTTTCTGAATCTTCTGATTCTATTTCATTTTCAATATATTTAAAATATTCTAAATCTTCTGTATTTTTAGCGGATTCAATATTTTTTTCTTTTTCTACTTCTATTGTAGAATCTACATTTTCTACAATATCAACTTTTAAATTTCCACTTTTAATGATTTTTTCAAGAGTTTCAATTCTCTTTTCCATTTCCGACTTTTCTTTTTTAAATGAACAGATTTTTATAATTAAAAGTTCAGCTAGAGCATTTTGCATATCACTTTTTTTCATCTTATCTTCGACATCTAAAAGATTTTCTAAAATGTAAATAAGCTCAGCTATTTCAAATTTATTTGAATGTTCAAAATATCTCTTATACTCAACATCGTTTAGAGTCGTAAGTTCTTTTTTTACACTCTTTACTAAAATTATATTTCTGAAATGTTTTATTAAATCAATAATAATATTATGTGGAGTCTTTCCGTTTTCAACTAAATTTCTAAAAGTTTCTATTGTCTCATTTTTTGAAGAATTTAAAATTGACTTTGAAAGCTCGAATAACATATTCAGGTTCACAAGTCCCAAACATTCATTTATATCTTCAATGGTAATTTTTTCTTTTCCCGTAGCAACGACTTGATCCAAAAGACTTAATGCATCTCTCATCGCCCCGGAAGAAAGTTCTGAAATCAAATTAATTCCATCTTCTTCCACTTCGACATTTAGATTATTTAAAACATAATTTATATTTTTAACTATATCTGAATTATTAATTCTTTTAAATTCAAATCTTTGACATCTTGAAATGATAGTATCAGGAAGTTTGTCAATTTCAGTTGTCGCAAGTATGAAAATTAAATGTTTAGGTGGTTCTTCTAAAATTTTTAAAAGAGCATTAAAGCCTTCATTTGTAATCATATGGGCTTCATCTATTATATAGACCTTGTATTTTACGATTTGTGGGGGATAGATTACTTTTTCCTTTAATTCCCTTATATCGTCAATACGTCTATTACTTGCAGCATCCATTTCGACTACTTCAAGTGCCTTGTCATTTAAAATCATCTTACAATTTTCACATTCATTACAAGGATTTCCGTCAATCGGATTTAAGCAATTCACCGCACGAGCGAAAATTTTGGCACAACTCGTCTTTCCTGTTCCTCTGATTCCTGAAAATAGATAAGCATGACCTAAATTTCCTGTTCTTATTTGATTTTTTAAAATTTCGACTATATGTTCTTGACCAACAACTCTTGTAAAATCCTTTGGCCTAAATTCTCTATATATGGCTTGTTTCAAAATTTCACCTCTAATATTTTGATTAATGTATTATATATATATTATATCATAGTTTCCTTTTTAAAACTAAATTAATGTAACTATGATGAAATATTAATAGCTTTACCATTAGGCATAAAGCCATTAATATTATAACATAGTTTCCTTTTTAAAACTAAATTAATGTAACTATGATGAAATATTAATAACTTTATCAAAAGGCATAAATATATACTTATTATATCATAATTCCTTTTTAATAAATAAATTGATGTAATTATGATGAAATATTAATAACTTTATCATAAGGCATAAAGTTATTAATATTATATCATAAAAAGAGAAATTGAAAAAATCAATTTCTCTAATTTTTTAATTATTAATATTTTTCTAATTGTATTTACTATTATAATTAAGACCGGCAATCTCTATTTGTTACTACTTGGGTCAGCTATATATGATGAAAAAGTTATCATTTCAGTATTAGTGTTTTCTTCAATGTCTTCAATAACAATATAAAAAGGTCCATCCATTTTTACTGTTAATTCACCGTTTTTTGCGACACCATTTGATTCTTTTGATGCTTTTTCTGCATCTTTAACATTTATACCATTTTCATCAATTTTTAAAATCGAATTTTGCTTAGCTTCAGTTATTTTAATTTCAGCATCTCCCAATAATTTTTCAAGTTTAAAAGAATTAAATAGTTTTTCTGAAACAAATTTTTTGTAAGAACTTTTACAGTCAACACTAGATTTTATATCTATTTTTGGTAAATAGAAATTTACGTCATAAGTTTCAGTGCTTTCTTTTAAACCTAAAATATAAAATAACAAGTCTCCGGTTCCTAACATATCGTTATTTTTCTTTCTTATGAAATAAATATTTGAACCATTTGCTTTAATCGCAAACATATCTATATTATTATCTGATATACCTTTTACATTTTTAAATGTATTAAGCATTGTATCTACTTGTATTTTTGTGCCGTCAAGTTTTGTGAAATCTCGTTTTTCAGTTTTTTCTTTGCTAAATGCTTGATCCCATTTTGCTTCAAAATGTACTGCACTAAAAAAACCGGCTATAGAAGTATTGTCTAATTCTTTATCATCCAAAACTTCTTTTAATATAGAATATTGAAAATCTTGATAGTATTCACTTGCTTCTTTTGAGTTTTTAACTGTTCTAATATTATCATATTTAATTTCTTTTGTTTCACCTTTGATATTTTCTAAATTTAATGTAATTAAGTTTGATAGGGATGAATTTTTTAATTTCAAATTTAGAATATGACCACTAATGATAGAAGTTAAACCGCTTAGATCTTCTCTATCATCTGTGGCTAGAGAAATCATATAAATAGATTGTTGTATTGACATAGGTGATAAAAATATATTTTTATCATTTCCATTTTCTTTCACCAAATTTTTAAAAATGTCACAATTAACTTTGTTCAAAGTACCTACTCTTCTTTTGTCAAATACTAATTTATCTTTGTTTTCCGGGAATAACTTTCCTGATTTTTCAACTTTCTTTGGCGCTTTTGGATTTTCTGTCTTTGAACAAGATACCAAAGAAATAGAAACAAATAAAATTAGGATAGTTTTTAATAGTTTTTTCATAGCACACCTCCGCTTTTATACTAGAATAACTAAATATTAAAAATATGTAATAATGAATGGTAATCCCACTCTTCCACGATGCTTGACATCGGATGGTATCAGGGAATCTTATCTTTTCAAATAAAAAATAATTTACCACAATACCATAGTAACACTTTTGTAAAAACATGTCAACTATTTTTTTAGATAAAGTATAATTTTAAATAAATTAACAAAATTCTTTAAATACAGAATACTTTATAAATTCATTTTTAAATATTGACAAATTTTTTTATTTTTTATAAAATGATTGTATGTGCGTTTAGGAGATAAAAATATGAAAAAAGATAAATTATTTATTAGGACTGCTATGACTATAATCGGAATGATTATATTGGGAATAGGTGTATTTTTAACAATAAAAGTAAATTTGGGATTTGATCCTGCAAGTACAGTTCAGCTTGGAATGTCCAAACATTTAGGATTAAGCTATGGAAATTGTGCAGTAATTTTTAACTTAGTTTTTTTAAGTATAATATTCTTTGTGGATAAAAAATATATAAATATATCATCAATTTTGGCTATTTTTACAGTAGGTTATACAGTTGAAACTATGAATTTTCTTTTTGGATGGATTAATTTACAAGATATACATTTAGTTTATAGAGTTATAATTTGTTTAATAGGAACATTTATCATATCTATCGGAGTTGCAGTTTACATCTTTGCGGGGTTAGGTGTTGGAGCAGCTGATGGAATCTCTGAATTGATAAGTGATAAAATAAAATTTCCTTACAGAACTGTAAGAGTTGTTTCAGATTTTATACTTGTTATAATAGGCTTTTCATTGGGAAGTACTGTCGGAATTGGAACATTAATTATAACATTTTTTACAGGACCTTTTATACAACTTATCAGAAAATTTCTTACTCCTGTTCTTAATGGAATATTGGACGAGGGATTGGCTGATAGTGTAAATAGTGATGAAGAAAAATTTCAAAAAGAAGTTATTGCTTAAAATAGGGGGAACTCTATTTTTTTGTTGTAAAAAGTGGTATTATATAGCTATATTAATTCAATTAAAAACAAGGAGTTTTTCATGGATATTATAAAATTAGTTAAAGAAAAAGAAGAGAAAGTTATAAAAATAAGACGAGATTTACATCAAATTCCGGAATTGGAGTTGGAACTGCCAAAGACAATGGAATATATTTCAAAAGTTTTAGATGAAATAGGTGTAAACTACAAAAAATTGTTAAATGGAAATGCAATTGTTGTTCAAATTGACGGAGAACAAGCGGGAAAATGTATAGCGATAAGAGCGGATAGTGATGCACTTCCGGTTGTTGAAGAAACAGGACTTCCTTTTGCATCTACAAATGGAAATATGCATGCTTGTGGACATGATGGACATACTGCTATGGCCCTTGGAGCTTGTATGATATTAAACGAAAATAGAGATAAACTTAAAGGAACAGTAAAAATATTTTTCCAACCCGGAGAAGAAACGCCGGGAGGGGCTTTACCTATGATTGAAGAGGGCTGTATGGAAAATCCGAAAGTTGATGCGGTAATAGGACTTCACGAAGGCTGTTTAATTCCTATTGAATATGGGAAAATAGGAGTAAAAACAGGAGCCATAATGGCATCTGCTGATATTTTTGAAATAACTGTAAAAGGAAAATCATCGCATGCTGCAACACCTCATCTGTCAGCAGATCCGATTGTAGTTTCATCAGAAATTGTGCTTGGACTTCAAAAGATAATTTCAAGAGAAATAAATCCAATTTCAAATGCAGTTTTGACTATCGGAATAATTAGAGGAGGAACTGCTCATAATGTAATTCCGGAATCTGTTTACATCAAGGGAACAGTTAGAACTTTAGACGAAAAAGTTAGAGAATTTATTGCAAAGAGAATTGAAGAAATCGCAGATGGGATTGCAAAAACTTATAATTGTGAAGCTGAAACAATTTATCACTTTATGTATCCGGTAGTAATGAATGATGAAAAATTTACTGAATTTTTTATAGAAAACACAAAAGAAGTTTTAGGAGAGGATTCAGTTGAAATAATAAAAAATCCAAGTATGGGTGGAGAAGATGTTGCTTACTTCTTACAAAGAGCAAAAGGAACTTACTTTATGCTTTCAAACCCTAAGCTTCACGAGGGTGATAAAATTTATCCTCATCATCATAGCAAATTTGATGTTGAAGAAAGTTTGTTTTACAAGGGAATGTGTGCAGTTTTAGGAACTGTTTTTAAATATTTGAGTTAATAAAATGGATTGTCGATAAACGACAATCCATTTTGTATTCTCAAATTTATTTTTTATGTATCTCCGATACATTCATTTTTATTGTGAAACAACAAGGTTCCCGGGAACCCACCCGATGCAAAGCATCGTGGAAGGGTGGGGTTCTTATTTGCAACAAAAATGTGAGATTTCTCCGCTATGGTCGAAATGACGTGCAAGGAAAAATCTTCGTTCAATAGCTTAACGTGAACAGTAAATAATCTTTAAAAAAATCGTTAAGTAAACAAAAAGTTTCGCGTCATAACAATTACTAAAGAAATGTGCCTAATACGTCATCTTGAGCGGAGTATAACGGAGTCAATCTAGCCCTAACTTTGTTTCTTGTAAACAGCAAAAGTTAGGGCTAGAATCAGTTTCGCTAACGTGTCAGCCAAGATGACGTATAAGGAAAAATCTTCGTATAATAGTTTAACGTGAACAGTAAATAATCTTTTAAAAAAATCGTTAAGTAAACAAAAAGTTTCACGTCATAACAACTGGTAAAGAAATTCCCCTAATACGTCATCTCGACCGTAATGAGCGAAGCGAATAAAGTCGAGAGATCTCATAGTTTTACTTGTTTACAAGTAAAACTAAATGTATCTTCGATACATCAAAAAAACATTATAAACAAAAAATCCCCAACATTTGTTGAGGATTTTAATACTAAATATTTACTATTTAACTTTTTCTGAAACTGCTTTCGCAACAGTATCAGCAACATTTTCTTCAAAAGCGGAAACAATAATATAATCTTCTCTAATTTTGTCATCAGGAATCATACTTGCAAGTCCGTATGCTGCAGCTAATTTCATTTCATCAGTAATTTTCTTAGCCTTTGCTTCTAAAGCACCTTTAAAAATTCCAGGGAAAGCAACTACATTGTTAATTTGATTAGGCATATCTGATCTTCCTGTTGCAGCAACTCTTGCTCCGGCTTCTTTTGCATCTGCATAAAGAATTTCAGGTTGAGGATTTGCCATTGCAAATACAATCGCATCTTTATTCATTGAAGCTACCATTTCTTTAGTAACTAAATCTTTTTGACTTACTCCTATGAATACGTCAGCGCCTACAAATGCTTCTTTCATAGTCATATCTTTTTGTTCTTTATTTGTTATTTCAGCTAATTCTTTCTTTACAAAATTATAATTTTCTGAATGTTTTTTATTGATTGCACCTTTTGAGTCGAATGCTATTACATTTTCAACACCCAACATCATAATTAATTTTATGATTGAATATCCTGCAGCACCGGCTCCTGAAACAACAACTTTAACATCTTTAGCTTCTTTTTTAACTAATTTTAATGCATTGATTAAAGCCGCTGTAACAACTATTGCAGTACCATGTTGGTCATCGTGGAATACCGGAATATCAAGTTCATCTATTAATGTTCTTTCAATTTCAACACATCTTGGAGAAGAAATATCTTCAAGATTAATTCCACCAAATGTAGGAGCAAGAGCTTTTACAATTGAAATAATTTCCTTAGGGTCTTTTGTATTTAAAACTAGAGGAACAGCATTAACTCCACCGAATTTTTTAAATAAACAACACTTTCCTTCCATAACAGGCATAGCCGCTTCAGGACCTATATCTCCAAGACCTAAAACAGCAGTTCCATCAGAAATAACAGCAATAGTATTAGCTTTGCTTGTATATTTATAAGCTAAAGAAGGGTCCTTACTTATTTCCATACAAGGTCTTGCAACACCCGGAGTATATGCATAAGTTAAATCCTCAGCATTATTCAATTCTGCTTTTAATTCTGTTGATAGTTTTCCTTGCCATTGTTCATGAAGCAACAAGGCTTTTTCGTAAACATCCATTTTTTTATCTCCTTTATATAAAAATATTCATTCAAATTTAATATACTACAAAGAATTCCAAAAGTCAATACAAAAAGCGAAAGTGAATTTCATTAAATTTTTTTAATAGACACGATAGGTTAAATTCTTCCTATTGCTTTTTAAAAATTTTTACATTAAAATATAGTTGGTGATTAAAATGAAGATAAAGAAAAAATATATATGTTCAAATTGCAAAAAAGAGTCATTGGGTTGGCAAGGAAAATGTAGTTTTTGCGGTAGTTGGGGAACGATAGAAGAGATTGAAGTTTCCGATGTAAAAAGCTCTAGCGATAAAATTGTTGCAAAGGGAAAAGTTGAGAAGTTAAAAAATGTAAATGTAAATGAAAATGATAGATTTATAACCGGAATAGATGAGTTAAATCGTGTTTTAGGTGGTGGAATTGTAAGGGATAGTGTAAATATTTTAACTGCAAGACCCGGTTGTGGGAAAAGTACATTGCTTTTACAACTTGCACTAGACTTTGCGAGTAAAAATGTAAAAACTATATATATTTCTGCAGAGGAAAGTTCATCACAGATAAAGTCGAGGGCAAATAGAATTGTAAAGGAAATTCCTGAAAATATTTGGATTCAATCTACACAAAGTATGGATGAGGCTTTAAATTCAATTGAAGAGGTTGACGCTGAAATTGTAATTTTAGACAGTATTCAAACTGTTATGTTAAGTTCAATTCCTTCAAGAGCAGGTTCTCCGACACAGACTGTCGAATGTATAAATGAATTGGTTAGAATTGCAAAAAATAATAAAAAGCCAAGAGCAGTCTTTATAGTTTGCCATATGACAAAACAAGATGAAATGGCAGGACTTAGGACTTTGGAGCATATGGTGGATTCAGTTTTACTACTAGAGGGAGAGTCTGATGAAAGTTTAAGAACTCTTACAAGTACAAAAAACAGATTTGGAAGAACGGGAGAAATCGGACTTTTTAAAATGGAAGAGTACGGACTTTTGGAAATTAAAAATCCATCAGAATTTTTTGTAACTCAAAGAGAGAAAGATATTTGTGGAAGTGTGTTGTCCGTTGTAAAAGAGGGAAGCAGAATGTTAGTTGTTGAAGTTGAAAGTTTGGTTTCACAGTCTTTTACAAGTTATCCTGCAAGAATCGGGGACAGTCTTAAAAAAGATCAATTAAATACATTGCTTTCAATTTTAGAAGAAAGAGCCGGATTTAATTTATATAATAAAAATGTAATTTTAAAGACTACGGGAGGACTAAAAATATCAGAGCAATCTGTAAATTTGGCTGTAATTATTTCTGTTGCGTCTTCGATTTTAAATAAAGCGGTTCCAAGATATAATGTCTTTATCGCAGAAGTTGGACTTACAGGAGAATTAAAGAAAGTTCCGAATTTAAGTGAAAGATTAATAGAACTTGACAGAATGGGCTACAAAAAGGTATATATTTCAAATGAAGTTGTGGATATAAAGAATTTAAAAACATTAAAAGTTGAAAAATCTAAAACACTAAAAGAAGTTATTGACAAAGTTTTTAGAAATGTTTAATTATTAAGAAAAGAAGGTTGTGTATGTGCTACACAACCTTTTAAATATTAGTATTAACATAGTCATTTATTTTTGAAATTCTAATTTCATTTATAAATATATTTTTTTCTTTCAATTTTTCTAAAATCTTATCATTCATAGAGTGAAAAATTGCATATTCAACATCCTTTACTACAATTTCATAAAGAGAATTATTAAGTCTTTTTGAATTCATATCTATGAAATATGCCTCTGTGGAATTTTCATCCAAAAAGTCAATCATCTTAAAAAGATATTTATCTTTTTCTGCATAATAATTATTAGATTTCATAAGATTTTCATTATACTTTTTTTGCTTTTTTCTATTATTTGAATACAAAATTGATTTTTGTTTAAAAAACTTTGCTAGAATATTGTAATATTGGTAATTATACATTCCTTCTTCCAGCGAGGATATATTTAAAAGTGGTTTCATACTTAAATTTTGTATCAATTCATAATTTTTTTCTAAAAAAGAAATTTTATCTATTTTTCCAATTGAAAGGTCAGTAATTAATTCATTTCTCTTTTTGAAAAATTTTTCAAGTTGTACTGTAGGTATATTCATATCACAAAAAAAGCATCCCAACGATGCTTTTTAAATCTAGTCTAATTTTAATTCTACACAACTTGCTTGACCACCTTCACAAAGTTTTTCTTTAGGAATATTTATTCCCATAAAAACTTCAAGTTTGTGATCTTCACAAAGTGCATCGACATCTTTCTTAAATTTACAAAGCTTTTCGCTATCAAGATCAATTATTGAATAGATACCGTCGATATAGATTTTTTCCACATCATAATCTCTTGAAACAATTCCGAAAATGAATCCGAATAATTTGTCAAGATTTACTATTTCATATTCTTTTGCATTTGTTAATCTAACACTGTGGTCTAAGCTGAAAATATGAGAATCATCTGTATCAATAAAAATGATATTTCCATTTCCCTTTCTCACTTCTTCGTTAGCTTTATCTATTAACCATTTAGTTTTTCCAGATCCTGATGGACCAAGTACAAAATTTAACATTTCAACCACCCCTTAATTTCTTTTTCTCATTATACCATTTTGCAATAAATAATACAAGTGTTTTTTCTATAAAAAAGTTTAATATAAAGTTTGAAAAATAAATATTTTTTATTAATAATATGAAATATTTTTGAAAACGATATTAAAGTTAGAGAATATACAAGTTATTTGGAAAAAGATATAACTAATTTTATAAAATTTACAAATCTTGATTTTTTTTCGGTTTTGTGCTAAAGTAAAATTAGGTAGATATGGATAATTTTATAATTTTAAAAATATATTGAATATATTGAAACAGGGGGAATTATGGCTTTTGTTGAATTTAAAAACGTTTATAAAAAATATAATGAAGGAAAGAGTTCAGAAATTGTTGCAAATAGGGATGTTTCTTTCGAAATAGAGCATGGAGAATTTTGCGTTATCGTTGGACCTTCAGGAGCAGGAAAATCTACAATTCTAAATATCTTAGGCGGAATGGATGATGCTACAAGTGGAGAAATCTATATAGATGGTAAAGATATTTGTAAATTTAATAAAAGACAATTAAATGACTATAGAAGATATGATGTAGGCTTTGTCTTTCAATTTTACAATTTAATTTCAAACTTAACTGTTTTGGAAAATGTTGAACTGGCAGGACAAATTGTAAAGGAAAGTTTAAATCCGACAGGCGTTTTGGAGTCTGTTGAATTATCTCATAGACTTAAAAATTTTCCAAGCCAATTATCAGGAGGGGAACAACAGAGAGTTGCAATAGCTAGAGCTCTGTGTAAAAATCCTAAACTGCTTTTATGTGATGAGCCTACAGGAGCTTTAGATTATCATACAGGTAAAAAAATTTTAGAGCTTCTATATCAAAGATGTAAAAGTACAAATACAACTGTAATTTTAATCACTCATAATCAAGCCATTGCACCAATGGCGGACAGAGTTATTGAAATTAACGACAGTACAGTAAAAAATGTGATTTTAAATAAAAATCCAAAGGACATAAAGGAAATTGAGTGGTAGTATGAAAAAAACATTGTTTAAAAATTTTTACAGAACAATCTTTCGAACATTTCCAAAATTTTTATCCATCGTATTTATGATAGGACTTGGAGTAATGGTCTTTGTCGGACTTAAAATAACTCCACATATAATGCGAAGAAGTGTAGATAAACACATTAGCGAAGGGAATTTATATGATTTTAAAATTTCTTCAAATTTTGGATTGCAAAAAGAAGATGAGGATATAATTTCCCGTTTGGAAAATTTAAAAGATATTGAATATGGATATAGTATAAATCTAAAAGACGAAGAGCGAGAAGTCGATTTTACTATTGAAAACAAGCCCGAAAAAATAAGTACCGTTCAAGTAATAGAAGGGGAAGATATTACATCGGACTCCGATATTTTATTGGATGAAAGATTGAGAGATAAATACAAAATCGGGGATGAAATAGACTTTAAAAATGTTGAAAAATTTGGAATTTTTAAAGACGAAGTAAAAAAATTAAAACAAAATAAATTTACTGTAAAAGGCTTTATCAAAAGTCCTGAAGTTTTAACTACACTTCTAATGGGAACTACAGAAAACGGATATTTGGCGATAGTTTCAAAAGATACTTTTGATTTCACCTACTTTTCGTATGCAAAAATAATTTTCTCAGACTTAAATAATTTGAATATGAATAGCAAAAGTTTTGAAAATTTAAAAAATGATAAAAAACTTATGTTACAAGAAATGTTTAAAAATAGAGCCGGAGAAGTTTATGAGTTAATTTACTCACAAAAACGAGATATTTTAGATGAAAATAAGGAAGAACTTTCTAAAAATAAATTAGATCTTGAAGAAAACGAAAAAAAATTACAAGAAAATCTTGAAAAGTTGGAAAATGGTCGAAAAGATTTAAGAAGAGCTTTTGCAGATTTGAATTACCAAAAAAATCAGTTTATTAATTTAATAAATGAAAATCAAGATAAATTGACAGATGCTATAAATAATTTGTATGAGAAAAGGACTGAGTTATATAAAAATAGGGAAGATTTAGTCGATAAAAATAATTCTTTGGTAAAAAACAAAGAAGATTTAGAAAAAAAGAAAACGGAAATTGAATTAGGAATAAAAGCCTTAAATCAGGAATTGAGATTACTTGAAGAAAATTACAATTCAAATTTGATTGACGAAAATGAATATAAGGCAAAGAAAGAAGAAATTAATAAAAAATTAGCTGAATTAAATATTGCTTTACAGACAATTCAAAAAAATTTAGATTCTGTTAATACGAATTTATCAGTTATTTCAGAAAATATTTCTAAATTAGATGAAGGGGATAAAAAATTAGCTTTTGAAATTGAAAATTTAGAAAATAAAATGGACGAATTGAAAAGTCAAGCAAAACAAGGAATGCGTAAATTTGATGAATACTATTCAAAATTAGTAGAAAAAAAGGCGGAAATTGAAGAAAATAACTTAAAATTAAATAAAGGAAAAGATGAAGTAGAAGATGCCAAAAGTAAAATTTCAGAGGCAGACAGTAAAATTTCTGAAGGAGATGAAATTTTATCTAAATTGATAGAGCCAACTTACAATATAGAAGACGGATTCAGTTCATCAGCGACGTCAAAAGTTTATTTTGCAGCTAATGGAATTTATGGAGTTTCAAATGTATTCTCATTATTTTTCTATTTCATCGCTCTTTTGGTATCACTTACAACAATGACTAGAATGGTTGATGAAAATAGAATACAGATAGGAACATTAAAGGCATTAGGATATAGCAATATGGACATTGCAAAGCAATATTTTTACTATGGACTTTTAGCGAGTTTGATAGGG
Source organism: Parvimonas oralis (assembly GCF_047608425.1). NCBI lineage: Bacteria > Bacillati > Bacillota > Tissierellia > Tissierellales > Peptoniphilaceae > Parvimonas > Parvimonas oralis. Next base: position 118,559 of record NZ_JBLKRS010000002.1, read on the forward strand.
GGAGCAATAGGAACTATTTTAGGATTTAAGATAATTTCTCCGCTTGTATATGGTTCATACTTAAAAGCCTTTATATTTCCAAAAGTTTTTGACAACTACTATCCGGAAATAATTACTGTAGGAATTTTAATTGCAATTTTCTGCACAGCTTTTGTATCATATATAACTTGTATGAAAACACTAAAGGAAAAAATTTCATCACTTATGAGAGCAAAAGCTCCTAAGTCCGGAAATTTCGTATTTCTGGAAAAAATACCTTATATTTGGAAAGAACTTTCTTTTTTACAAAAAGCAACTCTAAGAAATGTATTCAGATATAAACTAAGACTTACAATGACAATAATAGGTGTAATGGGATGTATGGGACTTTTGGTTCTTGGATTTGGAATAAAAGATAGCCTTGACGGAGTTTCCGATTTACAATACTCAAAATATACAAAATATCACACATCAGTTATTTACAATCCGATGGCATTACAAAAAGATTTGGATAAATTTGATGAAGAAATAAAAGCCGATAAGGATATTAACGAAAGTATTGATATAGCAACAACATCTGTAAATATAAAATCAGATAAGAGTTTTGACGAAAGAATTGCCGTTTTTACAACAGATAATTTGAGCGATTTTTCAAAATTCTTTGCACTTTACAATGGGGAGCAAAAAATTGAAAAATTAAATGACGGTATCTATATAAATAGAAAATTAGCTGAAAAATTTTCTCTTTCAGTTGGAGATGAAATCACCTTTATAAATAACAATAAAGAATATAAAGGAGTAGTTGCGGGAATTTTTGAAAATCATGTCGGTAATTTCTTTATAATGAATGAAAAAACTTATGAACAGACATTCTTTAGAAAACCTATAAAAAATACTAAATTAATGCTTTTAAATGACGGAAGTAAGGACAATATTGAAAAAGTAATAAATGATTTGGAAAAAAATTCCGTTGTAGTAAAAGGTATAAGTATTTACTCTTTGAAAAAAATAATAGATGATGCATCTTACAGCGTAAACTCAATTATCTTACTAATCGTAATATGTTCAGGTTTTTTGTCAATAGTAGTTCTATATAATTTAAGTAATATAAATATCTCTGAAAGAAAAAGAGAAATTGCAACACTTAAAGTTTTAGGCTTCTATCCTTTGGAAATTGATAATTATATTTACAAAGAAACCGTAATACTAACAATGATAGGAATATTTTTGGGAATATTTGTAGGATATAGCCTTCACATAAACATTATGGAACAACTTGCTATGGACTCAATCAGATTTTTCAACAAAGTAAAACTCATAAGCTACATTTACTCAGCATTAGTAACACTACTATTCACATTCATTGTTTACTTCGTAGTAAAAATAATGCTTAAAAAAGTTCCAATGATAGAATCATTAAAAGATGTGGAATAGAAAATAATCAGGAGTGAGAATCTTGGAACATATTTTGAATATAGAAACAAAAAGGTGTAGGATAAGACAATTTAAACAATCAGATGTAGATGATCTATATCTGATATTAAGTAACCCTAAAGTGATGGAATACATTGAAGAACCTTTCACTTTAGAAGACACAAAAGACTTTTTAAACAAAAATGCTCTGTCTTATCCTCCACTAGTATTTGCTTTAGAATATAAAGAAAACAAAAAATTAATTGGACATATTATTTTTCACAAATACAATAAAGACAGTTACGAAATTGGTTTTATCTTAAATTCAAACTATTGGGGACAGGGCATAGCAGACAAAATAACAAAATCACTAATTGACTATGCAAAAAATAAAAATATCCATTCACTCATTATCGAATGCGATAAAAGACAATTAGCAACACAAAAAATCGCAACAAATAACAATTTTAAGTTAATAAGTAGCGAAAATTTATTAATTTATGAATTAATTTTATAAAAATTGCAGTAAAATATATAATGACAAAATAAATAAGATTTGGAGATTTTTATGAAAGATGATTTTGAAGAAGAAATTTTAAAAAAAATAAGAGAAACAGTCATAGGTCAACAATTACAACCCTTAGAATTAGATAAAATGATGACAGTTAGTCAAAGGGCAAAATTTGTAAAGCAACCTCGTGGAGGATATATTAAAAGAACGGATTTTGTTGAAAAAACTCTTGGAGCAGGAGAAGAAGAACTTGAAGAAGATATCAATATAAATCCTATCTTAATTGGCTTGACTGTAGATTATTTAATGCGTTTTATGCTAACAGGAAAACTAAAAGATGCATTTTTTGTTTCTTGGGTTGGAGCTAATGAAATAAAAAAAGAAAAATTGGCAGAATCTTTAATGAAAGAAATTACAGGATTAGATGATAAATCAATATCTAATGCGATAAAATTAACAGGTTTTGACGTTGTTGTTAGATATGGAAAGCAAGGATATGTTCCTATAAATAGAATAAAACCTAATAAAGCTACTATTAAAAATGTTAGGATTATGGTAAATAGAACGATAAATTTTTCTAAAGTGTATGGTCCAATTACTTCGTTTGGATTTGACTTTACTAATGCTTATACAAAGACCGTTGTTGCAGGTGATGGTGATTTTTTAACAGAAGATACTTTGTGGGATTTGAAAGTTTTAAAAAAATATTTTACCAAGAATCATACTTTACAGATTCTGATGTATTGGAGGATGGGATTAAGAAGTAATTATAAAATATTTAAAAAAATAAAATATTTAGGTATATATAATCCTAGAAAAAATTTAGTATACAGATACAATTTAAAAAATCTTTCTGATGAAATAATTACTATTGTTGATAAAGAAGTAATAGGATATGATAAACCATTAAATCAAGTAATAAAAAAATTGTATTTGGAATAATAGTAAAAAATATTGTTTATCAAAACAAGCAAATAATGGTGGTGTGTAATGAATAATATTAAAGATAGGTTAAAGGGTGCTCTCTATGGTTTTACAATTGGAGATGCGATGGGGGCGACTACTGAATTTATGAGTGCTACTGAAATAAAAAGTGAATATGGAAAGCTAACTGATATAGTAGGTGGGGGTTGGCTTGATTTAAAGGCTGGAGAAGTTACAGATGATACACAGATGTCAATTTGTGTTATGGAAGTTCTTATGAAAAATGAGTTTAAGAATTTTAAGAAAGATGTGGCTGATAGTTTTGTAGCTTGGCACGATACTAAGCCTAAAGACATTGGAAATCAATGTAGAAAAGCAATAGCCTTTTATAAGGAGTCCGGAAATTATATTGCAGAGGATAATACTGCTTTGGGAAATGGAAGTCTTATGAGAGCCTTGCCTTGTGCATTATTAAATACAGAAAAATCTGTAGAACTTAATTTTATTCAGGGAGATATTACCCATAATAATAATATTTGTAGAAATGTTTTAAAGGAATATATGGAAGTTATAAAAGCTCATATTTTAGGGAAAAATCTAAATTTAGAAAAGAGAGATTTATTAAAACCTAGTGGATATGTTATAAATACTTTCAATAATGCTATTTATTGGAGTGAAAAGAAATCTTTTGAAGATTGTATCATTGGAGCTGTAAATCACGGCGGAGATGCAGATACAATTGCAGGGATTGCAGGAAGTATTTCAGGTGCAAAATTCGGATATGAAAATATACCTAAAAGATGGGTTGAAAAATTGGATAAAGAAGTAGTTAAGAAATTGGAAAAATTTTTAGAATATGTTTTTAAAACTTATTGATATTAAGTAATATGTTAATCCGAAATTTTATCTTACAGGAGGGGGATATGTACAATAATAGTGCCAATAGTAAAAATTATTATGGTGTTCTGCAAGAATTAACTGAAAAATATGTTAATTCTATTTTTGATGGTATGCATTTAGATTCAAAGAGAAATAATTTAAAGGACATTAAAGCTGTAGATTTAATAGTAAATGGTAAGAAAGTTGATGTTCAATTTAGTCAAAATTTTAGCAATTATGGAGATATAAGGATTGATGTAATTTCTGCCGGATATTATGGTGATAATTGGGAGTTAAATCAAAATGATTTTTTATCTAAGCTTGAGTTTATCCATAAAATTAGAATTTCTAAAGTAGGGAAGTATTTTCTTGATGGATATGCAGATTATGTTGCTTATCTAATTTACAATGGTAAAATAATATGCAAAAGTGAAGGAAAATTACCAAAACCAGACGGTTTGCTTCTATTGAGTGTAAATGAAGTGGTAGATTATATAAACCGCAATATAGATAGATTTGTAGGGAAAGTTAAGATTAATGATAAAAAAAATAATGGAATAAGTGAATCACATTTATCTGCTTTTTTGCCACTAAGTCTAGAAGAAATAAGGTCTAATTTTAATGATTTTTCTTATAATAAGTTTGAGAATAGTGGGATTCGTTGCATTGACGGTAGGAATCTTAATGAGCTTTTATAATAATAATTATATAAAGGAGTTCAGTATGAACTCTTTTTTTAGTGAAATAACAATTGACTATACGATGCAAAGTTATTATATTTCGGTAAAAATTTTTTTATTTTTTCTCTGTATGATTTTTTATTTACTTTGTAAAAAATTATTGAAATGAGATATAAAAGATGATATAATTCATTGAGGGGAAAGAATTTATTCCCTCAAATTGTTTTAGAGAGTGTGATTTATATGAAGGATATAAGGTATAGAATTTTAGATTTATTCTCGGGAGCGGGGGGACTTTCTTGTGGTTTAAATCAAGTTCAAGGTTTTGCTACTGTGGTAGCAAATGATATTAACAAGTTTGCATTGGATACTTTTAAGCATAATAATATTAATGCTGAATGTATTTTAGGAGATATAACTAGTGAAAAAGTAAAGAGCAAAATTGAGAAAAAATGTATTGAACTTAAAGTTAATATGATAGTTGGGGAACCGCCTTGTCAAAGATTTTCTAATAGTTGTAAAAATTCTGGGCTTTCTGATAGTAAAAATGCTTTGCTTTTAGATTATATTGATATGGTAAGGAGAGTTAATCCGGAGATTTTTGTAATTCAAAATGTAAAGAATATAATTTCTGCTACAAATGGCTTTTTTATTGATGAAATAGTGAAAATTTTTCAACTAATGGGATACAATGTAGAATATTGCATTTTAGATGCTTCTGATTTTGGTGTCCCACAAAATAGGGAAAGAGCGGTAATTATAGGTTGTAAAGATTTTTCTTTTGATTTTGAAAATCTTATTAGAGAAGAATATAAAAAAATATCTGTAAGGGAAGCTATTTCTGATTTAGCTTTTCTTGAATCCGGTGAAGGCAATAATTTAGATGTTTATAAAAATTTTGCAGAATCAGATTATCAAAAAACATTAAGAAATCCGGAGGGTATTTTATATAATCATATTGCTACAAATCATTCTAAAAATTCTTTGAAAAAATTGTCTATGATTCCACCGGAAGGGGACAAAAGCAGTTTGCCCATAGAACTACATGGAAATCAAAAATTCAAGACAACATGGTCAAGATTAGAATGGGATAAACAAAGTCCTGCTATCGATACAAGATTTGATACACCATCAAATGGTAAAAATTCACATCCTTATCTAAATAGGGCTATTACTCCAAGAGAAGCCGCAAGATTGCAAAGTTTTCCGGATTCTTATTATTTTTGTGGCAGTAAAACTGAAGTTTGTAAACAAATTGGCAATGCAGTACCTCCGTTTTTTGCGAAGGCTATTGGAAAATCAATAATACGACAAGTTAATTTTTTTGATAAAAAGATTGAAACGGATAGATATACAATTTTTAATGGGAATGCAGATTATGTATATAATTATTTAGTTCAAAATAATATTAAGGTTGACCATATTATAACTGATCCTCCTTATTCCATTTCTAAGGAAAATAACTTTTCAACAATGAAGACTTCTAAGCGAAAAGGTATTGACTTTGGTATATGGGATAAGAATTTTGATTTAACAAGTTGGATTTCTAAATATTCTAAATTGGTAAAGGATAATGGATCGATTATTATATTTTGTTCTTATAGATATATTAGTTTTATAATTGAAGCTTTAGAACAAAACGGTTTTGATGTTAAAGATTTTATAGAGTGGAAAAAATCAAATCCTATGCCAAGAAATATAAATCGAAGATATGTTCAAGATACAGAGTTTGCGATTTGGGCAGTAAAGAAAAAAGCAAAATGGATTTTTAACAAGCCAAAAGATGTTCCTTATTTAAGATCTAGCTTTATGACTTCGACAGTTAGTGGTACTGAAAGAACTACACATCCTACTCAAAAGAGCTTAGAGTTAATGAGAAAATTGATTAGAATTCATACTAATGAAGATGATGTGATTTTGGATATGTTCTGTGGAAGCGGAACAACAGGAGTTGCTGCTTTGATGGAAAATAGAAAATTTATAGGAATTGAAATTTCTGAGGAATATTTCAATATTGCAAAAAATAGAATTGATTTAGTGTAGAATTTTAGTTTGCTGTTAATTTTTTATTAACCACTTGACATGTTCCCTGGGGACAGTTATATCCTTTAATTAAAGGAGGTAGAAATTATGTTAAGAAATGAAGTTCAAAAGAAAACCGGTTTAACTAGAAAAGCAATTGAATATTATGAGGAAAAAGGGCTTATCAATCCTAAAAAAGTAGAGAATGGTTATAGGGATTATAGTGATAAAGATTTAGCTGTTTTAATAAAAATATCATTATTTAGAAAAATAGGTATGAGTATTTTAGAAATAGAAAGTTGCTTGTCTTCTGATGGAGATATATTGTCTTCGGTTTTAAGAAGAAGACAACATCAGCTAGATATTGATGAGAGAAAGAAAGAAGTTCTTGAACTTATCATAAAAGGAGAAAATCAAGAAGTTATTAACAGAAAATTAGAATTGATTGAGTCTGAAGAGTCTATTTATGAGAGGTTAGAAAGAATATTTCCAGGATATTTTGGACAAATGATTTTTTCAGCTTATCAATCTTTTTTAAATGAGCCTTTAGAAAAAGATGAGGAAGAGTATTTTGAAAAATATGTTGAATATCTAGATAAACTTCCTAATTTTGAATTAACTAAAGATGAGCAGAGTTATATTGAGAAGATAAGTTCTGCATTTGATACTCATACTTTAAGAGAAGTCAACAAATCTAAAATAGAAGCAATTGAGAATACAAAAGAGTGGTTTAAAGATAATAAAGATGCTATTTCACAATATGAATTTTATAAGAATAGTGAAGAATATAAAAATAGTATGATGAAACATATTCAAGATAAGTTTAAAAAATTTATGATGGATAATAAGTATTATGAGATAGCAATTCCACTAATTAGAAAATTTAGTAAGAGTTATAATGACTATTACGAAAAGTTGTTAAAGGCAAATGAGCAATTTCTTAATCTTAAAGGGTAGTGTAAAAATATAAACTATATATACTTTAAAAATAAGTGAAAAAATATTTGAGAGAGTGAGAAATCACTCTCTTTTAAATTTTTATAGATTAGAATTGTAACAAGTGATATAATAGAGTTAAATTTGTGAGAATATAAGTAAAGTATAAGGTATAGGCATTGTAAGATTATAATTAAGGATTTGTGTTGGAGAGGCAAAATGACATATATTCATTCTGATGATAAAGTGATAGATGAATTTATCCAAAAAAACATTAAGGATAGAAGTAGTATTAAAGCTGTATGTGAAGAACTATTTAATTGGTTTGATAAAAATGTAAAATACAGTAGATTAAACGCTCCGTTTTTTCCTTTGCAAAGAAGTGATTTAGATGTTATTTCAATGCAGGCTGGAACTTGCGGTGATTATTCAAATTTATTGGTTTCAGTATTTCAAAAATTAGAATATGAAGTAAAATATGCATATATACATAAAGATTGTTATGGAGATGAACAAGACCATATATGTGTTGCTGTTCGAGATAATAATAAATGGATTCTAATAGAAGCAACATTACCATATAGAAAATGGCATGGTTTTAACTGCCAACATCAAGAATATGAATTGTTATCACCTGATGATTTTGAAGATAAGATGAAAAAAGAAGAGAGCTATTGGATGAGTGTGGCAAATAAATATGGCAATGAGTTACTTGCTGGTTTGTTATATGCTCCGTGGATTCACGAAGAAATTATCAAGCAATCAGATAGTGTATTAGAAAGTGTATTTTTTCTACTTATATTAGATGAGCAAAAAAATAAAACGATATATGCATACTATAAAAAATATACAAAGGAATCCGGAACAATTCCTGTAATGTGTATTATATCTAATGGCACACAAAAATACCGTTTTTCTTGTAAAACTTCTACTAATATATGGGATAATGAGCAATGGAGTGAAGAATATCTAGAATCAGATATTCCAAGAAAATTTAACACAGATACATTATACGAATTTAAAAATTGTATATCAAATGTCTTATTAGATATTAACAAAGTTTTATCTGATTTATAGATTTTAATAAATCCTTATTTATTTAATTAAATATAATATTTTTGGAGGGAAAGTATGAATATAGAATTATCACGATTTCGTGTCAGAAAAGGTAAGTCGGAAGTAGTAGATAAGTAGATGAATTTTTTAAATGAAAATATGGAGGAAGTATTACTTACTTTGGACGGAGAGAAAATGTATGTCGAAACTATTTTTAGAGAAAAATGTGATGATGAAGAGTATCTTTATTGGTATTCAATTCAAGGAGAAAATGGAATAAGAGTGGAGGAGTCTGATTCGTGGATAGATAAAAAGCATCTTGAGTATTGGGATGAATGTATAGATAAAAATTATCATGTTGAAATGTCAATGCAAGTTTCTATGATTTCTCATCATATAGCTAATTTGATGACGGATAATTCAATTGTTAGATAAAAAAAGTAGGAGTTTAAGGAGAAAAATATGGATAAAAAGACACTTTTAAATGAATGGTTACATGAGCAGGAAATTGCCCATATTAAAGGTTGGGATTTTTCTCACATTAGAGAAAGATATAGAGAAGAAGATGATCTTCCATGGGATTTTGAAAGCATTATAAAATCTTATTTAAGAGAAAATGATTATTTGTTGGATATGGAAACTGGCGGTGGAGAATTTCTTTTATCTTTTATGATAAATCCCAAACATACTTCAGCAATTGAAGGTTATGAGCCAAATATTAAGATATGTGAAGAGAGACTTATTCCTTTGGGAATAGATTTTAAACCAGCCGATGGTGGGGATGAACTTCCTTTTAAGGATAATTATTTTGATATTATTACCAATAGACATGGTAAATATAATATAGATGAGCTTAAAAGAGTTCTTAAAAGTGAAGGGTTATTTCTTACACAACAGGTTGGTGCAGAAAATGATAGAGAATTAGTTAAACTTTTAATTGGAGATGTTGATATTCCATTTCCTAAAGCTTATCTGAATATTTCAAAACAAGAATTTATAGAAAATGGATTTGAGATTGTTGAAGAAGCAGAAGCTTATAGGCCGATAGAGTTTTATGATGTTGGTGCTCTAGTTTGGTTTGCAAGGATTATAGATTGGGAATTTCCTTATTTTGAAGTTGAAAAGTATAAAGAAAATCTCTTTAAAGCACAGGAAATTCTTGAAAAAGAAGGAGTAATTAGAGGTAGAATTCACAGATATTATTTTGTTGCAAGAAAGAAATAGTTAAATTAGAAGTTTAGTAATAAATAAAAGATGGGAAAAAATATCGAAAAATTGAATTTTTTATGTTAATATTTTTGACGGTAGATATACCGTCTTTTTTATGTGAGAAAAACGACAAATCTATTTTATGTATCTTCGATACATTTACTTTTGCTAAAGCAAAAGTATGAGATTTCTCCACTCCGTTTCACTTCGGTCGAAATGACGTATAAGGAAAAAACTTCGATTAAGAGCTAGGCGTTAAATGTAAATAAACTTAAAAAATTCAAAAAGTATAGAGATTATTTGAAAAAATTTTATAATTATTAAAAAATTTATATGAAAATAAATATTTCACGTCATAGCAACTTGCAAAGTAATGCCCCCTAACACGTCATCTTGAGCGAAGTGTAACGAAGTCAATCTAGCCCTAACTTTGCTTGTTTACAAGCAATAGTAGGTCTGACGGGGCAATTGTATCTAAAGATACAGTTGCTCTGAAGATCTCACTACTATTATTTGTAAGCAAATAATAGTAAGTCATATAAATGACTTAAAAAAATAAAACAGTTATAGCAATTTATACAAAATTCATAAAGATACTATATAATGAAATTATTATAATATACAAGATTAAGGTTCTTTTTTGTATAAATTTTTCTAATTTGTAAGTAAAAAAATATTTGAGAGAGTGAGAAATCACTCTCTTTTAAATTTATATAGATTAGAATTGTAACAAGTGGTATAATAGAGTTAAATTAGAAAGATTACAAATAGTATAGACGTTAAGGAGCAAAAAATGAATTTTGTTGATATTAATGAGGGTGGCGAAAAGGTAATATTACTTATTCATCCTATGTTATCTTCTGCTGAAGGAATGAAATTTTTAATTGCTGATAATATATTAGGGGATTATAGATATATAATTCCGGACTTATCAGCACATGGAAAGTCAAGAGAAGTATATAAGTCAGCAGAAATGGAAGCTGATAAAATAAAGAATTATTTAGTTGAAAATGGAATAGATAAGATAAATTTAGCTTTTGGAGCTTCTTTAGGTGGAGTAGTATTGTTAAATTTATTAAATAGCAAGGATATAATTGTAGATAAATGTGTTTTTGAAGGAGCTAGTTTGTGGCAAAAAGCCTATTTTTTAGATTTTCTTTTTAAGAAAATTTTTTTGAGAAAACATAAGAAAGCTCTTAAAGATAAGAATTTTGCTGTAAAAAAAATGACTGCTCTATATGGAGCGGAATTTGGTAAAATAATGGCAGAGTCTTTTATAAGGATGGATGATGAAAGTATTGTGAATATAATTCACGACTGTTCTTTTGTAAAAATTCCAGATTTATCTAAGAATGAGCAAGAAAAGCTGATTTTTTGTTATGGTTCTAAAGAGTTTGATTATAAAGAAGCGAAGAAGGTGATACCCAAAAAACTACCTTATGTTAAATTAAAAGTATGGGAAGGTTATGGGCATTGTGATAAAATTACAGAAGATAATTTAGAATATTGTAAATTTTTAGAAAGTCAAATATAAAAAAAAAGTACTATTTTTTGGTGGAAAGTATGAATATAGAATTATCACGATTTCGTGTAAGAAAAGGGAAGTCGGAAGTAGTAGATAAGTGGATGAATTTTTTAAATGAAAATATGGAGGAAGTATTACTTACTTTGGACGGAGAGAAAATGTATGTAGAAACTATTTTTCGAGAAAAATGTGAAGATGAAGAGTATCTTTATTGGTATTCAATTCAGGGAGAAAATGGAAGAAGAGTGGAGGAGTCTGATTCGTGGATAGATAAAAAGCATCTTGAGTATTGGGATGAATGTATAGATAAAAATTATCATGTTGAAATGTCAATGCAAGTTTCCATGATTCCTCATCATATAGCTAATTTGATGGGGGATGTTTCAAATGTTAAATAAATTAAAATTTAATAAGAATAGATGGAATATTTTATTTGCAATATGTAAAATTGTGCCTATTTGTTTTTAAAAAGAGTAAAGTAAAGAGTTATTTTTATTATGTTAATAATGTATTATATATAAATAGAATTAATATTTTAACGAATTGCAAGTATAAAATGTAATCGTTATAGATTTATGGTTTTTATGTATGCATTTGAGCTAGTTTTTTTGTTAAAAACCTTTACAAAATAATGTAATTGATATATAATTATTATAAATATATGATATTTTTCAGGAGGTAAAAAAGAGGAATGGTTAGATTACGTTTTGCACCAAGTCCAACAGGATATTTACATATAGGAGGACTTAGAACTGCACTTTATAATTATTTATATGCTAAGCAAAAAGGAGGAAAATTTTTGCTTAGAATAGAAGATACTGATAGAACTAGATATGTTGAAGGAGCTATCGAAAATTTAATTCACGAACTTAAGTGGGCGGGAGTTGAGGCGGATGAAGGTGTTTGTCTTGATGAAAATGGCAATATTACAGAAAAGGGAGATTGTGGTCCATATATTCAATCCGACAGAGTTGAAAAGGGAATTTACAATAAATATGCAGAGGAACTTATTGAAAAAGGCTATGCGTATTATTGTTTCTGTAGTAAGGAAAGACTTGACGATATAAAAAATCAACAAAAAGCTGACGGAAAAATTCCAAGATATGACGGACTTTGCAGAGGCGTTAGTATTGAAGATGCTAAAAAGAGAATTGCAAACGGCGAAAGTTATGTAATCAGATTGAAGTTACCTGAAAATAGAGATATTGTTTTTGAGGATGTTATCAAAGGCAAAATCACAATAAATACAAATGATATGGACGACCAAGTTTTAATTAAGGCTGACGGTTTTCCAACTTATCATTTCGCTGTAGTAGTTGATGATCATTTAATGGGAATTACTCATATTGTAAGAGGGGACGAATGGATTTCATCTACTCCTAAACATATTTATCTTTATGAAGCTCTAGGTTTTGAAAAACCTACTTTTGTTCATTTACCAACAGTTTTGAACAAGAGTGGTAAGAAATTATCTAAGAGAAATGACGATGCATCTGTTGAAGATTTCAGATTAAAAGGATATTTACCGGAAGCACTTATAAATTATCTTGCACTTGTAGGTTGGAGTCCTGAAACTAATGAAGAAATTTTATCTTTAGATGAAATGGTCGATCAATTCTCTTTTGAAAGAGTTTCAAAATCAGGTGGAGTTTTTGATGTTGATAAATTGGATTGGGTTAATGCTCAATATATAAGAAAGATGGAAGTTTCAGAACTTGCAAAACTTGTTAAACCATATTTGGTTGAAGTGGGTTTTATCAAAGAAGATATTTGCGAAAAAAGACTGGAACTTATCACAAGGACTTTTCAGGAATCTATTTCAAGACTTCCGGAAATTGTTGAACAATCAAGATTTTTATTCGAAGATGTTGCAGTTGAACCGGATGCTTTGGAAATGAGGAATGTAGAGCATATAGAAATTTTAAAAGAAAAAATGAAGGAGGAATTATCTCAAATTGAAGAAATGGATGAAGAGACAGCTAAGGGCTTTATGAAAAAAGTTCAAAAGGCTTCAGGTTTTAAAGGAAAAGACTTATATATGCCTGTTAGAGCATTGCTTACAGGTCAAGTTCACGGCCCTGAACTTTCAAACATTTTAGAAATTTTAGGTAAAGGAGAAATTCTAAGAAGATTGAAATAGGAGGCGGAGGCTTATGAAAAATCTTGGAAATTGGGCAAAAAGAATCTTTGTATTTTCTTTAGTACTGCTAGGTTTGATAGTAATACCTTTCAACGATTCTTTTGCAGATACTTTTTACAAAAATAAAATAAATGTTAGGATTAACAAGGATGGAAGTGCTGACATTGAAAGTATTATGGATTATCAACCAACGAAGGGAACAGAATACTATATCCCTTTAAGTAATCTCGGAAAAAGTGAAATAGTTAATTTCAGAGTTTCTGAATTTGATAATGGAGAAGAAGTTCTCTATGAAAAAGTTGATTTTTGGGATTCAAATCTAAGTAGAGAAGAAAAAGCTAAAAAGTCAGGAATTGTAAAGACTGAAAAAGGTTATGAACTCTGCTTCGGTTTTGGAGAATATCAAAGAAGAACTTTTATATTGAGATATAGAGTAACTGATTTTATAAAACTTCTAAAAGATTCAGATATGATTTATTGGCAATTTGTAAATAAAGGACTAAGTGCCTCTCCGGGAGAAGTTAAACTTACTATTTCAAAAGAAGATGGAAAGTTTGATGAAACAAATTCTAAGATTTGGGCTTTCGGTAATAAAGGAACAATAGTATTCTCGGAAGGAAATATAGTCTTTGACAGTATGACAGGACTAACAAGTTCAAATTATGTGACAGTTTTAGTTCAATTAAATAAAGGAGATTTCACTTCCGGAGAAACTATAGATAAAGATTTTTCATATTATCAAGATTTGGCATTTAAAGGATCCGATTATAAGAAAAAATCTGAAAATTCAAATGAAAAAAGTAGTAATAAGTTCTTCTACATTATAATAGGTATAGTTATAGCTCTTATAGTTCTTTTTAAAGTATTTGGCAAGAAAAAGAACAGAGGATATGGAATGGGAGACTTAAAGGGAGAATATTATAGAGATATTCCGGAAAAAGAATGGTGGAAATTATCTTATTTGTTGGATAATGCCGGATTTGATGGTCAAGACTCAATTATTAGAGCATTTTTCTTGAAATGGATACAAGAAAAGATATTGATTCCTGTAACTGAAGAAAAGGGACTTATCTTTAAGAAAGATGTGTTAGCTCTAAAAATTAATAGGGGTTTTACTAATAATTTTGAATCAAAAGTAGAGAGAAAATTATTCGCTATGTTTGAAGAAGCAGCCGGAGTTGACGGAATTTTACAACAAAATGAATTTTCAAAGTATTTAGAAGATACAGATCATCAAGAAGAATATGAATCACTGGAAGATGATTTGGAAGAATTATCTTTTGAGTATGCAAGACAAAATGACCTTTTTGAAAAGAGTGATAAAGGAAAATATAGTCAGTCTTATAATGAAAAGGGTACAGAATTTTCAGGGAAATTAGTAAAATATTATAACTATTTGAATGATTTTTCATTATTAAGTGAAAGAGAAATTTCAGAGATAAAAGTTTGGAAATATTTGTTAATTTATGCTACACTTTATGATGTTGCGGATGTTGTTGAAAAACAATTAAAACAACTTTCTCCTGAATTGTTGAGAAATGCCGGTGTTGATTTAGATACATTGCATACAGCAGTTATTTATTCTGATGTATTCTCTACTGATTTTGCAGATGCATATGCTAGTAGTGTTGAAAAAGCTTCAGACGGTGGTGGAGGCTTTACAAGCACCGGTGGCGGAGGAGACTCTTTCGGTGGCGGAGATGGTGGTGGAACTAGATAGTTCCGGCATAATAAAAAATTAAAAATTTGCAAAACTTGTAGAGCTATTTAGTAATACAAGTTTTGCAAGTGATATATTAAGAAGGTTGGTATATGAGGCTTATGAAAATTTTTAAGAATTATTTTAAAAGATTTTTTATATTTTCTTTTATACTGCTCGGACTTTTTGTTATTCGGTCCAATAATTCTTTTGCAGATACTTTTTACAAAAATGAAATAAATGTTAGAATTAATAAGGATGGAAGTGCAGATATTGAAAGTATTATGGATTTTCAAGCCTCAAAGGGAACCGAATACTATATTCCTATTGGGAATTTAGGAACTAGTAAAATTGAGAATTTTAGAGTTTCAGAGATTAAAGATGGAGAAGAAATTCCTTATGAAAGTTTGGAATATTGGAATACAAAGTTGAGCAGGGAACAAAAAGCGGGAAAATCAGGAGTTTTAAAAACTTCAAGTGGCTATGAACTCTGTTTTGGATTTGGAGAATATCAGAGAAAAACTTTTGTATTAAGATATAAAGTAACAAATTTTATAAAACTTTTAAATGACTCTGATATGATATTTTGGAAATTTGTAAATGACAATTTAAGTGCCGCACCAAAAGAAGTTAAAGTTACAATTTCAAAAGAAGAAGGAAAGTTTGACAATACAAATTCTAAAATTTGGGCTTTTGGTAATAAGGGAAAAATAGAATTTATAGATGGAAGTATAGTTTTTAATAGTTTAACCGGTCTTTCAAGTTCCAACTATGTAACAGTTTTAGTTCAGTTAAATAAAGGTGAATTTACTTCAGGTGAAATTATAAATAAAGACTTTTCATATTATCAAGATATGGCATTTAAAGGCTCAAGTTATATTAAAAAGAGTAGTAGTAATAAAAATAAACAAAAACTTTATGGAATTGCTGTAAAGGCTATAGTATTTTTGCTTATAGGGATATTCGGAACTGCTACTGCAGTCACTTCTAGTAAGAAACTTAAAGGTGGATATAAAAAGGGAGATTTCAAAGGAGAATATTATAGAGATATCCCTGAAAAAGAATGGTGGCAATTATCTCACATTTTAAAATGTGCAGGATTTGATGGAGCAGAGTCAATAATTAGAGCATATTTTCTAAAATGGATTCAAGGAAAAGTATTGATACCTATGACTGAGGAAAAGGGCTTTATTTTTAAAAAAGAAGTTTTATCTTTAAAAATCAATAATAAAATAGATTATGATTTTGAAACAACAGTAGAGAGAAAGTTATATACTATGGTTGTAAAAGCAGCTAGAGATGATGAAATTTTACAGGAAAATGAATTTACTGCTTATTTAAAAAAGGAAAATAATCAAAATTCTTTTAAATCTTTACAGGAGTCTATGAAACAAGATTCTCTAAGTTATGCTAGAAAATATGATTTGCTCGAGATGAATGAGAAAGGAAAGTGGACATATAAATATAATGAAAAAGGTAAGAAATTTACTGAACATCTTATAAAATATTATAATTATTTAAAAGATTTTTCATTATTAAGCGAAAGAGAAGTTTCAGAGATAAAAGTTTGGAAAGATTTATTGATTTATGCGACACTTTTTGATGTTGCTGATGAAGTTGAAAAACAACTAAAAAAATTATCTCCGGAATTTTTAGAAAAGTATGATGTAGATGTGAATTCATTGCATACAGCTATGCTTTACTCTCATGTATTCTCTAATAATTTCTTAGATGCTTATTCTAAAAGTGTTCAAAAATCTTCCGGAGGTGGCGGCGGATTCACAAGTATCGGAGGTGGCGGCGGCTCCTTCGGTGGCGGTTCCGGTGGAGGAACTCGATAATTGGGTATTACTATAATATAATAAAATAAAATATATATTTGGAAAGGAGAAAGATTATGACAGCATTATATGTAATTCTCGCATTGGTAGTCGTTTTAGGATTATGGCTAATGTCAAGCTATAATAGATTAATAAGACTTAGAGAAATGGTAAAAAATGCTATGGGACAAATAGCGGCAAATGTTGAATCAAGATGGGATGCTTTAAAATCTTTGATTGAAGCAACTAAGAAGTATTCTGCACATGAAGCTGAAACATTGGAAAAAGTAATACAAGCAAGAGGCGGAGTAAATAGTGCTAGTACTGTAAAAGATATTGAAGCAGATGACAATATGTTTACTCAAGCACTTTCTAGACTTGCAGTTGTTGTTGAAGCATATCCTGACTTGAAGGCAAATACATTGTATCTAAATACAATGGATAAGATTGATTCTTATGAACAGGATGTAAAAAATTCCAGAATGATTTACAATGATACAGTTACTAGATTTAATAGAACTATGTTAGTATTCCCTGTAGTATTAATTTCTAGAATGTTAGGATTCACTGAATATGAATACTTTAAAAATACTGAAGAAAAAGTAGCTCCTCCAAGTTGGGAGTAAAAAGAACTTTACCCATCCACGATGCTTTGCATCGGGAGATTTCTGGGAACTTTGTTGTTTCACAATAAAAAGCACCCTTTTGGGTGCTTTTAAAACAAACATCGACTTTAGTAAATTAACTTACAAACTACAAAATGAGTTAAATTACTTAAAAATTAAAACATTACTAAAGATAATAAAAATCAAAATGATAAAGCTCTTAAATTACACGTTTTTTATAATAAAAGTGTTAAAAAATGTTTGATAAAAATTTTTTAATATGGTAAAATAAGTTATAAATATTTATACGGAGGTACTTTATGAAAAAATTAAAAAAGATTGGTTTATCTTTAGCGATGTTATTTGTTATAGTATTAGCAACTGCTTGTTCTAGTAAAGAAGCTACTACTGTTACAAGAACTTTTGTTAGAGAAACAAATGGAGTTAAGACAACTGTAGTTTATCATTATATCGAAAAAGAAGACAAAGTTGTTAAACAAACTAGTAAAACTGAAGGTGCATTTTCATCATTTCAAGGTCAAGATATTGAAAAGATTAAACAACAATTACAAACTTTTTCTAAACAATATCAAGGAATTAAAGGATTAAAAGAAACCCTTGAAATTACAGATGATAAATTTGTTGAAGAAGTTGAAGTAGATTATACAGATTTTGACTATGAAAAAGCAAAAAATCTTCCAGGAATGTCTTTCTCAGGAGATCCTACAAAAACTAAGGTTAGTATGGAAAAAAGTGCTGAAATGGTAATCTCACAAGGATTTAAAGAACAAAAATAATATTTATTGTTATGATTATAAGGAGGTAGGCTATGAAAAATTTTAAAAGAATATTTACAAGTTTTATCTTAGTTTTTTCAATTGTATTATTGGTAGCTTGTAGTGGTGGAGAAAAAAGTAAATCTTTCTACAAGTCAGAAAATGGAAGTGAAATGACAGTAAAAGTAAAATACAAAGATGATACTGTAAATTCAATGAATATTGATGCTAAAATGTCTTATAAATCATTAGAAATAGAAAATAAAGAACAAGCAAAATTAATGTTTTCTATGTTAACTGGTGTAATAGGAAGTGTTGAAGGCGTTAAGTTTGACGTTGATTATGGTGATAGTGATGCTACTATAAAAGTTAGTATTGACTTAAATAAAATAGATCCTGAAAAACTAAAGGCATTAGCGGGTTCTTTTGGTGGAAAAGTTTCTGAAAAATCTTCAGGAAATCTTGAAGAAGGCTTGAAGAAGATTAAAAGTTTTAAAGAAGTGGAAAAATCTCTTTTAGAAGCCGGATTTAAAGAAAAATAATATTATTTTAAAAATTACAAAGGTCAATGATAAATCATTGACCTTTGTAATTGTTTAAACGGTATAATCTATGCTGTTTAAATAATTTTTTTATAGCATAATTAGATTTTAGATAATTTGAAAAAATTTTTTTGATATGATAAAATTACTTATATATATTTATTAACGGAGGAAGATTATGAAAAAAATAAAAAATATTTTATTGTCAATTGCTATGCTTTTTGTTGTAGTATTAGCTACAGCATGTTCAGGTAAAGAGGAAACTACTACAAAAACTTTTGTACTTGATAAAAATGGTATAAAAACTACAATTACCTATACTTATATTGAAAAGGATGATAAAGTTTTAAAACAAAATACTCAAAATGTTGGTGTTTACGCTCAATTACCAAAAGCAAATAGTAAAGAAGCTGCACAAAAGTTATTAGATCCGGTTGCTAAAAATTATCAAGGAATTAAAGGTATAAAACAATCTATTGACTATCAAGATGATAAATTCATTGAAGATTTAGAAATCGACTATACAGATATTGATTTTGAAAAAGCAAAGAAAATTCTTGGACCAAATTTCCAAGATCCTGCTAAAGTAAAAGTTAGTATGAAAAAGACTGAAGAAGGATTAATTAAATTAGGTTATACAGAACAAAAAAAATAATTATAAAAAAGCAGTTTTATACTACTTCAGTGCACAGACAACGAAAAAGTTTTGTCTGTGCTTTTTTTGTGTGAAAAAATTTGAGGTATATAGTAAATAGTAAAAAATAAGTTTGTTTCGCAATAAGAACCCAACATTCCATAATTCTTCGTAACGTGTGGGTGCTCGGGAACCTTGTTGTTCTATAATAAAAAAAACTTTTAAAAAAAGATAATAATAATTGATATTATTTTAAAAATATGGTAATATATATGAGTAAGAGATAATAAACTCTTTATAAAAGATTTTAGGAGGGAAATATGAGAAAAAAAATTATTTTATTACTTGCATTGGTACTATCTGTGGGGGTTTTAGGAGCTTGTACCAAAAAAGATGATAATAAAAATAAAGACGGGAGAAAGAAAACTGAGCAAAACACTACAAAGAAAAAAGTTATTGCTACAAGTACAATGCTTACAGATTTAGTAAAGCAAATAGGTGGAGATAATTTTGAAGTAGAAGGAATGATGAAAGCGGGAGTTGACCCTCATTTATATAAGCCAACAGCGGGAGATGTTGAGAAACTTGAAAAAGCTGATGTAGTAGTTGTAAACGGATTACATTTGGAAGGACAAATGGGAGAAATTTTACAAGGTTTAGAAAAACAAAATAAAAATGTTATAACTGCATCAAAAAATATTCCATCAGATAGTTTACTTCCTTGGGATGAAGAAGGAGCAGGTCCAAACGATCCGCATATCTGGTTTAGTGTTAAGAATTGGAAAATTGCTGCTAAAAATGTTGCAGAGGGTTTAAAGAAAGCAGACAGCTCAAAAGCTGAAGAAATTGATAAAAATCTTGCTAAATATGAAAAAGAACTTGATGAACTTTCAGAATATATAAAGAAAAAAGTATCAGAATTACCTGAAAATCAAAGAGTTTTGGTTACTGCACATGATGCTTTTAACTATTTTGCAAAAGAATTTGGCTTTAGAGTAGAAGCAATTCAAGGAATAAGTACAGAATCAGAAGCAAGTGCTGCTGATATAAAGAAACTTTCAGACTTTTTAGTTGAAACTAAAATTAAAGCAGTTTTCGTTGAATCTTCAGTTCCTAAGAAAACTATTGAATCTTTAGTTGAATCTTGTAAAGCTAAAGGACATAATGTAAAAATAGGTGGAGAGTTATATTCTGACTCATTGGGAGATGATAATACAAAAGAAAATACTTATATCTCAATGTTTAAATACAATATTGATACAATAGTTGACGCTTTAAAATAATACTTGAAAAAAATCTCCTAAATATATATACTTATATTATGGAGATTTTTTATTTTTATGGAGGAATAAAATGGATGAGATAGCTGTAAAAGTTGAAGATTTAACTATTGCCTATTATTTGAAACCTGTAGTTTGGGATGTTGACTTGGATTTTAAAAAAGGAAAACTTACTGCGATTATGGGACCGAATGGTGCGGGTAAATCCACTTTGCTAAAGGCAATGTTAAATTTAATTCCAACTTCATCCGGAAAAATTTCATTTTTCGAAAAGCCATATAAGGAATTTAGAAAAGATATTTCTTATGTTCCACAGAGCGAATCTGTAGATTGGGATTTTCCGACAGATGTTTTGGATGTTGTTATGATGGGAACTTATGGAAAGCTTGGTTGGATAAAGAGAGCAGGTAAAAAGGAAAAGGAATTATCTTTGGAGGCATTAAAAAAACTTGGAATGGAAGATTTTGTTGACAGACAGATAAGCGACCTTTCCGGGGGACAACAACAGAGAGTTTTCTTGGCGAGAGCATTAGTTCAAGATAGCGAAATATATTTTTTAGATGAGCCTCTAAAAGGAGTTGATGCTAAAACAGAAAAAGAAATTATGAAAATTTTAAAGGATCTAAGGAATAACGGAAAGACAATCATAGTTGTTCATCACGATTTAAGAACTGTTGAGGAATATTTTGATGATGTGGTACTTTTAAATAAATTGGTTATCGCTTCAGGTTCGGTTAAGGATGTTTTTACTGAAGAAAATATTAATAAGACTTATAGGGTGTAGATTATGAATGGAATTTTAGATTTACTTACCGACTATACTTTTATGATGATAGCTTTGGGCTCAGGACTTTTAGGACTTTTAAGCGGAATTATGGGAGTATATGTTACGGTAAAAAAGCAGGGGCTTATTTGTGATGCAATTAGTCATTCTACTCTTCCCGGTGTTTGTATTGCCTTTATGGTACTTGGAATTAAAAATTTAGAATTTTTGCTTCTTGGAGCTTTTATTGCGGGAGTTATAGCCGCACTTATGATTTTCGGAATTGATTTGAAATCAAAAGTAAAGTTTGATAGTGCATTGGCAATAGTTTTATCAACATTTTTTGGACTTGGTATTGTACTACTTGCACTTATCCAAAGAAAAGCAAATACAAATCAAGCAGGTCTTGATAAATTCATATTCGGACAAGCTGCCGCTTTTTTGAAAAAAGATATATATTTTTTAATCGGAATAATTATTTTGGTGTTATTTGTAATTTTATTGTTTTGGAAAGAATTGAAACTTTTTTCCTTTGATCCTGAATTTGCTCAAACAAAGGGATTTTCTATAAATTTAATGACGGGAATATTAATAGTTTTACTTGTAATTTCAATAGTTATGGGAATTCAATCAGTTGGAGTAATTCTAATGAGCACAATGCTTATTGCTCCTCCTGTTGCAGCTAGACAATGGACTGATAAATTTAATGTTATGATGATTTTATCAGGGATTTTTGGAGCTTTCTCCGGAATTACCGGCTCATTTATAAGTATGTACTATAAAGGCCTTTCAACAGGACCTGTTATAACTATAGTTGCAAGTTTAATTGTATTTTTCAGTATATTATTTTCACCGAAAAAAGGGATTTTATTCAGTAAAAAGAGGACTATGCAAGGAGGGACTAAATGAGACAATTAGAAATTTTAATAGCTGTAAGTTTAGTTTCGGCTGCTTGTTCATTGTTGGGACCGTTTTTAATTCTTAGAAAAATGGCTATGATGATAGACTCTATAACACATACAATTTTACTTGGAATCGTAATTGCTTTTTTCATTACAAAAGATTTGACAAGTCCCTTGTTGATTGTTGGAGCAGGACTGGTTGGAATATTTACAGTATTTTTGACAGAACTTATTAATCAGAAGACGACTTTACATGAAGATTCTTCTATCGGACTTGTATTTCCATTTTTATTCAGTATTGCTATAATATTGATTTCAAAATTTTTAAGAGGAGTACATCTCTGTATTGACTCCGTTTTAGTCGGGGAAGTTGCCTTTTCAATAATTCCGAGAATTGAATTTTTTGGCTATGAAATGTCAAAAGTTATTTTTGTAATGTTAGTAATATTTTTAATTGATTTGATTTTTATTTGGGTGTTCTTTAAAGAATTGAAGATTTCTACATTTGATAAAAATTTAAGTTTGATTTCCGGATTTGCACCGGTTGTTATCTATTATGCACTAATGAGTTTGGTTTCAGTAACAACTGTCGGTGCATTCAATGCAGTAGGGTCAATACTTGTAATTTCTTATATGGTTGTTCCGTCTGCAACGGCATATCTTTTGACACAGGATTTAAAGAAGATGATATTTATAAGTGTTTTTATAGGCGTTTTAAGTAGTGTTATAGGATTTTATATAGCTTATTTATATGACCTTTCTATTGCCGGAACAATTGCTATAGTAAATGGATTAATATTTTTATTAGTATTTATATTTGAACCGAGAAACGGAATTATTAAAAAAATATTAAATGAAAGTAGAAAAAGAGATGAATTTGCTGAAGTTACTATGATGCTCCATATAATAAATCATGAAAATACTCAAAGAGCTGATATTGAATGTAATATTGTTAAGATAAATGAGCATTTGTGTTATGCAAAGAATAAATTTGAAAAAGTTTTAAAGAATATATTAAATAAAAAATTTGCTTATATTGAAAATGACATTATAAAAGTTACTGACATTGGTAGAGAGAAAACTTTGAATAAATTTAATGAATGGATGAAGTAAGATAATATGATGAATAATTTTTTAGAATCGTTTTCTAATTCTAATCTAAATTATTTCAAAAATTTAATAAATAATTAAAAGAGAGACAATTTTTCATAAAAAATCTCTCTTTTTTGTTTGTATTTATTTTTACTATGTTTTAAATAATAACTAATAAGTAGGGATAATTATTTTTATAGGGACAAAATAGTCCCTATAAAAATAATCGAAAATTTTAAAATTTTTATAAAAACAACTAAAAATATGTAGATTTTTTTGTAGATTTTGAATATAATTAGTCGTGAGGTGTTTACTCAACAAAAGATAACATTTCTATTTAGGAGGGATTATGAAAAAGAAATTTTTGGCACTTATGTTGTCAGCATTAATGATTGGAGCGACTGCTTGTGGGGGAGATTCCGGAAAGAAAGATGATACAGGCAAAGATATGAAGGCAAATGAAGAAGTTACAGGAAAAATTAGAATTTATACTTCAATGTATGAAGATATTATTGCTAATATGAAACCTGCACTTAAGAAAAAATTCCCTAATTGTGAAATTGAATTTTTCCAAGGCGGAACAGGAACTTTACAAACAAAAATCGCAGGGGAAATTGAAGCAGGAAAACTTGCTTGTGATATTATAATGGTTGCAGAACCTTCTTATGCTTACGAATTAAAAGAAAAGAAGATTTTACATAAATTTGAAATTGAAAACAAAGATAAATTGGCATTCGAATATGATAAAGAAGGATATTGGTATCCTGTTAGAATTTCTAATATGGTTTTAGCTTATAATCCGGAAAAAACAAAGAAAGAAAATATAGCACAAAGTTTTAAAGAATTTGCTGAAAAAGAAAGTCTTACAGGAAAAATTTCAATGTCAGATCCTTTAAAATCAGGTACTGCTCTTGCAGCTATAAGTGGATTAAAGGATAAATATAAAGATGAATATTTCACTAATTTGGCTAAGAGAAAAGTTGCTATTGAAGCAGGTAGTGTTGCTTTAACTAAACTTGAAACTGGCGAAATGGATGAACTTATGATTCTTGAAGAATCTGTTTTAAAGAAAAGACAAGATGACAACTCTTCATTGGAAGTTATATATCCAAAAGATGGAACAATTGTAGTTCCTTCACCAATTATGGTTGTAGATGAAAAATTAACAGAAAACAAAAATACAAAAGCTGCAGAAGCTATTTCAAAATGGTTCTTATCAGAAGAAGGTCAAAAATATATAGTTAAGGGCTGGATGCACTCTGTATTAAAAGATTTCCCTGAAGTTCCTTATGATGCAATCAAAACTTCTGAAATTACATCAAATAGTATAAATGTTAAATGGGAACAATTAGTTAAAGATAGAGATTCTCTAAGAAAGATGTTTACAGATACAATTGGTAAAAAATAATAGATACTAACCATATAAAAATGGGAGATTTATTATTTTAGAATAAAAATATATAACAGAGGGAGGAAACTCCCTCTTGTTAATGAAAGGTTTATTTTATGCAAAAGACAGAAAGAAAATTTAGATTGGATATAAAGTGGATAATAATGCTATCTATTGTTGCACTTTTGCTTGTTTTTGAAGTTTTTCCACTTTTATATCTCTTTGTTAAATCCATATTTCCAAGTGGAAGTTTTACTTTAGATGCTTTTAAAAGAGTTTATAGTTATGATGCGAATTTTATAGCTATTAGAAATACGATTGTTACTGCTATTGCTACAACATTTTTCGGAATGTTAATCGCTTTTCCACTTGCTTTTTTAGTTGGAAGAACTAATTTATATGGTAAAAAAATATTTAGAACTATGTTCGTTGTTACATATATGGTTCCGCCTTATGTAGGTGCTATGGCTTGGCTTAGACTTTTAAACCCGAGGGTTGGAACTTTAAATATGTTTATTCAAAAATTATTTGGACTTAGTGAACCGCTTTTCAATATTTACAGTGTATGGGGAATGATTTGGGTACTTACTTGTTTTTATTATCCTTATGCTTTTATCACAATTTCTCGTGCAATGGAAAAAATGGATCCTTCTCTTGAAGAAGCTGCGAGAATTTCAGGTGCAAGTCCATTAAAGACATTATTTACAATTACAATTCCAATGATGACACCAAGTTTAATAGCTGCAGCACTTTTAGTTTTTGTAACTGCTGCATCTTGTTACGGTATTCCGTCAATAGTTGGAGCGCCGGGACAAATTCACACTGTTACAACAAGAATAATTGAGTTTGTTCATATTGGTAATGAAGAAGGAATAATTGATGCTACAACTCTTGCAGTATTCTTAATGATAATTGCTAATTTAGTTTTGTATGTTTCAACATTTGTACTAGGAAAGAAACAATTTATAACAATGAGTGGAAAATCTACAAGACCTACAATAGTTGATCTAGGGAAATGGAGAACTCCACTTACAATATTAGTTACAATTTTTTCTTTTATAGTAGTAGTTGTTCCTTTTATAACTGTTGCTCTTACTTCTATAACTATCAATATGGGTAAGCCATTGTCTGCAAGAAATATCTCATTTAGATTTTGGCAACAAATGCTTACAAGGGATAGTATATTAAGCTCAACAATAAACAGTTTGGTTGCAGCTTCAGCAGCGGCATTTTTGGGAATAATAATTTCCTGTATGATGGCTTATTTGCTTGAGAGAACTAGAGTTAAGGGAAGAAGAATTCCTGACTTTTTAATAACAGTAGGTTCAGGAACACCAAGTATTGCCATAGCTCTTGCCCTTATAATGACAATGAGTGGAAAATTTGGAATAAATATTTACAATACAATATATATTATGATTATTGCATATATGATTAAGTATATGTTGATGGGAATGAGAACAGTAGTTTCAGGAATGAGTCAGGTTCATCCTTCTCTTGAAGAGGCATCACAAATCTCCGGAGCAGGCTGGCTTAGAATGATTAAGGATGTTACTGCACCGCTTATAATGCCTTCAATTGTTGCAGGTATATTTTTAATATTTATGCCTTGTTTCTATGAACTTACTATGAGTACACTTTTGTATTCATCTCATACAAAGACAATCGGTTTTGAACTTTACAATTATCAAACTTATCATAGTCAACAAATTGCAAGTGTACTTGCTACTGCAATTTTGATTTTTGTATTGGTAGTTAACTGGATTTTAAATAAACTTACAAAAGGTAAGTTTTCAATTTAGGAGGAAAAATGTCAACGATTACTATAAAAGAATTAAGTAAATCTTTTGGTAATGTAGAAGTTTTAAAACCTTTTACAGATACTTTTAAAGATGGTGAATTTATAACACTATTAGGACCTTCAGGTTGTGGTAAAACAACAATGTTAAGACTTATAGCGGGATTTGAAAAACCTACAAGTGGAGAAATACTAATAGGAGATAAAGTTGTTTCAGGAGGAAAAACATTCCTTCCACCTGAAAAAAGAGGAATAGGAATGGTATTTCAATCATATGCAGTTTGGCCTCATATGAATGTTTTTGACAATGTTGCTTATCCTTTGAAAATAGCCGGTATAAAGAAAGAAGAAATAAAAGAGAGAGTTGAAAAAGTTTTAGAAATAGTTCACTTATCTCAATATAAAGATAGAGCTCCATCAGAACTTTCAGGTGGACAACAACAAAGGGTTGCATTAGGACGTGCTTTGATTGCAAAACCTAAATTACTTTTACTTGATGAACCACTTTCAAACTTGGATGCTAAACTAAGAGAAGAAATGCGTTTTGAAATAAAAGAGATACAAAAAAGACTTGGAATTACAGTTGTATATGTAACACATGATCAAATAGAAGCTATGACAATGAGTGATAGAATTATTTTGATTAATAAAGGTGTTGTTCAACAAATAGGAACTCCTGAAGAAATTTACAGAAACCCTGTAAATCCTTTTGTTGCAAACTTTGTGGGTCGTGTTAATTTCATTAAAGGAGTTGCAAAAGACGGCTTTGTTGAACTTGCAAATACCGGAAAGAAATTACCTTATGACGGAGATAAGACAGGTAATGTTATAGTTGCAATAAGACCGGAAGCTCTTAGAATAGACGAAAGAGATGGAACTATTGATGCAAAACTTGTAAGTCAATTCTATCTTGGAGATGTAAATGACTGTAAAGTAGATTTAGGAAATGACAATGTAGTTAGAGTTATAGACCATGTTGAAACTTACGGAGTTTACGAAGAAAATGCAAATATCAAATTGAGAATTAAAAACTTTATGGTATTTGACGATGACGGAAAAGATTACACAAAGATAATAACATAAAAATAAGAACCCCACCCTTCCGCGATGCTTCGCATCGGGTGGGTTCCCGGGAACCTTGTTGTTTCACAATAGAAGCTATTGAATTTTTCAATAGCTTTTTTATGTTTTATAGTCATATTGATTTTTATAATTTAATGCGATATAATAAAATAGAAGGGATGTGAAATGTATGGAAACTGTAAGATTATATACAAGACAAGATATTCGCTCTTTAAAAGAGATTGAAGAGAAAGGTTATTTTACAAATAAAATTTCTTATGTCAAAGAAAATTTCGGAGTGATTTCTGACTACATCTTAGGTTGTTATAATTATTTTGTAAAAGAGGCAAGTAAAAGAGTTCCAAAACCTGATGAAGTTGAAATGCCTGTTTGGTGTGGAGTAAGTAATAAGAATTGTATGCCCGTAATTGAAAATACAGTTGTATATGTTTTAGATGTTCCAAAAGATGAGATAATCTATTTTGATGGAGTTAAATGGGATTATGTACTCAATCATCATTACATTCCGTTGAATGAAGAAGATGATAAAAAGTATAAAAAAAGATTAAAAGAAAAAGGGATAGATAACGGATTTGAGTTTTTTGAGGGAAAATATAAGAATGTTTTTCCAGAAGAAAGACAAATAGTTATAGACAGTTGGACTAGAATATTCGATATTGATGAATGGGATATTTACAGAGTTCAAGCAAACATTTGGAAAATAAAAAAAGAATGGATTTTTGCCATTGTAAATAAAGGAGATATTATTCCTTAAATTTAACTGTGAATATAATAAATAATTATTTTAGAATTTTTGGAAAATGCTATAATGTACATATTTTAGGTTAGACTTTGAATAATTTCAAGGAGGATATTATGAAAAAATTTTTTAAGAAGTTTGTTTTGATTTTGCCGGTTTTTATTGCTTTTTCCGGTTGTTCTAAAAGTTCTAAAGTTAATGACGATAATACAAATAAGCAAGTAGTTAGAAAGGCAAGTAAAGAGGTTGAAAAAATTTGTGGATATTATTATGCGTATGATTCACAAATTGTTTTAGATAATGGTGAATATTATGGTGTGCCTTGTATGTATTATAAGGCTAAACCTATAGACTTTGATAAATGTTCAAAAGAGTCCGTTAAAAAACTTCGTGGTGATTTTACGGATGATGGAAACTTTTTAGAACCGAAAATTTTTGAAGAAGATGGAAAAAAGTATTTAACAGCTAATTTTTTCCCTGAAAAGAAGTTTTGGATAAAAGACGAAAAAACCATTGTTGATGTTGAAACTAATACGGAATATAAAAAGGGTGACCCTAAATAAATATGTGAATAAAAATTGTAAGAAACTAATGCATAGTTTTTTGCCATTAGTTGTTTTTTAAAAATAAGAAGTAAGGGGGATGTTATGAAAAATAAATTTAAAATTTTATTTCTATCGTTCTTTTTATTGACTTCTTGTAGCAATGGAAGAACTAAATCGTATGAAAATAATTTTAGAAAATATCAATATGGGAATGATATTTTTATAGAGGCTAAGATGGATGCTTATAGAAATTTGAATGATGTTGAAAAGGAAACAGAAGTAATTGTTTTAGGTAAAAAAATAAAACAAAATCCGTCAACAATACAAAAAAATAATGGTTATGTTAATGGTGTATATACAATCTCGAATTTTAAAATAGAAAAGGTTTTTAAAGGTAATTTTAAACCGGGAGATGTTGTAGATGTTTTTGAAAGTGCCGGAATAGATGAGGAAACGGGAAAGATTTATCATATTGCAGGATATGAGTTAATGGAAAAGGATGAGGAATATTTACTGTTTTTAAGACATTCGGAAACTGATCCATGGTATATGATCTCAGGATTGAAATTTGGCAAAATTTCACTTTCAGGTAAAAAATCAGAGTTCAGAATAGAATTAGAAAAAGCAAATGAAGATTTAGAATCGTTTAAATTTGAAGATAGAATAAGAGAAGAAGCAATAAAAAAATATATTGAAAAGTAGTAATTTAAAAGATAGAATAATCATAAAATTAAAGAGTTGGAAGTCCAACTGTTATCACGTACACAACCAGCAAATAATTCAAGATCTGTTATGAGAGAGATAGGATTTAATTATAAACCTTATCCATTATCAGACGATAAAGCTGGAATTTTAGCTAAGTATTAGTATTAGGAGGAAGTTATGAAAAATAAATTTAAAATTTTATTTCTATCGTTCATTTTATTGACTTCTTGTAGCAATGGAAGAACTAAATCGTATGAAAATAATTTTAGAAAAAATCAATATGGGAATCATATAATTGCAGATGCTAAGCTAGATTATTATGGAAATTTGGATGATGTTGAAAAGGAAACGGAAGTAATTGTTTTGGGTAAAAAAATAAAGCAAAATCCATCTACAATAAAAAAGGATAAAGTTTATAATGGTGTTTATGGGGCATATACAATCTCGAATTTTAAAATAGAAAAGGTTTTTAAAGGTAATTTTAAACCGGGAGATGTTATAGATGTTTATGAAAGTGCCGGAATAGATGAGGAAACGGGAAAGATTTATCATATTGCAGGATATGAGTTAATGGAAAAGGATGAGGAATATTTACTGTTTTTAAGACATTCGGAAACTGATCCATGGTATATGATATCAGGATTGAAATTTGGTAAAATTTCACTTTCAGGTAAAAAATCAGAGTTCAGAATAGAATTAGAAAAAGCAAATCATTATCCGGAATCTTTTGAACTTGAAGGTAAAATAAGAGAAGAAGCAATAAAAAAATATATTGAAAAGTAGTAATTTAAAAGATAGAATAATCATAAAATTAAAGAGTTGGAAGTCCAACTCTTTTGTTTTTTTGGTCAAAATATGTTAAAATAATACTTGATAATTAATATTTCAGATAGGAGATTTTTATGGTTAGTAAGGAAGAAGTAAAGAAAATTTATTATCTTGCAAACTTGAATGTAAAAGAAGAAGAACTTGATATTATTGCTAAAAAGTTCGACGATGTTCTAGTTTTTGCCAATGAAATTATGGAACTTGATACTTCAGATTGTGAAGCTCTAGAAATTGTTGTTGAACATAACAGTCCTTTGAGAGAAGATGTTGTTGAAGAAAGTATTTCAAGGGAAGATGCACTTTTAAATGCAAGTGACAAAGAGTATGGATATTTTAGATTGCAAAGGGTTGTGAAATAATGGATATTTTAAGTATAAGAGAAGATTTTATCAGTGGTAAGGTGGATTTAATTTCATTTTATACTGATGTTATAAAGAGAATTGAAGATAAAAAAGATTTGAATATTTTTCTTGACTTTTCTAAAGAAAAAATTATGGAAAGAGTTGAATTTTTAAATAATAAATTAAGAAATAAAGAAAAATTGGGCTCTCTTTTTGGAGTTTCAGTTTCCGTTAAAGATAATATTTTAGTTAAAGGATATAAGAGTACTTGCGGTTCAAAAATTTTGGAAAATTATTCTCCAATTTTTAATGCTACAATTATTGATAGACTTTTGGAAGAAGACGCTGTTATTCTAGGAAAAGTTAATATGGATGAATTTGCAATGGGTGGTTCAGGTGAGACTTCTTATTTTGGAGCAACAAAAAATCCACTTGACGAAAGTTTAATTCCCGGCGGTTCATCTTCAGGCTCTGCAAGTAGTGTAAGTGCAGATTTAGCAATGATTAGTTTGGGATCAGATACAGGCGGTTCTGTTAGAAATCCTGCATCTTTTTGTGCTTGTGTAGGATATAAACCTACTTATGGAATGATTTCAAGGTATGGAGTTGTTTCTATGGCAAGCAGTTTGGATCAAGTTGGAATTTTATCAAATGATGTTAAATCAATTCTGCCGATTCTAAATACTATTGGCGGTTTGGATAAAATGGATGCAGTTACAATGAGAGATACTTTATATATTAAGGAAGATAAAGATTTTTCTTTAAAGGGTATTAAAATTGCAACAGTTTCTAATATCGAAAATTATGAAATTGACGAAATTATTTTAAAAGATTATAAAAAGGCGATTGAAAATTTAAAAAATCAAGGAGCTATAATCGAAGAAGTAGATTTTAAATATATTAAACATTCTACAAATGTATATAATGTTATTATGAGCTCTGAAGTTTCAAGTAATATGTCAAGATTTGACGGTATCAGATATGGATATAGAACTGAAAATTACGACTCAACAAGAGAACTTTTTACAAATACTAGAAGTGAAGGTTTTGGAGAAGAAGTTCAAAGAAGAATTGCAATGGGAACTTTCTATCTTGCAAGCTCAAACAATCAAGCTCTTTACAAAAAAGGCTTGGAAGTTAGAGACTTGATAAGTAAAGAAGTTAATAAAGTGCTTTCAGAATATGATTTTATTTTAACTCCTACGACAACTTGCTTGCCAGGCAAGATTGGTGCAGAAAAGGATAATGCTTTAAAATCTTATGCTGGAGATACTTTTAATGTGCCTGTGAATTTTGCCGGACTTCCTGCTATTTCCATTCCTTTAAATCTTAAAAAAATTTGTGGAAGTGTTCAATTTATAGGTAAGAGATTTGATGATGAAAGACTATTAAATCTTGCAATGAATTTTGAAAGGGGGCTTTAATATGAGTTTAAAAACAATAATAGGACTTGAAATTCACGTTGAGTTACAAACTGATACAAAAATGTTCTGTGGTTGTAAAAATGAATATGGTTGTCCTCCAAATACTAATGTTTGTCCTATTTGTTTAGGTCATCCGGGAACTCTTCCAAGAATAAATAAAAGAGCGATTGAATATGCAATAATGGCAGGGAATGCTTTTAATTGTGAAATTTCTATGGATATGAAAATGGATAGAAAAAAATATTTTTATCCAGATTTAGTAAAGGGTTATCAAATAACTCAAGAGAGAACTCCTATTTGTAAAAATGGATATATAGAAATTGATACTGAAAATGGAGTAAAAAAACTTAGATTACAAAGAATTCATATTGAAGAAGATACAGGAAAGTCAATCCACAACGAAAACGGACACACTCTTATGGATTATAACAGAGCGGGAGTTCCGTTAATTGAAATTGTATCTGAACCTGATATGAACAGTCCTGAAGAGGCTATTGCCTTTTTGACAAATTTAAAAGAAACTATAAAATATCTTGGAATTTCAGATGTTAAAATGGAAGAAGGCTCACTTCGTTGTGATGTAAACTTAAATGTAGTTGATGAAGAAAGTGGATTTAAGACAAAAATTACTGAAATTAAAAATCTAAATTCATTTAAGGCTGCACTTCGTGCTATGGAATATGAACAAAAAAGACATATAGAAAATGTTAAGAATAATATTGTTGGTGAAAAAGAGACAAGACGTTGGGATGAATCAAAGCTTGAAACTATAATTATGCGTCATAAAGAAGAGGGAAATGATTATAGATTTAGTGTTGAGCCTGATATTCCATATATCAAACTTGAAAAAGACTTTGTTGAAGCTATTAAGGAAAAAATGCCGGAGTTTCCAAAGAATAAGAAAAATAGATTTTTAGCTGAATACAAACTTTCAGAATATGATGCAAATGTATTAACTCAAAATAAATATTTATCTGAATATTTTGAAAGAGTAGTTAAAAAAGTTGATGATGCAACTCTTGTTTCCAACTGGTTGCTTTCCGATGTTCTAAGAAGAGTTAAAGATTTGGAAATTGAATTTGAAGAAATTCCTTTAAATATTGAATCTTTTGCAAGTCTTTTAAAATTAGTTAAAGAAAATAAGATTAATGCAAATGTAGGTAAAAAACTTCTTAGAGAATTATTTGAAAAAGGAGATTTTGATCCTCTAAAAGTTGTTGAAGAAAGAGGATTAATTCAAATTTCAGATGACAGCGCATTGATTGAAATAGTTGAAGAAGTTCTAAAGAATAATCCATCTTCAATTGAAGACTATAAAAATGGAAAAGATAGAGCATTAGGATTTTTGATGGGACAATGTATGAAGGCTTCAAAAGGTAAGGGAAATCCTCAAAAATTCAATGAATTGATTTTAGAAAGGTTAGTTTAATGAAAAAGGTAGCATTATCTACGGATAACAAAAATAAAGTCAAGGAAATGCTTGCGATTTTAAGTAAATATGATTTTGAAATAGTAACTAAAAGCAAATTGGGTGTAAATGAAGAATTTGAAGAAATTTATGATACACTTGAGGAAAATTCAAAGCTAAAAGCTGAAAAGCTAAGAGAATATTGTTCTTTTGCTGTTTTAGCTGATGATACCGGACTTTTCGTAAATGCTTTAAATGGAGAACCGGGAGTGCTATCTGCAAGATATGCAGGAGAACATGGAAATAGTGAAGCAAATAGAGAGAAGCTTTTAAGAAATCTTGAAGGGAAATCTGATAGAAGCGCATATTTTAAAACAGTAATTGTCTTTGTTGATGAAAATGGAAAAGAATTTATAGCAAAGGGAATTTTAAAAGGAACTATTTCAGAAGTTGAAAGAGGCGAAAATGGCTTTGGATATGACAAGATTTTTATTCCTGAAAATATGGAAAAGACTTTGGCTGAAATAAGTGCAGAAGAAAAGAATAAATTTACTCATAGAAAAAGAGCATTAGAAGATTTAAAAAATATTTTAGGTGATAGATATGATAGTAGCAGTTGTTAGTGATACTCATGGAATTGTACTTCCTGTTGCATACAGTTTACAAAGAAATAAGGTTGATATTGTTCTTCATCTTGGGGATGATTCCGAAGATGTAAAGAAGATAGAACAAATAACAGGGATGGAAATATATGCAGTTGCAGGAAATTGTGATAAAAATCCTAAGGATATTCCGGAAGAATTGGTTTTAGAAATTAGAAGAAAAAAATTCTTTTTAACTCATGGGCATAAATATGATGTTGATAATGGAATTGATAAAATAGTTGAAAAAGCTAAAGAAGTTGGGGCGGATTATGCTCTTTTCGGACATACTCATGTTCATTTAAGAGAAAAAGTTGATGGAATAACTGTTTTAAATCCCGGTAGTACAACTCTTCCAAGACAGGGAGATACAAAGGGATATTATATCGTAAACTTAATTGAAAAAAGTGTTAATAGAATAAATTTAAAATAATCGGCTTTATAACCGACCATTTGGTCGGTTCTTTAGCTGATTTTTTCTATGGAGGAATATATGAGAGTAAGAAAAATAGGAATAGTAAGTTTATCCAGTGGAGTATTGGGAGAAAATTTTGTTTTACATGAAGTTAAAATTGGAATTGAGAGACTAAAAAAATATGGAATTGAAGTTGAATTTTTACCTAATTCAAAAAAGGGTATTGAATTTATAAAAAATAATCCTAAAGAAAGGTCAGAAGATTTAATAAAAGCTTTTAAAGATGATTCAATTGATATGATATTATGTGCGATAGGTGGAGATGATACTTATAGATTATTGCCTTATTTGTTCGAAAATAGTGAATTAGAAAAAGTAGCAAAGCAGAAAATATTTTTAGGCTTTTCAGATACTACAATTAATCATTTAATGCTAAATAAAGTAGGGATAAAAACATTCTATGGACAAGCATTTTTACCTGATGTTTGTGAATTGTCAAATGAAATGCTACCATATTCAAAGCATTTCTTTGAAGAATTAATTAATACCGGAAAAATTAAAGAAATATATCCCAGCGATGTTTGGTATAACGAGAGAGAGGATTTTAGTGAAAAAGCTATTGGAATTTCAATGGAAGAACATCATAATGGAGGATTTGAATTATTAAGAGGAGATTCAAAATTTGAAGGTAAAATATTGGGTGGTTGTTTGGATTCTATATTTAACATTTTTGATACTCCAAGATATGAAGATACGGTATCTCTATGTCAAAAATATAATTTGTTTCCAAGTTTAGATGAGTGGAACAATAAAATCTTGCTTCTTGAAACTAGCGAAGAAAAGCCTAAACCTGAGCTATTTAGAAAGATGATTCTTAAACTTCAAGAATATGGAATATTTGATGTTATTTCAGGTTTGATTATAGGAAAACCACAAAACGAAGAGTATTATGATGAATATAAACAAATTCTTCTTGATGAAATAAAAAATCAAGATTTGTCCATAGTATATAATATCAATGTGGGTCATAGTACTCCAAGATGTATTATTCCTTTTGGAGTAGATGCAAAAGTAGATGTTGAAAAGCAAATTATAGAATTTAAAGAATAAGTTATGAAGAATAATATTGAAAAGAAAAGAGATAGAGAGAAAAAAGTAATAACTGAAATGGTGAAATTGTATTGTAAGAAAAATCACAAAAATGATAAATTATGTGATGAATGTAGGGATGTTTTAAATTATTCTTTAAATAGAATAGATAATTGTAAATACATGGATACAAAAACTTTTTGTTCAAATTGTAAAAAACCTTGTTATAGTCCTAAAATGAAAGAAAAAATAAAACAAATTATGAAATTTTCAGGACCTAGAATGTTATTTCATCACCCATTATTAGTTATTTATCATATAATAAGTGGATTTAAAAAATAAGTTTTAAATATATTTTTAAATAAAAATTTTTTATGGAAAAAACATTATGAATTATTGTCGTAAAATACTTGACTAACATTGAAATTTGAATATTTATTTAACATATTTCTTTGGGATTAATCATTGACTTTAATCTATATTTATAATATATTTAATTCAGTAAATTAAGGGTAAAATAAAAACAAATTGATATAAACTGATATCACAGTAAATCTTTTATGAAAAAGTTTTTTCTGTTAAAATGAACTTGAAAAAATGAAAAAAAAAGTTTATAATATTCTTACGATTAAAATAGAGGGGAGAAAAAATTTGTTTTAAAATAAACTAACTTTATTTTAAAGTAATAATAAAATAGGTGTTTTAAATTTATAAGATTTAATATATTTTTTATGAAAATGTTATTTTTAATTTTTGGTTTAAAATACTGTTTAATTTTAGGAGGTGATGAAATGACTACTGATGCTATAAACAGAGTTAAGGATGCAGAGTTGAAAGCGAAATCTTTAGTTGATGAGGCAAAACTTGAAGCTATGACTTTGAAGAAAAATTCTGAGAAAGAATGTGAAGAAATTTCTGATAAAGTTATTAGCGAAGCTAATAAAAAAGCTGAAGAAATAAAATTTGGTTTAATCAATGAAGGCGAGATGTTGGCAAAGCCGGTTATTGAAAGAGCTAAAAAATATGTTGAGCTTATCAAATCTGTTGAAGATAATAAGTTAGAATCTGTGGTTAATTCAATAGTAGAGAGGATTGTGAATGTAAATGGCAATAGTTAAAATGAAGAAATTCACTTTATTTGCTTTTGAAGCTGAAAGGAAGCGATTGCTAGAAGAACTTCAAAGATTCGGTTATGTTAACTTTTCAAAATCTGATGCTGTTGACCAATTTGATTATCTAAAAGAATTGGATATTAATACAGTAGATAATAATTATATCGAAGACTCCACAAGAGTAAAATGGATGATTGATTATTTAGGTCGTTTTGTTGAAAAGGAAAAAGGTTTATCTGCTTTAAAGAAAGGTCCTATAGTTTATACTTTTAGTGAACTTGAACAAGAAGCTAATTCTTATGATTATATTCCGGATTTTAACAATTTGAATGATATAAGTAAAAAGATGGAGTCAAATAATCAAAAATTGACAGCTATAGATAATTCAATTAAAGAATTATTACCTTGGAATTCGATTAAGGAACCTATTGAAGACTTAAATTCATTTAAAAAATTAAAATTCATAATGGGATATATTCCGACTAGGAATATTGAAAAGTTTAAATCATCTACTGTAGATTTGAAATATACATATTTTGAAGAAGTAGATATAGTCGGAAGAAATTCATATTGTATTATTTTTACTAATGAAACAGAAAATGAAGCAGTATTTGAAAACTTAAGAGTAAACGGTTTTTCTGAAGTTAATTTAGAAATAAAAGGTGAAGTTTCAAAAGAAATTAAAAAATTAGAAGAAGAAAAGAAAATTTTGGAAGACGATAATATCATTTTAACTGATGAGATTAAAGCTTTTACCGGAAATATTCAAAAAATGAAGAGTGTTTATGAATATTATCAAAATTTATCTCTCAGAAATACAGTAGTTTCAAACTTTAAAGCTACTGATAAATTGGATATTATTCAAGGATATATTCCGGCTGATAAAGAGGATAATTTCAAGGCTTTGCTTGAAAAAGTATCAGCTTCCAAAGTTTATTTGGAAATTGAAGATGCTAAAAATGATGATCCGAATGTTCCAATTATCTTAAAGAATAACAAGATAGTATCACTTTTTGAATCAGTTACAAATATGTACGCTCTTCCAAAATATGATGAAGTTGATCCGACATTTATATTGTCAATATTTTATTGGATTTTCTTTGGAATGATGGTTGCAGACTTTGCTTATGGTTTAATTTTATTCATAGGTTCAGGCATAGCTTTAAAGACATTGAAGTTTAACGATTCAACAAAAAAATTCTTAAAATTTTTCTTTGCACTTAGTTTTTCAACTATGATATGGGGATTAATTTACGGTTCGGCCTTTGGAGATTTAATTACTTTACCAACTCAAATTTTGGACTCATCAAAAGATTTTATGACAGTTCTGATATTGTCTTTAGCATTTGGTGGAGTACATTTAGCATTTGGATTGGGAATGAAAGCTTATGTATTAATCAAAAACGGAAAGCCTATGGATGCATTCTATGATGTATTCCTTTGGTACTTGACTTTGACTTCTGTTATTTTAGTTATTATCGGTAAAGCGGTTACAATGCCGAAGATAGTAAATACAATAGCTTTTTATGGAATGATAATTGGGATGTTGGGTATTGTTGCATTTGGAGCCAGAGATTCAAAAAGTATCGCAGGAAGAATTGCAGGAGGACTGTATTCACTTTATGGAATAACATCTTATATTGGAGATTTTGTCTCATATCTTAGACTTATGGCTCTTGGACTTGCGGGCGGTTTTATTGCAGTAGCAATCAATATAATTGTAAAAATGCTTGTAGGTGGAGGAATTGTAGGAATAATTTTCGGAGTGATAGTTTTTGTGTTTGCTCAAGCATTTAATATATTTTTAAGTTTCTTATCAGCTTATGTTCATACTTCTAGACTTATGTACGTGGAATTTTTCAGTAAATTCTATGAAGGTGGCGGAAAGGCGTTTAAGAAATTTAGAAGTGATAAGAAATATATAGAAGTAAAATAATTCTAAAATAAAAAAATAAAAACAAATGAAAAGGAGATTTTGTAATGAAAGAATTTATGGCTGTATTAGCACAAAATGGTGGAGTTGTATTTGGTATATTAGGAGCGGCACTTGCGGTATTATTAGCCGGACTTGGTTCTGCAAGAGGTGTTCAAATGGCAGGGGAAGCTGCAGCAGGATTGGTTATTGATGAACCTGAAAAATTCGGTAAAGCAATGGTATTACAATTATTACCGGGTACACAAGGACTTTACGGATTTGTAATAGGTCTTTTCATAATGTTCAAATTAAGAGTTGATATGAGTTTAGTTGAAGGCTTATACTATGTTATGGTTTCTCTACCTGTCGGTATCGTGGGATTAAAATCAGCTTATTACCAAGCAAGAGTTGCAGTTGCAGGTATCAATATCTTAGCAAAAAATGAAGAACATCAAACAAAAGGTATTATCCTTTCAGTAATGGTTGAAACTTATGCAATCTTAGCATTTGCTATGTCATTCTTATTACTTTCAAGCGTTGCATTCAAATAAAAAGCATTAAATAAAATAAAAAGGATGTGATAGAATGTCTAATTTGGACAATATTATAGATGAAATCCTTCAAGATGCTAAAAATGAATCTGAAAAAATAGTAAAAGATGCTAGAATGGAAGTTGCAGATCTTGTTGGAAAAACAGAAAGTGAAGCTCAAAAAAAAGCTGATAAGATAATTGAAAAAGCAAAAGCAGAGGGTACACAATCTAAAGATAGAATAATTTCAAACTCAAGTTTAACAGCAAGAGATATGATTTTAGTTGCAAAACAAGAAGTGATAAATAAAGTCTTTGAATTGACTAAAGAAAAATTAAAAACTTTAAATCATGAAGATTATTTAAGTTTTGTCGAAAAATCATTAAAAACTTTAGACATTAAAGAAGATAGTGAAATTATTCTTACTGAAAGTGAAAAGAAATTGGCAGGAGAAAAATTATTTGGAATTAAAGTTGCAAATGAAACTGTTGAAAGTGGATTTTCACTAAAAAATGGAAAAATTATTTTAAATAATGAATTTTCAAGTTTAGTTGATTTAATAAAGGAAGACTTGGAACAAGAAGTAGCAGATAAGTTATTTAGTTAATAGGAGGTGTATTATGGATAGAGAAAATTTTATCCAATCAAGTGTTAGAATTCGTCATGCTGAGAAAAATCTCCTTACTAAACAACAACTTCATAGACTTGCTGATGCAAAGACTCTTGAAGATGCAATTAAGTTACTTAATGAAATTTCTTATTCAAGTGAAATTTCAAAATTGGATAGACCTGAGAATTATGAACAGGTTTTGTCAGAAGTTTTGGATAAAACATACAAAGATGTTATGGAAATTTCTCCTGAAAAATCTTTAGTTGAGATACTTTCTTGTAAATATGATTATCACAACTTAAAAGTTTTGGTAAAAGAGCATATTTTAAAAGAAAAATTTGACTCAATGTATTGTATGTTAGATGCAAATGAAATTGAAACATTTAGAGAATTAGCCTTAAAAGATGATGAGGACTTATCAAAAGATTTTAAAGAATGTTTAGAATTTTTCGAAATTACAAAAGACCCTCAAGACATTGATATCTTTATAGATAAAAAATACTTTGAAAAAGTTTTGAATTTAACTGAAGAATTTAAACTTGAAATGATTTCAGAATATTTTAGAGCTATGATTGATTTTTTAAATCTTAGAACTTTTATAAGATGTAGAAAACAAAATCAAGTAAAAGAAACTTTGGAAAAAGTTTTGATAAAAGGTGGAGATATCGAAACAGACAGGATTTTAGAAATGTTCTATGAGGATATTGAACTTTTACCTATTAAGTTAAAGGCTTATAAGATTGGTAGAGTTTTATCTAAAATCGTAGAAGAGTATAAAAATACTAATTCTCTTAATAGCTTTGAAAAAAGTATGGATGATTATTTAGTTGAAATAGTTAGAGAAACTAAATCTATCCATTATGGAGCAGAAGTTATTTTTAGTTTTCTTTTCGCAAAAGAATTGGAAATTAAGAACTTAAGACTTATATTAGTAGGAAAAGTCAATGGATTATCTGCTGAATTCATTAAAGAAAGGTTGCGTGAAGTTTATGTATAAGATAGCTGTAATTGGCGATAAGGATTCGGTTCTTGCCTTTAGAGCACTTGGGGTTCATGTTTTCACTGCAATTGAAGGTAATGATGCCAGAAGAATTATTGACAAACTAGCAAAAGAAGATTATGGAATTATCTTTGTTACTGAACAGTTAGCAAAAGATATTCCAGAAACTATTCAAAGATATAACAGTGAAGTTATTCCAGCAGTGATTTTAATACCTAGCAACAGAGGTAGTTTGAATATAGGCTTAGAGAATATCAACAAGAATGTTGAAAAAGCTGTTGGATCAAATATATTATAGAAAGCGAGGGCTTATATTGAAAGTCGGTAAAGTTATTAAAGTTTCTGGACCTCTTGTAGTTGCAGAAGGAATGGAAGATGCGAACGTATATGATGTTGTTGAAGTTTCTAAAAATAAGCTCATTGGAGAAATTATAGAAATGAGAGGCGACAAAGCCTCAATCCAAGTTTATGAAGAAACTACTGGTATAGGACCTGGAGATGATGTTTATTCAACAGGTAGTCCACTTTCTATTGAACTTGGACCGGGAATGCTGGAACAGATGTTTGACGGTATTCAAAGACCTCTTGAAGCTCTACAAGCAAAAGCCGGAGATTTCCTTTTAAGAGGTGTAAGTGTATTACCATTGGATAGAGAAAAAAGCTGGGATTTTATTCCAACAGTAAAAGTTGGAGATGAAGTTTTTGAAGGAAATATAATTGGGACAGTTCAGGAGACTACAGTTGTTTCTCATAAGATTATGGTTCCTCCTGCTGTAAACGGAAAAATAGTTGAGATTTTATCAGGTTATCATACAGTTGATGAAATTATTTGTAAAATAGAAACTGACAACGGAATTAAAGAATTAAATATGATTCAAAAATGGCCGGTACGTAAAGGACGTCCTTATGCAAGAAAATTGGATCCAATTAGACCCCTTGTAACAGGTCAAAGAATAATTGATACTTTCTTCCCTGTAGCAAAGGGTGGGGCTGCTGCAATTCCGGGACCTTTCGGTTCAGGTAAGACAGTTGTTCAACACCAACTTGCAAAATGGGCGGATGCGGAAATAGTAATTTATGTTGGTTGTGGAGAACGTGGAAACGAAATGACTGACGTACTTATGGAATTCCCTGAAATTCTTGACCCAAAAACCGGTCAATCACTTATGAAAAGAACAGTTCTTATAGCAAATACTTCAAATATGCCGGTAGCTGCTCGTGAAGCATCAATTTATACAGGTATTACTATCGGAGAATATTTTAGAGATATGGGATATTCAGTTGCACTTATGGCTGACTCAACTTCTCGTTGGGCAGAAGCGCTTCGTGAAATGTCCGGTCGTCTTGAAGAAATGCCCGGTGATGAAGGTTATCCGGCATATCTTGCATCAAGAGTTGCAGACTTTTATGAAAGAGCTGGTTTTGTAAAATGTTTAGGAGAAGATAGAGAAGGTGCTTTAACAGTAATTGGAGCGGTTTCTCCTCCGGGTGGAGATATTTCTGAACCGGTATCACAAGCTACACTTAGAATAGTAAAAGTGTTCTGGGGACTTGATTATGCATTATCTTATAGAAGACATTTCCCTGCTATTAACTGGTTGAACTCTTATTCATTATATCAAGATAAAATGGATAAGTTTATGGATGAAAGCATTGATAAAAAATTCTCTGAATACAGAATAAGATCAATGGCACTTTTACAAGAAGAATCAAATTTACAAGAAGTTGTTCGTCTTGTAGGTAGAGATTCACTTTCAGAAGCGGATCAATTAAAACTTGAAGTTGCAAAATCTTTAAGAGAAGATTTCTTACAACAAAATGCTTTCCATGAAGTTGATACTTATTGTTCTCTTCCAAAGCAATTTAAAATGTTAAGTCTTATTTTGGGTTTCTATGATGAAGCTAAAAAAGCATTAAATTCAGGAGTATATCTTGATGAAATATTAAAGATTGACTCTCGTGAAGGAATAGCAAGAAGTAAAAATATTTCTGAAAAAGAATTGGAAAAATTTGATGAATTATTCGAAACAGTTAAGGCTGATATAGAAAAATTAATAAGCGAAGGAGGTAACTCTAATGCTTAAAGAGTATAAGACAGTAAAAGAAGTAGTAGGACCTTTGATGGTTGTTGAAGGTGTTGAAGGAGTTAAGTACGAAGAGTTAGTTGAAGTTAGACTTCAAAACGGAGAAAAGAGAAGAGGAAAAGTTCTTGAAATTAATGGGGATAAGGCAATGGTTCAATTGTTTGAAGGCTCATCAGGAATTAACTTAAGAGATACAACTTGTAGATTTTTAGGACATCCTCTTGAACTTGGAGTTTCTGAAGATATGATTGGAAGAATTTTTGATGGACTTGGGAATCCTATTGATAAAGGTCCAAAGATTATTCCCGAAATGAAGATAGATATTAACGGCTCTCCAATCAATCCTGTATCAAGAGACTATCCTTCAGAATTTATTCAAACAGGTATTTCTACGATAGATGGACTTAATACATTAGTTAGAGGACAAAAATTACCTATTTTTTCAGGTTCAGGTCTTCCTCATAACAATGTAGCTGCACAAATCGCAAGACAAGCAAGAGTACTTGGTGGTGGAGAAAAATTCGCCGTAGTATTTGGAGCAATGGGTATCACTTTTGAAGAAGCTCAATTCTTTATTGATGACTTTACAAAAACAGGTGCGATAGACAGAGCAGTTTTGTTTATGAACCTTGCAAATGACCCTGCAATAGAAAGAATTGCAACTCCTCGTATGGCTCTTACTTGTGCTGAATATTTGGCATTTGAAAAGGGAATGCATGTTTTGGTAATCTTAACTGACCTTACAAATTATGCAGAAGCACTTCGTGAAGTTTCTGCAGCCAGAAAAGAAGTTCCGGGACGTCGTGGTTATCCGGGTTATCTATATACTGACCTTTCAACTATCTATGAAAGAGCAGGAAGACTTAAAGGAAGACCGGGATCAATTACACAAATTCCTATTTTAACAATGCCTGAAGATGATATCACTCATCCAATTCCTGACCTTACAGGATATATCACTGAAGGACAAATTATTCTTTCAAGAGAATTATATAAACAAGGTATTCAACCACCAATTTTTGTAATTCCTTCACTATCAAGACTTAAAGATAAAGGTATTGGTAAAGGAAAGACAAGAGAAGATCATGCAGAGACAATGAACCAAATCTATGCCGGTTATGCATCAGGTAGAGAGGCTCGTGAATTGGCAGTAATCCTAGGTGAATCAGCATTATCAGAAGCAGATAAAGCATTCGCAAAATTTGCAGATGCTTTTGATAAGAGATATGTTGACCAAGGATATGAAACAAACAGGACGATAGAAGAAACTTTAAACTTAGGTTGGGAATTATTAAGTATAGTTCCAAGAACAGAATTTAAGAGAATTAGAGAGGAATATATTGATAAATATTTAGGAAAGACAGAATAAAGGGGAGATATA
This sequence comes from Parvimonas oralis, assembly GCF_047608425.1. NCBI lineage: Bacteria > Bacillati > Bacillota > Tissierellia > Tissierellales > Peptoniphilaceae > Parvimonas > Parvimonas oralis. The sequence goes on from NZ_JBLKRS010000002.1 coordinate 162,984, forward strand.
GATGGCAAAGCTAAATGTAAATCCTACACGTATGGCTCTTTCAAATCTTAAAGGAAGACTTGTAACTGCTAAAAGAGGTCATAAACTTCTTAAAGATAAACAAGATGAACTTATGAGAAGATTTATAGAAATGATTAGAAAAAATAAAAAACTTCGTCTTGAAGTTGAAGAAGAACTTTCAAATTCATTCAAATCTTTTCTTTTAGCAAGTGCTGTTATGAGTCCCGAATTTTTGGAACAAGCTGTTGCCTTTCCGAAAGAACAGGTATCCGTTGCCATTGAGACAAAAAATGTAATGAGTGTAAATATTCCTAAAATGGAATTCGATAGAACGGAATCAAGTGGAGCAATTTTCCCTTATGGTTATGCTCAAACATCTTCTGAACTTGACGATGCAATTTTAGAATTACATTCAATAATGGATAAGCTTTTAGAACTTGCAGAAGTTGAAAAAGCTTGTCAACTAATGGCAGATGAAATTGAAAAGACTCGTAGAAGAGTAAATGCTCTTGAGTATAGAACAATTCCGGACTTGGAAGAAACAATTAAATTCATCAGAATGAAATTAGATGAAAATGAAAGAGCTACTATTACAAGACTTATGAAAGTTAAGGATATTATAGCTAAACAAGTATAGGAAAAGCTGTTGCAATTTGCAACAGCTTTTTATTGTGAAACAACAAGGTTCCGGGGCACCCAGCCGATGCGAAGCATCGTGGAAGGGAGGGGTTATTATTGTGAAACAACAAGGTTCCCGGGCACCCGCCCGATGCGAAGCATCGTGGAAGGGTGGGGTTATTATTGTGAAACAACAAGGTTCCCGGGCACCCGCCCGATGCGAAGCATCGTGGAAGGGTGGGGTTATTATTGTGAAACAACAAGGTTCCCGGGTACCCACCCGATGCGAAGCATCGTGGAAGGGTGGGGTTCTTATTTTTTATACACTCTGTTTGAATCACTTGAAAAAGTTGTTATATAGTAGTATAATATAACAGTAATAACATAATATAATAAAAGTTATATGATTTATTTTGAGGAGGGATATTATGGACAATTTAAAAAAAGATGATTTAGAAATTGACAAAAACTTAGAAGAAAAGGAAAATAAAACAGAAATTGAAACTGAAAAAACTGAAGAACAGGAAACAGTAAATGAAAATGTTGAAGTAAAAGATATTGAAGATAAGGGTAATTTTGACAAGGTTGTAGAGAGCAAAGTTGATTTTAAACAAAAGTTTGATAAAATTATTTCTAAGAAAAATTTGTTAGAATACATTATGGGAGGAATTTCAGCAGTTTTTGTACTCAATCTGCTTTATATAGTTATTAAACTTATAGGATTAGGTAGTTATAAAAGTTTGAAAATTAATTCAGAAAATGTCCTATCAGGTTTTGCTAAGACTATGTCCAAGATAGAATCTTTAAAGACAATTGTTAAACTTAGAGATTTTTCTCATTTTTTGATTTTTTTATCAATAGTTTTAATTGCAGTTATTTACTATAAAACTGTAGTTCTTGAAAAAAGAAAAGATTTTATAAAAAAAACAACAAATATAAACTTTTTGGGTGGAAATGCGATTGCTATTATCAGTAGCTTAATTTTAAAAATATCTATTAAGAATTTTTCAACATTTATGCTATATATTGCAATTATTATTTATCTAGTTGCAATTGCAACATTTGCATATAATGTTTATACACTTTATTTAGAGTTATTTAAAAATCAAAAAAATTAATAAAAGTTAAAATATTACATTATGTAGTTGATAGAAAATTTGTATAAGGTAATTCTGTTAATAAAAAAATAAGTATAGTAATAAATGAGTTTATCATATTTATATTTGATAAACTTTTTTATTGTATTGTAAAGATGCTTGATATTATAAACAAAGGAAAGTTTTTCAATTGTCTTAATTTATATATAGGTAAATTTATCACTTCATAATTTTATTATATGTGATTAAATGATAATAAAAAAAGTAAAGCCCCTTTTGTTAAATTGTGGATAAGTTGAATAACTTGTGGATAAGTGGATATTTTGACCTTTATTTTGTGGATAACTTTTATAATAATATGGGATAACTTTAATTTTTGAATAGGAAATCAGGAAAAATTGGTTTATTTTAACATTATCAATAAGAACCTCACCCCTCCACGATGCTTTGCATCGGGTGGGTACCCGAGAACCTTGTTGCTTCGCAATAAAAAAATTGTGAATAAAATATTTTTTTAAAAAATATTATTAAAAAAATATTTTAAAAAGCTATGTTTTTTTTAAAAAATGTGGTATCATTATTGTAGATATGTATTTCATATTTTTATGAAAAATATCTTTTATCAATTTAAAATTTAAGATTTTAAAAATTTTAAGGAGGACATACAAAATGGAAGAAAACAAAGGCTGTGGATGTGGCTGTGGTTGCGGTTGCGAAGAAGAAATGGAAGCTGAATTATTAGTTTTTGAAAACGAAGATGGAAAAGAAGAAACTTTTGAAGTTATTGGAGTTTTTGAAGTTGAAGAAAAAGAATATATTGCACTTCAAAGTCAAGAAGACGGAAGTATCTTACTTTGCAAATATATAGAAAAAGAAGACGGAGAATATGAAGTTGAAGAAATCGAAGATGATGAAGAATTCAATAAGGTTTCTGACGCATTTGACGCTTTAGTTGAAGAAGACGAAGAATAAGATTAGTCCACGAAGTGCCGTTATCGGCACTTTATTTTTTTAATAAATGAGGTATTTATGTTAAAGGCAGTTTGTTTAGATTTAGATGGAACTCTATTGGATGATGATAAAAAGATATCTGCGCGGAGTTTTAAATTGTTGGACAATTTGATTGAAAATGGAATAGAGGTCGTAATCGCTACAGGTAGGCATTTTTATATGGCATCAGGATTTTTACAACCTTTAAAGAGAGATATCATAGTCTGTGCTAATAATGGAGCTATGAGTAGGTTTAAGGAGTCTAACAAATTAATTAATGTTGAATATGTAAAAAATTCTAAATTTTTGGAAGTTTATAATAAGGCTTTGGATTGTGGAATGAATCCTTATGTTTATGTGGATTCTTTTGTAGATGGTTATCATCTTGCTATAAAAGACGGACAACCTAAGAAAAGTCATTTTGAAGAAAATATTGCTGACAAAAAGATTGCTACAGATTGTATTAAGTATTTTAGCCAAGTTGATATGAATTCTTTACAAACTGTTTTATGTATAGCCTTTTTGGATCAAAAAGAAAAAATTGATGAATTTTACGGATTGTTTGATAAAGAGCATAATTTGGTAAAAAACAGGTATTTTATACCGAATGGAAAAAAAGTTTTGGAGTTTCAATCTGAAAAAGCTGATAAATGGGTTGCAGTAACTAATTATCTTAAAAGCAAAAATATTGAACTTTCAGATGTTGTGTCTTTCGGCGACGAATTTAATGATAAATCTATGATAAAAAATTCCGGAATTGGTTTTGCGATGAAAAATGGAATTGATGAGTTAAAGTCTTTGACAAATAATATTACTGAATTTACAAATAATGAAGATGGAGTATATTTTGAGTTAAAGAAATTGTTTAGGGATGTTTTAGGAGAAAAAAATGGCTTGTAATTTAAAGTTTAATGGAATAAATGGTGAATTTTCTTTAGATAAGTATAAAGGAAAGAAGATAATTTTGTATTTTTATCCTAAGGACAACACTTCAGGTTGTACTTTGGAGGCTATACAATTTAGTGAACTTAAAAGTGAGTTTGAAAAGTTAAATGCGGTTATTATCGGGGTTAGTAAGGATTCTCTTGCCAGTCATAAGAAATTTATTGAAAAACATAATTTAACCGTTGAATTGGTTTCTGACGAGGATATTTCAATTCAAGAGCATTTTGACGTTTGGAAACTAAAAAAAATGTGTGGTAAAGAGTATATGGGAACTGTCAGATCCACTTTTATTTTGGACGATAAGGGAAATATTTTAAAAGAATTTAGAAATGTAAAAGCTAAAGACCACGCTATAAAAGTACTAGAAGCATTGAAGGAATTAGAATGTTAGAGGAAGATTTTTACAGAACATATTCCAAATATCTTAAAGATATTTATGGAGAAAAAGTTTATAAACTGCCTGTTAAACTCAATTTAAGCTGTCCGAACAGAGATGGTAATATCGCAACGGGTGGTTGTATTTTTTGTGGAGATGAAGGCGGTTCTTTTGAAAATTGTCATTTCTCTATGTCCGTAAGAGAACAGGTTTTGAGAAATAAGTCCTATATTTCAAAAAAATACAATGCTAAAAAATTTATTGTATATTTTCAAAATTTTACAAATACATATCTTGGAATGGATGATTTTAAAAAGATGATAGAGGATAGTGTTGTTGATGAGGACATAATTGGGATTTCTCTGTCAACAAGACCGGATTGTATTTTAGAAGAGCAATTATTATTTTTAAAGAATTTTCAAAAGAATAGAAATTTAGAAATAGATTTTGAATTGGGTTTGCAAACTGTAAATTATAGAACTTTAATAAAGTTAAATAGAGGTCATACTTTGGCTGAATTTATAAATGCTGTTAATTTAATTCATAAATTTGGGTTTAGAGTTTGTACTCATATCATCGTTGGACTTCCATGGGATGACGAGTTAGATATGATTGAATCTGCAAAGATTTTATCAGCTTTAAAAATTGAAGAGGTAAAATTACATTCGCTATACATAGTAAAAAATACTGTTTTAGGCGAAATGTACTTAAATGGAGAAATTGAATTAATAAGTAAGGAGAAATTTATCGACTTGGTAATTTCTTTTTTAAGAAATCTAGACGAAAAAATAGTTTTACAAAGACTTCTTGGTCGTGTTCCTGAAGAAAATAGCTTGTTTTGTAACTGGAATACGAGTTGGTGGAAGATTAGAGATGAAATTTTAGAAAAAATGGAGAAAAATCATTTTAAACAGGGAGATCTGTTTAATAATTTTGAAGGAGTAGTGAAAAAATAATGAAAAACTATGGACTTTTTGATGTTATAGGTCCTATTATGATTGGACCTTCAAGTTCCCATACTGCTGGAGCTTGCAGGCTTGGACGAATTGCAAAAATTATTTATGCAAGAGATATAAAGAAAGTAATTTTTCATTTACATGGAAGTTTTAAAAATACATATCAAGGTCACGGAACTGATAGAGCTTTGGTCGGTGGAATATTAGGATATGATACTGATGACGAAAGAATAAGGGATGCTTTGGATATTGCTACAAATAGAGGTATTGATTTTTCTTTTGTTCCAATGGATTTATTATTTGCTCATCCAAATACAGTTAAGACTGAATTTATTGAACCAAATGGGGATAGTTTTTATGTAATAGGTTCTTCAATTGGTGGTGGTGCCATTGAAATTACAAATATTAATGGAGTTGACGTTAAATTTGGTGGTGTATATAATACAATAATCCTTAAATATAATGACAGATATGGAATGATTGCTCAAGTTAGTACAATTTTAGCTGAAAATAAGATAAATATCGGTAGTTTGATTATGAATAGGGAGGATGGAGTTGCATCTGCTGTTATGGAAATTGATGGAGGAATTGATGAAATGGCTATTTATAGAATAAGCAAATTACCTGATATGTTGGATTGTATGATTTTAAAACCATTGTAGGAGGTTATATGATTTCATCAGGAGAACAATTATTACGTTTATGTAAAGAAAAAAACAAAAAAATTAGTGAAATTGCATTGGAACACCAACTTGAAGAAATGGGTATAACAAAAGAAGAACTTTTAGAGATGCTTAGGGAAACTTATGAAGTAATGAAAGCATCAGCTTCCGATGTTATAACTAATGATAAAATCAATCCTTTTAAAATAACCGGTGGAAATGCAAAGAAAATTTTGAGATATGCACAAAGTGGAAAAAGTATATTAGGAGAGTCTATGGTCACAGCTATTGCTAGAGGTTTTTCAACTTCTGAAGTAAATGCCGGTATGGGAAAAATTGTAGCTGCTCCAACTGCCGGAGGTGCAGGAATTTTACCCGGTAGTCTTTCTTGGATTCAAGATAAATATAATTTTACAGATGACCAAATGCTAATGGCACTTCTAGTTTCCGGAACAATTGGAAGAATTATTGCAACAAATGCAACAATTTCCGGAGCAGAAGGTGGTTGTCAAGCTGAATGTGGTGCAGCAGCGGCAATGAGTGCAGCAGCAATAGTAGAATTACATGGTGGAACTCCAGAACAATCTTTGACAGCTTCATGCTTTGCAATGCTTTCTGTATTGGGATTGGTTTGTGATCCGGTAGCAGGGCTTGTAGAATTTCCTTGTGCACTTAGAAATGGAACGGGAACCATTAATGCGTTGGTTGCTAGTGACATTGCGCTTGCGGGAGTAGAAAGCATTGTACCTTTTGACGAGGTGGTTCAAGCAATGTATGAAGTTGGAAATGCATTACCTGAAACTTTAAGAGAAACTGCATTAGGTGGATGTGCAGCATGTCCATCTGCAAAGAAAATGGAATGTAAAGTATTTCCGGATAGATTAAGTTAATAACGGACTTATTAAGTCCGATTTATGCAGAAATGGTGGAACTGGTAGACACGCTATCTTGAGGGGGTAGTGAGCAAAGCTTGTGAGGGTTCAAATCCCTTTTTCTGCACCAACTCCGTTAGAAAAACTAACGGAGTTTTTTTGTGAAGAAATCAATATTGATTCAAAATTAAGAATACATTTCATAGTATAATCAATAAATAATTATCAATAAAAAATATTTATAATTAAAGTTAAAAATCTAAGATGATTTGCTGCTTTTTATCAATTCACTGCTTAAGATTAAATTGACATTGAAGTAAAAATAGTGTAAAATAATCATGAATACAAGTTTTTTGAAAAATCTTTTCTATATACTAAAATTTTGATATTATTAGTTTTATTTATAGAGAAATTTTAAAAATTGTGATAATAAAAAGAGGTGAATAAAGTGAGTGTGAACACTTTTAAAGGCGGAAAACATATCCACGACTTTAAAGAGTTAACTAATTCGAAACCTATAAATTTCGGTTTTGTACCTAAGGTAGTAACTATACCTCTATCACAACACTCGGGTGCACCCGCTACTTGTTTGGTTAGTAAAAATGATTTGGTAAAAGTTGGGCAAAAGATTGGTGAAGCTTCAGCTTTTATTTCTGCAAATGTCCATTCAAGTGTTAGCGGTAAGGTAAAATCTATTGATGAGATTATGACTGCAACAGGTGTTATGTGTCAAGGAATAACTATCGAAAATGACGGTTTAGATGAATTGGGATATGAAGAAAAGAATTTAACTATTGATGAAGTAAGCGCGACGGACATAATAGACGCCATAAAAGAAGCCGGAATTGTCGGACTTGGAGGCGCAGGATTTCCTACTCATGTTAAATTAACAGCTAGAGAAGGACAGATTACAGATTACATAATAATAAACTGCGCTGAATGTGAGCCATATTTAACTAGTGATCAACTTATGATGGAATTATATCCTGAAAAAGTTGTTATGGGTCTTTTACTTGCAATGAAGGCAATGGGAGCAAAAAAAGGTATTTTAGGTATTGAAGATAATAAACCGCTTGCTATTGATAAGTTGAAAGAAGCATCAAAGTCTTATCCTGAGGTAACTGTAAGTGTTGTAAAGACTAAATATCCTCAAGGAGATCAAAAAAGACTTATCCAAGCTACAACAGGAATAATTGTACCTTCAGGAGCTTCTACTTCAGCAGTTGGCATAAGAGTAATAAATGCTAATACTGCAATTGCAATTAATGATGCTGTTTTACATGGTAAGCCACTATATGAAAAATTGGTTACTATGACTGGACATGCACTAAAAGAACCACAAAATGTTATGGTTAGAGTAGGATCAAAAGTTTCCGATATTGTAGAGTTTATTGGAGGATATGAAAGTGAACCCGGAAAAATTATTTCAGGTGGACCAATGATGGGTGAAACACAATATACTCCTAATGTAACTACAGGTAAAGCTATGGGTGGATTACTTTTTATGACTCAAGAGGAAAGCGCACCTAAAGCTGTAAGTCCTTGTATCAGATGTGGAAGATGTGTTGATATTTGTCCTGTGTACTTACAGCCTTTGTATTTACAGCTATATACTTTGAAAAATAGAATTGACGAGGCGGAAAAATTACATTTAATGGATTGTATTGAATGTGGTTCCTGCTCATATATTTGTCCGTCAAACAGACCTTTAGTTGAAACTATCAGACTTGGAAAAGCTGAAGTAAGAAAACAAGGTAAAGGAAAGAGAGCATAAGGAGGGTACTATGGAAGAAAAAGATTTAAAAGTTGAAGTCCCTTCTGAATTAGAAAATGGAACGGACATTGAGATAAAAGAAAACGAAGTCGTAACTGAAAATGTTGAAGAAGTAAAAGAAGTTGAAAATGAAAATATTGAAACAGCTTCGACTACTGAAGAAACAAAATCAGAAAGACCTGTTAGAGAAAGAAGAGAAAGAGCTCCCAGAGAGCCTAGGGAAAGAACTGAAAGACCTGCAAGGGAAAGAAGAACAAGAGTTGCATCAGAAGAAGAAATACCAGCTTCTGAAACAACAGAAAATGCTGAAATGGGTGAAGAGGTAAAAACCGAAAGACCTGTAAGAGAAAGACGTGAAAGAACTCCTAGAGAAGCAAGAGAACCTAGAGAAAGAGCGGAACGTCCTTCAAGAGAAAGAAGAGAGAGAACTACCGGAACTGATGATTCTTCAGAAGAAAGACCTTCAAGAGAAAGAAGGGAAAGACCTGCAAGGGGTGGACGTGCTGAAGAACCTCAAATTAAATTATTTGTTGGGTCATCTCCTCATTTAAGAAGTGAAGCAACCGTAAGTACAGTTATGAGAGATGTTGTTATCGCTTTGATACCGACATTACTTGCCGGAATTTATTTCTTTGGCATTAGAGCATTATTGGTTACATTGGTATCAATAGCATTTGCAGTGGGTTCTGAATACATTTACGAAAAATTGACACATAAACCTATTACTATTAAAGATTTTTCTGCAGTAATTACCGGAATGCTTATTGCTTTTAACGTACCGGTTACAATTCCTTATTGGATGGTTGCACTTGGAAGTATATTTGCTATTATAATCGTTAAACAATTATACGGTGGACTTGGAATGAACTTTATGAACCCTGCACTTGCTGCAAGAGCTGCATTAATGGCATCATTCCCAACAGCAATGTCAAATTATGTTGCACCTAATTCAGGAATTTCAAATTTGATAAATTCCTCAACTTATTCTTCATTAGATGCTGCAACTTATGCGACACCTTTATCAAAGGGAACTCAAGTAAATTTTCTTGAAGCATTTATAGGTGTAAGAGGGGGTTGTATCGGAGAAGTTTCAACTATATGTTTATTGATTGGAGCAGGATATTTATTGTATAGAGGTGTTATTCAGCTTAGAATTCCACTTGTATTTATATCTACAACTGCAGTTGTTTTAGCTCTTACAGGAACTCCTGTGGCAAATTTACCGGTTCAACTTTTAATGGGTGGACTTATATTAGGGGCATTTTTTATGGCTACTGATTATGTATCAGCTCCTGTTAATAGAAAAGCTCAAATATTTTTTGCTATGGGTTGTGGTATTATAACTGCACTCATAAGGAACTTTGGTAGTTTACCGGAAGGGGTAAGTTATTCAATTCTATTTATGAATATCTTTACACCACTTTTAGAAAAATATTGTGTCCCTAAAGTTTTTGGAGAAGGGAGAGTTAAAAAGTAATGAAAGAAACTATTAAATTGACAGTCAGATTGTTTTTAATTACTGCAATTGCAGGTTTCGTTCTTGCATTTGCAAACAGTTTTACTTCTCCGGTTATTAAAGCAAGAGAAAAGGCTCAATATGAGTCAGCCTTAAAAGAAGTTTTTGCTGAAGCTGATAAGTTTGAAACTGTTGAAGAAGGAAAACTTAATACAATAAAAACAAAGATAAAAAATATAGAAAAAATAGAAGTTGCGAAGAAATCAGATAAAACTGTAGGGTATGTTTTTAAGACTTTAGGAAAAAATGGCTATGGTGGAGATATTTCAATGCTTATGGCTATAAATACAGAAAATAAAACGATAGTTGGTTTTAAAGTTTTAAAACATAGTGAAACACCTGGTCTTGGAAGTAGAGTAACGACTGAAGAATACGCAAAAAGCGTTGTAGGAAATAAAGTTACTGAACATCTAGTTAAAAATTTACATCCGGATGCAGACAATGATATTCAAGCAATAACTGGAACAACAATAAGTGTTAATGCAGTTCTAAACGGATTAAATGCTGCAATAGATGCATTACAAGAACTTGAAAAGTAGGAGGGATAATATGAAATTAAAAAAGATTTTCTTTGATGGTATATTTTCAAATAACCCTGTACTTGTTCAACTTGTTGGTATGTGTTCTGTATTAGCTGTAACAACAAGTGTTGTAAATGCGATAGGTATGGGATCATCAGTAATATTTGTAGTAACTTGTTCAAATATTGTAATTTCCAGCCTTAGAAAATTTATTCCGGATAAAGTTAGAATTCCGGCTTATGTAGTAATTATAGCCACATTTGTAACATTGGTACAAATGTTCTTGGCAGCATATATACCTGCTCTTTACGATAGTTTGGGATTATTTATACCACTTATAGTAGTAAACTGTTTAATCCTTGCGAGAGCAGAGTCTTTTGCATCAAAGAATACAGTTTTTTCATCAATGGTGGATGGAATTGGGCAAGGAGTTGGCTTTACTTTTGCATTGGTTGTACTAGCAAGTGTTCGTGAAGTTTTAGGTAATGGAACTTGGCTTGGTTTTCCAATTCTTGGAAAAAATTATGTAAGTATCGGTGTTATTACACAAGCTCCGGGAGCATTTATTATTCTTGGACTTTTAGTAGCAGGGTTTAATATGTTAAGTAAAAAAGTTAGTGCTAAAAAAGAAGGGGGTAACTAATGGCTACAATATTAAAAATTTTAGTTGCATCAATTTTAGTAAATAACTATGTTTTAGGACAATTCTTGGGAATTTGTCCGTTGATTGGTGTATCAAATAAAGTTGAAACTGCATTTGGTATGGGTATGGCAGTTACATTCGTAATTACAATTTCAAGTGCTGTAACTTGGGTAATTCAAAAGACATTATTGGATACTTTAGGTCTTGAATATTTACAAACAATCGTGTTTATACTTGTAATAGCAACTTTAGTACAATTTGTTGAAATGGTACTTAAAAAAATGAGTCCAAATCTTTATAATGCTTTAGGAGTTTTCCTACCACTTATAACAACAAACTGTGTAGTTTTAGGTGTTGCAATTACAAATATACAAAAAGAATATAATTTGTTAGAAACAATATTTAATGGTTTAGGAGCATCACTTGGATTTTTATTAGCCATTGTTTGTTTGGCTTCTATAAGAGAAAAGTTGGAATTGACAGAAGTTCCTAAAAATCTTGAAGGAGTTCCTCTTACATTAATTACCATTGGACTTATGTCTCTGGCATTTTATGGATTTGCGGGATTAGTATAGAGGTGAGATTATGAATGAAATAATGATACCGGTTTTGTTACTTAGTATTTTAGGTATTTTATTTGCATTGATACTTGCATTTGCTTCAAAAGTATTTTTTGTAAAAGTAGATGAAAAAGTTATACAAGTTAGAAACGAATTGCCTGGAGCAAACTGTGGTGCTTGTGGATTTCCGGGTTGTGATGGTCTTGCAAAAGCCATTGCAGAAGGAACTGCGGGAATAAATGCTTGTCCTGTCGGAGGAGCTGACTTGGTAGAAAGACTTGCAAAACTTTTAGGCACAGAAGCAGGGGATGTTCAAAGAATGGTAGCTTGTGTAATGTGTCAAGGAGATAAGGATTTTGCAAAGGAAAAATACATATATACCGGCATTAGAGATTGTAGGGTAAACAACTCAATGCAAGGAGGAAGTAAGACTTGTGCCTATGGATGTTTAGGATGTGGGACTTGTCAAGATGTTTGTGGATTTAATGCAATAGAAATGATAAATGGAATTGCGGTTGTAAATAAAGAAAATTGTACAGCTTGTAATAAATGTATAGAAATTTGTCCAAAGAATTTAATTGATTTGGTTCCTTATGAACAAACGGTTATGGTAAAATGTAAGAGTTTTGCAGCTGGAAATGTTGTTAAAAATGCTTGTAAAGTTGGATGTATTGGATGTAAAATGTGTGCAAGAGTTTATCCGGAAGCATTTGTTATTGAAAACAATTTAGCTGTTGTAAATTATAAACAAGGTTTAGATGAAGAATTACTTTTACAAGCTGCAGATAAATGCCCTACAAATGCAATTCATCCTGGGTTATTAAAGAAAATGGCTGAAAAAGTAAATGAAGTAGCATAACTTAAGAGCGAGATTATTCGCTCTTTTTTTGTTGTTGTCTCTAGTTTTTTTATAAAAAAACTTGACTTGAAAACATTTCCATATTATAATATTTCTAAGGTATTAATTTATCTATTTTATGATATGTTAGGGGGAATTAGATATGAAATCATATTCTACAGAAAAGATTAGAAATCTTGCATTAGTTGGACATAGTGCCAGTGGTAAGACTTCAGTTTGTGAGGCATTACTTTATAAAACAGGCAATTTGAAAAGACTTGGTAAGGTTGAGGACGGAAATACCGTAACTGACTTTGATAAAGAAGAAATTTCAAGAGGAGTTTCTATTTCAACTGCTGTTGCACCTGTTGAATGGAAAGACTTTAAGATAAATTTAATTGACACTCCGGGATATTTTGATTTTAGTGGGGAAGTTTATAGTTCTCTTAGAGCTTCAGAAGCCGCTTTAGTTGTTTTAGATGCACAAAATGGTATTGAAGTTGGAGCTGAAAAAGTTTTAAAATATACTGAAAGTATTGAATTACCTAGAATTATCTTTGTAAATAAAATGGATAAAGAAAATGTAAACTTTGCAAAAGTAGTTAGTGATTTACACATAGCTTTTGGCAAAAAAGTTATTCCATTTACACTTGCACTTGGCGAAGGTGAAAATTTTAAAGGTATTATTGACGTTTTAAATAAAAAAGCTTATGAATATGATGGATTTGAAAGAAAAGAAGTTGAAATCCCTGAAATAAGAGTTGAAGAAGTAAATCATGTTTATGATACAATAGTAGAAGTTGTAGCAGAAACTGACGATGAACTTATGGAAAAATTCTTTGAAGGAGAAGAATTTAGCCATGAAGAGTTTATGAAGGGTGTAACAAGTGCATTGTTAAACGGTTCTGCTGTTCCTTTAATTTGTGGTTCTGCTACTACAGGAGCCGGAATAGATATGTTGCTTGATATTATCACTGACTATATGCCTGCTCCAAATGATGAAAGAGCAAAAAGAGGTTTTAGAAATGAAGATGATAATGTAAGAAAGATTGATGTGAATGAACCTTTCTCAGCAGTTGTTTTCAAAACTGTTGTTGACCCATTCGTTGGAAGAATATCAATATTTAAAGTTATGAGTGGAAAAATTACTAGAGATACAGAAATTTTTAACTCAACCAAAGATGAGATGGATAAGGCTGCAGGACTTTTCTTCTTAAGAGGAAAAACTCAAATAGAAGCATCTGAAATAGTTGCCGGGGATATTGGAGCTGTTTCAAAACTTAATTTAACTGAAACAGGAGATACTATTTGTGATAAGCAAAATAAAACTCTTTATAAGAAGATTAAATATCCAAAACCAAATCTTTATTTTGCAATAGAACCTAAATCTAAAAATGATGAAGATAAGATTTCCCAAGCTCTTCATAAATTACATGAAGAGGATCCAAGTTTCGTATCTGAAAGAAATGTAGAAACTAAACAACATTTGATAGGTGGGCAAGGAAATGTTCAACTTCAAATAGTTTTAGATAAACTTAAAAATGTTTATGGTGTAGAAACTAATATTATTCCTTTAAGAATTGCTTATAGAGAAACTATTAAAGGAAAGTCTGATGTTCAAGGAAAACATAAAAAACAATCCGGTGGAGCTGGTCAATACGGAGATGTATTTATGAGATTTGAACCTACAACAGAAGAATTTGAATTTACAGAAGAAGTTTTTGGAGGAGCTGTTCCTAGAAATTACTTCCCTGCAGTTGAAAAAGGTATTAGAGATAGTCTTGAAAAAGGGATTTTAGCGGGATATCCTGTTGTGAATGTTAAGGCAACTCTTTATGATGGTTCATATCACCCTGTTGATTCTAATGAAATGGCATTTAAAATTGCTGCTTCTCTAGCATTTAAGAAAGGAATGGAACAAGCACATCCTGTTTTACTTGAACCTATAATGAAAGTTGAAGTTAGAATTCCTGAAAGCTATATGGGAGATGTAATGGGAGACTTAAATAAGAGAAGAGGAAAAGTTTTAGGCATGGAAATGCTTGAGGATGGAACTCAACTTGTTATCGGAGAAGCACCACATTCTGAACTTTTTGAATATGCTATAGATTTAAGATCAATGACTCAAGCAAGAGGGGATTTCTCAATGGAATTTGATAGATATGAAGAAGTTCCTGCAAATATTGCTGAAAAGATTATAGAAGAGTCAAAGATAGAAAAATAGATAATTATAAGAACCCAACCCTTCCACGATGCTTCACATCTGGAGGGTTATCGGGAACCTTGTTGTTTCACAATAAATCCCATCCTTAAAAATTTAAGGATGGGTTTTTGTTAAAATAAATTTTACATAATTAGGAGTAAACAAATGCGAAATGAAAGATTACCTGCAGAAGAGAGAAAATGGCAGATAAGATATAGTGCTAAGGACGTTTTTCTTCGTAAGGGATTTCATAATACAACTATGGAGGATGTCATTGCAAATAGTGGCATGAGTAAGGGTGGAGTCTATAGATATTATAAAAATACTACAGATATGCTCTATGATTTAATGGAAGATGGTTGTGAATATAGATTCGAAATAGTTGATCATTTTTTGTCAGTAAATAAAAATTTAGATAAATACGATATTATATCTGAAGTTATTGTGGACAAAATTTTGGATGATAATGAACTTTCTAAAGTTTATACTATATTTCTTCAAGAAAAGCAATACGATGAAAATTTAGAAAAGTTATTCCAGAAGTTGAAAGAAGAAACTTTTATCTATTTGAATAAACTTTTTAAAAAAATTGGTTTAGATTTCAATTACGATGAGTATGATTTTTTAACAGATTTTATGAATAGTCTTATTTTAGGAAGAGATATCTTAAAGGTAAAAAGTAAATTTATAAAGAATAGAGCGATAATAAAAAATGTTATAATAGAATATTTAAAAATTTTGAAAGGGTAGTTTGACTACTCTTTTTTTGTGGAGTAATAGGAAAATTAGAAATTATTAAATTTAAAATGTTTAAAAAAATACATTATTACAATTTTGTAATATTATTTTTGGAAGAAATTTTTAATAAAATATTATAATTTTAACTTTATCAAAAATTTAACGAAATTTTTTAATAAAAATTCTTTGAGTAAATATAGTATCTATTTTAATAATATAACGTTTTATATCCATATTAATTAATTTATACTTTGATTTAGTTTTTACACTTTTATATAAGATAAACTATAAACAATTTTAGATATTGATTAAATGTAGCATGCTGATATTTATAATTGTAAAAAACAAATTATAGATATTTATCTGGCTACAGTATACAATTTTTTTATTATCAACTTTATGATAAAATAATAAAAAAATCAAGGAGGATATATATGAACCAAAAAATGTTAAAAAAATTTCTAGTTGGTTTACTAGCATTTAATATTTTTACTACAACAGCTTTTTCTACACAAGGAAATGATAGTAAAATTACATATGCACAAGAAAAACAAGATTTTACTTTTGTTGTTTCAGACCAAAACGGTCCTATTATGAATAAGGACTTTACTTTTGAGATTCTAAACGAAAAGGGTGAAATTACAGAAGTACAAAGTATGATGTCTATGCTGAATTTAAAACTTTCAGACGGCAAATATACTATAAGATTAAAAGATGCTGAATATACTATGAAAGATGTAAGTTTCACAGTAACAGATGGGGAAATTCCTAATTATGATAGTATTGTAAACTTAATGCTTACAAAGAAAAAAGTTGAAGAAAAAGCAAAAGAAAATTCTTTTACTATTATTCTAACTACTCAAAACGGGGATAAGAAAGATGTCGTAATGGGCAATTATGAGTTTGAAATTTATAATCAAGAAACAGGAAAGTTAGTTACAACAGCAACTTCTGATAAATCAATGTTAAATTTAAAGCTTCCTGATGGAATTTATACATTAAAACTTAAGGAAAATAATGATTACACAATGAAAGATGTAAGATTGGATGTATATGAAGATGATGGCTCTTACACTATTGATGAAAAAGAATCTATGGAGCTGAATTTAGTTAAAATTACATCTGAACCTGAAAAACCGGAAAATGAAGAAGCTAAAGGCTCCAAAGAAGTTTTAGTTAGAGTATTATTTGAAGGCAAACCTAAAGTTGATTTTAAAGTCGGTTTAATGGAATTTAATCCAATACCTAATATTATTCAACAAGGTTCAACAAATGAAAAAGGTGAAGTTAAATTCAGCGGTTTTAAGGGCAATGTTAAATACCAATTAAGACTTAGAAGTACAGATAAAACAATGACTTTTGAAACTGAAGTTTTTGAATTTACTACAAATGAAAAGGGTATGATTACAAAAATCAATGATAAAGAAGTAAATAGTGTGGAAGATGCTATAGTTGAATTTAGAGGATCTCATAAAGATTCTGAAAAATTTGATACTTTTCCTGTTGAATTTTATGCTAAATATAAAGACGGAACACCTGCAAAGGGAGTAGAGTTCTCTATAAACAGACTTTCTCCAAGATTATCTTCATACAGAAAAGCAAAATCAGATGAAAATGGAAAAGTTGTTTTTATGCTTGAAGGAGAAGCTCCAAAAGATGCTTCTTTTGGAAGATTATATAATATTACAATTTCAAAAATGGAAATGTTTAAACATAAATCTGTTCCTTTCGGTATGGATTTTACTGTTGATGACAAAGGAAATATAAAAGTTATAAGTGTTGAAAGAGAAATAGACGACAAGGAAACAGATACTTCAAATCCTGATAAATATAATAAGACATTTACTCTTGAAAAAGTAGATAGAACACAAATTTATAATGATTTTAAAGCAATTTATGAAAAGGCTGTTGAATACTTGAAAAATACTAAATTTGAAAGTGGCAAAGATGCAGATAAGGCAAAAAAAGATTTGGAAAATGTAATTGATGCTTCAAAGATAGAATTGGAAGAAACTATTCCGGAATATGCTCTTAAAAAGATTGAAGAATTAAATACTGCAATGGATAATTTGAAAAAATTTGAAATTAAAGATGAAGAGCCAAGCAAACCTGAAGAACCGGGTAATCAAAATAATCCAAATATGCCCGGAGACTCAAATCAACCTGACGAAAAAGTAAATAAGATTGTAAACGGCGAAGAAAAAGTTACTGTTGAAGGCGATGGTTTAAATGCTAAATTAAAGCTGATTGTTAAGAGATTGGATAAAAACACGGTTGATGCTTTAAAAAATAAAAATGCGGATTTGTTTGATATTTTCTTCACTCTTAAAAATAATACTGAAAAAATGCCAAACCAAAATTATAAGGTAACATTAGAAAAACGAAAAGGTGAAAGAGTTAAGGAAGTTTGTTATGTAAATGAAGATGGGAAATTGGAAAAGCTTGAATTTACACAAGATGATAAAAATGTTACATTTACAACTACTCACTTCTCAAAATACTCTATTGTATATGAAAACAAAAAAGAAGTTAAAAAGGAAGTTAAAAAATCACAAAAATTACCTAGAACTTCTATTGCAGGAATAAGTTTAGCTGTTCCGACATTACTTTTCGGAGCAATGATTGCTATAAATAAAAAGAGAAATAAATAGTTAATTTAAAAATCTCAAAGTTAAGGCTTTGGGATTTTTTCATTGACATAAAAATTTTTATCGGTTATAATTTGTTTTAATTGATTTGAAATTTTAGATAAGAGAGAGATTTATGAGAGATATTGAAGTTAATATAAATGATTCTGGGCAAAGAATTGACAGATTTTTAAAAAAATATTTGAATAATGCAAGTACTTCTATGATTCAAAAATTTTTGAGAACAAAAAAGATAAAAGTTAATAGGAAAAAGGTTGATTCAAACTATATTTTAGCTGAAAATGATGTAATCAATATTTTTATTTATGAAGAAGAACTGGAAAAACTGATTGTTTCAAAGTCAAAGAAATATTCATATTCTAAAAAACTTGATATTGTTTATGAAGATGAAAATATTATTGTTATGAATAAACCTAAAAATTTATTGTCACATGCATCTTCTAAAGAAGATTATGGAAATAATTTGGTGGATTTTATGATTGGATATTTACTTGAAAAGGGAGATTATAATCCAAGAGCTGAAAAGACTTTTGTTCCTGCAATAATTAACAGATTGGATAGAAATACTTCAGGTCTTATTATAGGAGCTAAAAATTCAAAGGCTATTAGAGAGTTAAATAGATTAAAAGAAAATTCAATAGAAAAATATTATAAGACTATTGTAAGTGGAAAAGTTAAGAAAAATTTTGTAATTAATGAAAAGCTTGAAAAAGACGAAGAAAAAAATAAATCTACTATTTCTAAAAACGGTAAAGACTCAATAACAGAAGTTTATGTCGAAAAAAATAATGATGATTTTAGCCTACTAAAAATAAAACTTATAACTGGAAGAACACATCAGATTAGAAGTCATTTAAGCAGTAAGGGTTTTTATATTATTGGCGATATTAAATATGGAAATGCAGAAGTTAATAAGTTTTTTAGAGATAATTTTGATTTAAGAAGCCAATTTTTACATGCTGAAACAATAATTTTTAGAAATATTGATGGGGATTTAAGTTATCTTAATGATAAAGAATTTTTTGCTCCTATGGATGAAATTTATAAAAATATAATCAGAAAAATATTTTGATAAAAAGTTAAATAACTTTTTTAGTGGGTATATTTTTCCTATCAGAACGTTAGGAGAGATGATTATGAAAATTATAATTGATGAAAAAGCAAAGAATTTTTTAAACAAAAAAAGCAACAGTGTTATCACTGTTGATGTTAAAGGTTGTAGTTCCTGAAGTGGAATTGTTTTAAAACCAATGGCTTCATTAGGTAAACCTTTAAATGTAGATAAGTACACATTAGAAAATGTAGATGGAATTGATGTGTATCTTATGAACGGTATAAAAGCAGTCAATGATACTGTTACTGTTTCAACTATAAGTTTTCTTTTTATGGAAAATTTAGTAGTTAATGGAATAATTGTTTAAAAAGACTGTTAATTCAGTCTTTTTGTTTGGAGGGATTTTTATTAAAGTTGTTATAAATAATAATGCAAAAAAACTTTTAAAAGAAAATCAAAGAGATATAATAGTTGAACTAAAAGGTTGGAGTAACTGAAATTGTTCAACTGAATTAAAACCGTCGGTTTCGATTGGTATACCAAAAAATACAAATGCTTTTGACTTTTTTGAGGTTGATGAATATAATGTATATGTAAGTAGAAAGATTTCTGAAGATGCATTTGTTGAAATATCTTCAGCAAATTTTTATGGTTTAGAATATTTAATAGCGATTATAAAATAATTATTATGTATGACCAATTTTAGAGATAAGGGTGATAATATGGCTAAAGATTTTAAATTGATTAAACCTACAATGGAATATGAAAAAGAAATACAAAATTTTAGAGAAGAATTTATAATAAATGGTGGAGATATGGACGGCTGTCTATCTTTAAGAAGAATGGAAAATATTTCTGACTGGATAAAACAGGTTGAAGATTTTTCCTCAGAAGATACCTGTCCAAAAGAATATGTTCCACAAACTCAGTTCATCTTTATCAGAGAAGAAGATAATAAAATAATAGGTGTTATTCAAATAAGACATTATCTAAACGAATTTTTTGAAAAATATGGTGGTCATATCGGATATTCAGTATGTCATTCTGAAAGAAAAAAAGGTTATGCAACTCTGATGTTAAAGGAAATTTTACCTATTTGTAAAGCAATGGGATTTGAAAAAATATTAATAACCTGTTTAAAAGAAAATGAAGCGAGTAAAAGAGTAATCATAAACAATGGAGGTATTTATGAATCTACTGTTTATGAGCCAAAAGATAAAGTTTATTTAGAGAGATATTGGATAGATTTGTCTGAAAAATAATCAGCATTTTTAGGAGTTAATAAATATGACAGATAAAATTAAAGATTATTGGGAAAATTTTTGTAAGGAAAAGAATATTTCTATGGATGCAAAATATGAAGCATGGAGTTTTGGAAATACTAAAGAAATGGCAGATGAGTTAGCAGATTTGGTCAATAAGGGAATCAAAACTGCTACAACTTCTGCATATGAGCTTTATGAAAATGATGAAGAAATTCCAAAAGTGGGTGAATACAATATTATTTTAGGTGGTTCAGGAGAACCAAAATGTATTACAATAACAAGAGAGGTATATATTTTAGCTTATAATTTAATATCTTTTAATCACGCTTGGCTCGAAGGTGAAGGCGATAGAAGTTATGAATATTGGAAAAAAGTTCATGATGAATATTTTAAGGAAGAATTTAAAAATTTAGGTAAAGATTTTTATGAACAAGCTCCTATGGTATGTGAAGTGTTTGAAAAAGTGTATTAGATAAAATATTACAAAAATAAGTTTTCTTCTATAATAAATTAATGTAAATTTAATTATATGATAAATTTTCTACTTGCAAAAATATGTAAAATATGATAACATTATTAAATAAGTAGCAGTAGAATTAATAAAAGGAGGAAATTTTATGTGCGGTATTGTTGGATATATTGGCAATTCAAATGCTATTGATAAGATTTTAAACGGACTTGAAACTTTAGAATATAGAGGATATGATTCTTCAGGAATTGCATTCTTGGAAGATAATAAGATAGATGTTGTTAAGACTGTTGGAAGAATTAGTAATTTAAGAGAAAAATTGGAAAATGAATATAAAAATAAAATTTCAAATATTGGTGTAGGACATACAAGATGGGCTACACATGGAGTTCCATCAGATGAAAATTCACATCCTCATTTGAGTATGAATTCTAAATTTGCAGTTGTTCATAATGGAATAATTGAAAATTATTTACATTTGAAGGAAGAACTTTTGAAAAAGAATTTTGTTTTTAAATCTGAAACTGATACTGAAGTTATTCCACAATTATTGGAAGATTTAGATGATGGAGATTTCTTAAGTACTGTTTTTAAGATGAAAGATAAAGTTAAGGGAAGCTATGCTTTTGGAATTTTAAAGGAAGATACAAGGGAACTTATTGGAACTAGAAAAGAGAGTCCATTAGTTGTAGGTATTGGAAAAGATGGATTTTATATAGCTTCTGATGTTATTGCTATTTTAAATTACACCAGAGATGTTATCTATCTTGAAAATGGAGACTTAATTCATTTTAAAGATGGAAAATATACTGTTTATGATGCAAAAAATAATGTTGTAAATAGAGAAATTACACATATTGATTGGTCTGTGGAAGCTGCTACAAAAGACGGATATGATCATTTTATGCTAAAAGAAATTTACGAGCAACCAAAAGTAATTGAAGCTACTTTCCGTAGAAGATTAAATGACAAAGATGAGTTAATTTTGGATGGAATGGATGGTTTATTAGATGGAAATTTAAGTAAATTTAACAAATGCTATATTGTTGCCTGTGGAACAGCTTATCATGCAGGACTTGTAAGTAGAGAAATTTTGGAAAAGGCTTTAAGATTTCCGGTAATTGTGGATGTTGCTTCTGAATTTAGATATTCAGACAGAATGATTGATGATAAGACTTTAGTTATAATAATCAGTCAATCAGGAGAAACTGCAGATACTTTGGCAGCACTTAGAGAGTCAAAAGCCAAAGGAGCAACTATTTTGAGTGTTACAAATGTTGTAGGTTCATCAATTGCAAGAGAATCTGACAATGTATTCTATACTTGGGCAGGTCCGGAAATTGCCGTTGCCAGTACAAAGGGATATACAACACAAGTTACAGCTCTATATATGATTGCTTTAAAATTTGGTGAAATTTTAGGAAATATTTCTTCAGATGAATATAAGAATATAATTGCTCATCTAAAGGAATTGCCAAATAAGATAGAATTATTATTAAAAGATACAGAAATTTACAAAAAAATTGCATTGGAATTAATGGATAAGACTACTTGTTTTTATTTAGGAAGAGGTCTTGACTACTATACTGCTATGGAAAGTGCATTGAAATTAAAAGAAATATCATATATTTATACTGAAAGCTTTGCGGCGGGAGAATTAAAACATGGAACTATTGCATTAATTGAAGATGGTACACCTGTTTTTGTAATTGCAACTCAAGAGAGATTATATGAAAAAGTTATTTCAAATGTAAAAGAAGTAAAGGCTAGAGGAGCTAAAGTTTTTGAAATATCTCAGTTAGATAACAATTTTGGTGTTTCAGATGAAAGAATATTAATTCCAGGTACTATAGAAATTTTAATGCCTATTATTTCTGTTGTTGCTAGTCAACTTATTGCTTACTATGCATCATTGGCAAAGGGAAACGATGTTGATAAGCCAAGAAATTTAGCAAAATCTGTTACGGTTGAATAGAATTAAAGGGACTGGGAAGTCCCTTTTTTATATAAAGGAGAAAATTATGTATAAATTAATAGCTCTTGATATGGATGGAACTACTTTTAACGAAAATCATGAAATATCTGATGAAGTTAAAGATAGTTTATTTTATGCTATGAGTAAGGGTGTAAAAATTGCATTTATTTCAGGTAGAGAGGAGTTTACAGTTAAAGAGATTTTAAAGAGTTTAAAACTAGATACTTATTATGGAGCTTTAAATGGAAGTTTAATTTCTACAACTTATAGTGAAATTCCAAAATTTGTAAAGAGTTTAGAAAAGAAGTACCTTTTTGATATTTTAGAAATAATTGAGAATAATGGTTTTTCACCTATTATTTTCTTAAAGAATTTTATTTTTACCAAAGATTCAAAGGATGAATATGTTGAAATTATTTCAAAATTTATAAATCCTGAAATATCTAGAGTTAAAGATGTAAAAGAATATATTATAGACAATAATTTGGAAGAAAAAGTTTTGAAAATAGGAATTTGTCAAGAATATGATGTATTAAAAGAATTGGACGATAAATTTACTGATACAATAAAGAATGAATACACTATTTCTTTTTCTCTTCCTTTTTTTCTTGAGTTAATGGCAAAAGATACGGATAAAGGCTCTTGCTTAAAAGAAATATGCAGACTTAACAATATTGATATATCAGAGACTATTGCAATGGGCGATGGAGAAAATGATATACCTATGCTAAATATTTGTGGACTTTCTGTTGCAATGGGAAATGCAATGGAAAATGTTAAGAAGAATGTGGATTATATAACTGATACGAATAAAAATGATGGGGTTGCAAAAGCCATAAGAAAATTTGTTTA
The DNA here is from genome assembly GCF_047608425.1 of Parvimonas oralis. Taxonomy (NCBI): domain Bacteria; kingdom Bacillati; phylum Bacillota; class Tissierellia; order Tissierellales; family Peptoniphilaceae; genus Parvimonas; species Parvimonas oralis. The sequence goes on from NZ_JBLKRS010000002.1 coordinate 186,556, forward strand.
GAGGAAATTATGGAAAAGAATTTTGTTGAAAAAATCGAAAATGTAGAAAGTTTTGTAAATGAAGTTATTTTAAATGCAATTAAAAATAATGCTTCAGATATACATTTTGAACCTAGAGAAGATAATTTTTATATAAGATACAGAATAGATGGAGAGCTTATTGATGTTTATCAAATAAATAGTTTTAATGCTCCGATTATTATTTCTCGTATAAAAATTATTTCAAAAATGGATATTACAATTAAGAGAATGCCACAAGATGGAAGATTGGATTTCGATTATAATGGAAATTTAGTTGACATCAGAGTTGCATCAGTTCCTGTGATTTTGGGTGAAAAAATTGTAATGAGAATTTTAAATGCGGGAAATTTTAAAATAGATATAGAAAATCTGGGATTATATGATGATGAAAGACAATTAGTTGAAAATATAATAAAAAGTCCAAACGGAGTTCTAATTATAAGTGGTCCTACGGGAAGTGGTAAGTCATCTACATTGTATTCATTTGTAAAAAAATTACAAAACGAAAATATCAACATAATTACTTTGGAAAATCCTGTTGAAGTTAGAATTAGTGGAATAAATCAAATAAATATAAATTCTGCTTTAGGGCTTGATTTTGCAACAGGTCTTAGGGCGATGTTAAGACAAGATTTTGAAGTCGGATTAGTTGGAGAAATGAGAGATAGAGAAACTGCAAATATAGCTCTAAGGGCTGGAATAACAGGACATCTTATCTTTACAACTTTGCATACTTCAGATACAGTTTCAGCAATAATCAGACTTTTAAATTTAGGAATTGAAAATTATGTTATCTCTTCTGGGGTAATAGCAATTCTATCTCAAAGACTGGTTCGAAAACTTTGTCCGAAATGTAGAATTAAAAGAGAATTAAAAAATTTTGAAAAAGAGATTTTTAAGAAAAATAATCTTGAATCACCTGAATATATCTATGAAAAATGTGGTTGTGAAGATTGTAATAGAGGATATATTGGTAGAACTTTAATTTTGGAATCATTAATTTTAGATGATGAAATAAAAGAAATAATAAATGGAAATTGCAACAGCGTAAGGCTTTATGAGTATTTTATAAAAAATGGAAATGAAAGTTTATACAAAAACGGACTTAGAAAAATAGCAGACGGAATAACGAGTTTTGAAGAAGTAAATAAAATTTTATTTTCATTGGGAGAGTTTTAAAATGAGCTTTAAAGAAAAAGTTTTTAATATTTTAAATATGGAAATTGGAAATAAACACAATTTATTGGATTTAAGTATTTCTTTAAAAGAGGCGGGACTTCTCTTAAAATCAAATATTAATACTGCCGAAACGATAAACTTACTTTCAAAAACTTCTCCTAATAAGAATTTAAAGAGAATTTTTTCAGAAGTTTATGAAAATTTATTGCAGGGACATGATTTATATAATTCCTTTTTAAAGGTCCATAAATTTGATAATTTATTTTTATCTTTAATAAAGTCAGGAGAAAGTTCTGAAAGACTTTCAGAAGTTTTTTTATATCTTTCATCATATTATGAGAAAAAGTATAAATTAAAACAAAAACTTATAAGTATATTAACTTATCCGATTATTTTGTTGTCGGTTACAGTTGTCGTTTTAATTTTTCTTTTGAATAATGTAATACCTGTATTTTTAGATATTTTTAACGACAGCAATATTGAATTACCGGCTATTACAAAACTTTTAATTAAAAGTATGGATTTTATTAAATATAATTATTTATTTGTAATTTTAGGAATTTTGATTTTTATTGTATTTTTAAAACTAATTTTTAAAAAATATAAAGTTAGAAAATTTTTTGGAAAATTGCTTTTTAAAATTCCATATATAAAGTCACATTATCAAAACTATATCACTTCCATAATTGCAAAGAATTTTACTATTTTATTAAATGGAAATATAAATATAGTTGACAGTTTGGAGATAATAAAAAATTCTACCGGAAATGTCTTTATAAAAGAACATTTAGAAAATGCTATTCTGGAAATAAAAAGTGGTAAATTAATCTCAAAATCTTTAGGGGACGATTTGATTTTTAATCCGGCATTTATAAATATGCTTGCAATAGGAGAAAGTAGTGAAAATTTAGTTGAAATACTAGAGAGTGCAACTGAATACTATGACTCAAAGATAAATTATTCTGTTGATAAAATTTTACAATATTTACAACCCGTAATAATTATTTTAATTTCTCTATTTGTTGCATTTATAGTATTTGCAATAGCAATACCAATTTTTGATTTATCAAATGGAATAAGTATAGAATAGCAATATATGAAAAAGCAAGTTGGTTAAGCCAACTTGCTTTTCTTTTTTTATTATTTTTTTACTCCTGTAACATTAAATGTACCGTCATCGTTTTTATATCCTGAAATTTTAAATTTATCATTTTCTTTTGCGAAAATTAAATCATTTGAAATGGAAACTCCTGCAATATAGATTAAATTATCTTCCTTTGTAGTAAAGTAGAAGAATGTATTGCCTTCAATATTTACAGCTTTTATTTCTTTTATAGTTCTCTCAACAGATGAATTGTTCTCTGCATTTGGATCAATTAAATCTGCATTTAATTTATTATAATTTTTTACAGTTTCGTTAATGTCACTACCTACAGCAACATTTTGATATTTTTGTGCATCTATAAGTGCGAAAAGTTTTGTAAGTTCTGCTCCGTCTTTTAAACTCATAAAATATGTCGGTCGATTATTTAAGTTTATTAGAATAGGGAATGTTGAAGTATATCCCTTCTCTTGAACACTACCTCTTGCACTTTCCATAACTGAAAATTCTTCGGCAGAGGAAACGGGATAAAATTTTGTCTCTTTTGTTCTCATATTTACAAGTACGAAACCGATATTTGATTTATCTGAAAGAACAGAAGTTATCCCTGTATAAAAATAAATATCTTCACCAATTGATAGATAATTATATCCCTTTGTAGGTTTTGTAACGCCGGTTTGTTTTATATATCTATTTATAAATCCCTTTTTATAGACACCATTGAAAACAAGTTGTTCTTCAATCATTTCTGCAGGATAAACTCTATCTACCCAAGCAGGTACATCTTTTTTATCGTGTTCCTTAATTTCTCCGGAATTTGCATCTATAATTAAAACTTTACTTACATCCATACCTCCAACTAAATTAATAGTAGGTTTTAGAACGGATGCAACCCAGAAAGGATTACCTTCATCATCTATCTCAAAATTTATTTCTCCGATTATATAAGTCGGTCTTTTAAGACGAATATGTCTTTTTATATTTCTATTTAATTTATCTGAAAAACTATAAAAAATTGGTTTTTCAAGTTTTACAAGTTTTGTATCTTGACTTGCCATATCTACAGAAATATAATATCCAAGACCCTTTGATTGATTTACAAACCATTTAACAAGTCCTGAATAGGTAAGAGGAGTAACTCTAAATGGCTTTCCTTTTATATTTATTTGGGGATATGTTGGGTCAATATCATATTGTGATACCAAATCTCCTCCGATTTCACCAAGTTTTCTTGAGCCTAATCTTTCGGCGGTTGTCTTGTCAACGACTGGGATTTGATTAAAATTAATAGGCTTTACATCATCTTTAAAAATACCTTCTTGCTTATCAATAAGATTTGAATATCTTTTTGCATTGAAAGCTTGGGAAGATAATAAAGTTGCAAAAACGTAAAAACCAATAGAAGCAACTAATATTGAAACTAAAATTTTTCTAAAAGCCTTACTCGCTTTATCATTTACATTTTTTACATTTTCCAAAAATGAAGAAAATCCTACAAAACTCAATGCGATTACGCCAAGAAAAAAGTAAAATGAAATATGAGCATAGTTTATAATAGGTAATGCAATATAGAAGAATAAAGCTGAAACTATAAGCATAAATATTAAACTTTGTATAAAAACAGAGCCACTTGTTTTAACTTTCTTTTTTTGAGTAAATTCAAAAATCTTTTCTCCATATTCATTTTGATGGGATGTCTTTTCAAATTCATCTTTTATGGAAGATAAAATTCTATTTACATATATTTTCATATAAAATCCTCCTTTACAAGACTATTTTAACATATTATAACAAAAAAATATACTTAAACAATATATAAGTAATAACATAATTTTTATTAATAGAAAAACATAGAGGAAAAAGAAAATTTTAGATAGTTTTATTGAAAAAAAGTAGCTTAAGATGTATAATTTAATTAACGACGATAACGTCTTTATTTAAAAAAACAATTAAAATAGATAATTTTTTAAAACTTGTTATCGATAATAAATATCGATATTAAAAATATTAATTTTATTGTAGACACTAAATTTAATAATCTTTTTTTCTATTTAAGTACTTTAGCTGTTCACATTTCTTTTTTTATATGTTACAATATATGTGAGGAAATTTTGGAGGAAATGTGTTGAGTAGAGAAAAGATATATGTAAAAAACCATTATAGATATGATGCGATATTTATATTTTCTATTTTGGCGATGTCTGTAGGCTTGCTTTTTGACAGTCCTAAAGAAATTTTAGACGGTTATATTAATATTTTAAAATCTCCAAGTCATTTACTTACTGATTATATGGCAGTAGGTGGAATAGGGGCAACATTTTTAAATGCTGGTTTACTTATGTTATTAGCATCTTTTGTGTTGTGGAGAAGACAACAATTGTTGACAGGTCCTATTATAGCTGCACTTTTTACACTTTTCGGTTTTTCTCTTTTTGGAAAAAATCTATTTAATACAATTCCGATAACTTTTGGAGTCTATCTTTATGGTAAAATAGAAGGTTTGAAATTTAATACTTTAACAATGAATAGCCTTTTTGGAACTGCACTGGGTCCTGTTGTAAGTTATATTTGTTTTGGAATAGGGTTACCGTTTTTTAAAGGATTACTTATTTCTTATGCTGTAGGAATTTTAATTGGAATGCTTATCCCTGCACTTTCTGCATCATTTTTACGTTTTCATCAAGGTTATAGCTTATATAATATTGGTTTTACTTGTGGAGTTATCGGACTTTTTATTCAAGGAGTTTTTAAATCTTTTAATTTAGAAGTTAAAAATGTAAATGTTGTAAGTAAAGGAAATTTACGGATAGCAATTATTATGTATATGTTTTTTATCATAGTTTTTGCTTTGGGATTTTATCTAAATGGATTTAGTTTTAAAAACTTGGGGAATTTGCTTAAAAATAGTGGTAGAGCACCTTCTGATTTTGGTAATATCTATGGTAGAGGTGTTAGCATGATTAACATGTCTGCACTTGGACTTCTATATACAACTTATGTTATTTTTATGAATCAACCGTTAAACGGACCTGTACTTGGAGGGATTTTTACCATTTTCGGTTTTGGGATATTTGGGAAACATATAAAGAATGTATTTCCAATTCTTGTTGGAACAGTTATAGCTTACTTTTTTAATATTTACGATCCACATAGTGTATCTGCAACTGTTACAATTTTATTTGCTACAAATCTAGCACCGGTTTCGGGAGAATATGGTTTTTTTGCGGGGATGTTTGCAGGTTTTTGTCATGTTTCAATTGTTTCCAGTGTTGGACTTCTACATGGAGGCTTAAACCTTTATAACAATGGATTTTCGGGAGGTTTTGTGGCAGCAACTTTAGTCCCGGTTTTTGATGCAATCAAAAATTCAAGATTTTTTGATAAAAACGAGGAGGAATAATTTTGAATACAATTAAAAATGAAGAGCATTATGCTAAATTAATAGTTAGCGGACTTGTTCATTATTATTTTAGTAAAAGAGTTCAAGATTTAAAAATAGATTTTAAAATAGAAAAGAATTCCTTGAGAGTTATAGCTGAAGGAAATGTTAAAATAAAACCGAAAGATTTGGAAGAATTAAATAGAATATCAAATTCTGCCAGACTTCCGGAGTTTGAAAATTATTATGAAAATCTAATTGGATTTGGAAGTGACTCTAGCGATATGTCTAATATAGATGCTTTGGGTTCTATGGTTGACGAAGCTATTGTTTCTTACTCAGAAGATGGTCTTTTGACTATATTATTAGTTAGAAATTTCTAGCCTTTAATATTTGGAGAAACGTACATATTAGTTTATTGTTATATGCTCTGGGTATTATAACAATTATGCTAAATAAAACTACTATAAGGAGTAACATATATGAAAATATTAGAGGTGAAAAATCTTCATGTTAATGTTGGAGATAAGGAAATTTTAAAAGGTATCAATTTAGATATCTTTGAGGGAAAGGTTCATGTCATCATGGGACCTAATGGAGCGGGAAAATCTACACTTACTAATGCTATTATGGCTCATCCTAATTATGAAGTTACAAATGGCGACATATTTTTTAAGGGTGAAAACATAAATGAATTAAGAGCGGATGAGAGAGCAAAACTTGGAATGTTTATGTCTTTTCAAAATCCGGAAGAAGTTCCTGGAGTTACAGTTTCAAATTTCATCAGAGCTTCAAGAATGTCAATAACAGGAGAAAAAGAAAGTGTTATTGAATTTCAAAGAGAGCTTGAAGAAAAAATGGAAAGTTTAACTATGGACGCTTCTTATGCTCAAAGGTATTTGAATGTCGGCTTTTCCGGTGGAGAAAAGAAGAAAACTGAAATTTTACAAATGGTTATGTTAAATCCTGCACTTGTAATGTTGGATGAAACTGATTCCGGACTTGATATTGATGCAGTTAAGGTTGTTTCTGAAAATGTTGAAAAATTTAAAAGTGAAAATAAATCAATTTTAATCATAACTCATCACAGAGCAATTTTATCAAGAATCAAACCGGATTATGTACATGTTTTGTATGATGGCAAAATTGTTAAAACATCAGATGCTTCTTTGATTGATAAAATTCAAAAAGAAGGTTATTCTTGGGTTGAACAAGAGGTGTAGTTATGACATCAGAAAGAAAAAAAACGCAAGTAGAAGAAATGGACAGAGGTGTCTATGATATAAAAAACGAAGTAAGGTATTTTTCAAAAACTGAAAAAGGCTTAACTCGTGATATTGTTATGCAAATTTCCAAAGAGAAAAATGAACCTGACTGGATGTTGGAATTAAGACTTAAAGCATTGGAAGTTTTTGAAAAATCTAAAAATCCAAATTGGGGACCCGATTTGTCTCCTGTTGATATAAATGAAATTACAACATATATTCGTCCGGACGCAAAAATGAGTGAAGATTGGAATGAGTTGCCTGAAGATATTAAGGGAACATTTGATGCACTTGGTATTCCGGAAGCGGAATATAAAAGTGCACTTTCAGGAGTTGGAGCTCAATATGACAGTGAAGTTGTTTATCATAGCTTAACTGAGAAAATGAGGAAACAAGGAGTTATTTATACAGATTTTGAAACTGCCGTAAGAGAATATCCTGATATAATAAAAGAATATTTTATGACTTGCATAAAACCTGAAGATCATAGATATGCTGCTTTACACTATGCAGTTTGGAGTGGTGGCTCCTTTGTTTATGTTCCAAAGGGGGTTAATGTAAGTATTCCTTTACAATCATATTTCAGACTTAATGCACCGGGTGCGGGACAATTTGAACATACTTTAATTATTATTGAAGAAGGAGCATATTGCCATTTTATTGAAGGCTGTTCAGCGCCGAAATATAATGTTTTAAATGTTCACGCCGGAGCAGTTGAACTTTTCATAAAGAAAAATGCAACTTTAAGATATTCTACAATAGAAAATTGGTCAAGAAATATGTATAACTTAAATACAAAAAGAGCAATTGTTGATGAAAATGGAACTATTGAATGGGTTTCAGGATCTTTCGGTTCAAAGGTAAGTCTATTATATCCAATGAGTGTGTTGAGAGGAGAAGGAGCAAAAAGCGAATTTACCGGAATAACTTTTGCAGGTAAAGATCAATATTTGGATACCGGTGCTAAAGTAATTCATGCAGCTCCAAGAACAAGCTCATCAATAAATTCAAAATCCATATCTAAGGGTAATGGAGTTGCAATTTATAGAGGCCTTGTAGATGTAAAACCTAATTGTCCCGGCTGTAAATCAACTGTAACTTGTGAATCCTTAATGTTGGATCAGGAATCTCAATCAGATACAATTCCTGTTATAAATATTCAAACATCAGATATTGACTTAGGTCATGAAGCAAAAATTGGTAGAATTGACGATGATGTAATTTTCTATCTAATGAGTCGCGGTATTCCTGAAGAAGAGGCAAAAGCTATGATTGTTAGAGGTTTTGCTGAACCGATTGCAAAGGAATTACCTTTGGAATATGCTGTTGAAATGAATGCTTTGATTAATCTAGAACTTGAAGGAACTATTGGTTAGGAGGTGTCTGTATGAGAGGAAATTTTATACCAAGTAATACTTGGAATGCAACAAGAGTTAATAATACAGAAGTACTATTACCTAATTTAAATCCAAAAGAATATTCTTTAATTAAGGATGAAAATAAAAATCTTAATTTTTCTTATGAAAAATTTTCTTTTTCAAATGAAATAACTGAAAAATTAAAAGAATTTACAAATTTAAAAATGGATTTTGTTTCAATGAAAGAAAATTCTTTAAATCAAGTTGTTTCATTAGAATTAAATGAAGAAAACAATCAATTAGTTGATATTATAAAAATAAGAGCTGAAAAAAATTCAACTTTAAACTTAACTTTGGATTATTTTTCAAAAGAAACTGTTAAAGGCTTTAGACATTCTATTATAGAAGTTGAAGCTGAAGAAAACAGTGATGTAAAAATTTATATTTCTCAAAGATTTTCCTTAGATGTTTTGAGTATTCAAAGTGTTTACTATAGAGTTAAAGAAAATGCTAATGTTGAATTTGTTCAAGTTGATTTAGGAGGCAGAGAAAATTATGTTTCCTATATAGGAGATCTCGTTGATAACAATTCAAATGTCAACGTAAATTCTATTTATTTTGGCAAAAACGAACAAAAATTAGATTTTAATTATGTGGCAACTCAAAGAGGACGTGCTACAAATTATGATTTGGCGATTAAGGGAGCATTAGCTGATAGAGCTCAAAAGACTTGTAAAGTTACTATTGACTTTAAACGTGGTTCATCAACTTCAAAGGGATCCGAAGAAGAATATGTAACATTACTTTCTGATGATATAAAAAATGTTGCAGTTCCGATTTTGCTCTGTACTGAAGATGATGTTGAAGGAATTCATGCAGCGAGTGCGGGGAAAATTGATGAAAATATACTATTTTACATTATGAGTCGTGGTTTTAGTGAATCTGAAGCAAAGAGATTGATTTTAGAATCAAAATTTGCTGAAACTATTGACTTGATAGATAGTGAAGAAATAAGAGAGAGAGTTTATACAACTTTATCCAAAAAACTTTCGGAGGTATAATATGACTAAAACTATTCTTGATATTAGAAGAGATTTTCCATATTTGAATGAAGAAAAAGTTGGGAAAAAAGTTATTTATTTAGACAATGCAGCTACAAGCCAAAAGCCACAAGCTGTTATTGATACTATAACAAATTATTACTCTTATCAAAATGGAAGTCCACATAGAGGCAGTCATTATTTAAGTATGTCTGCGACTGAAATTTATGAGGGAACAAGAAAAAAAGTTAAGAATTTTCTTAATGCAAAGAGAACTACCGAAATAATTTTTACAAAAAATGCAAGTGAGGCACTTAATTTAGTTGCCTATTGTTATCTTACTAAATTAGAAAAAGATGATGAAATAATGCTTAGTATTATGGAGCATCATAGTAATTTATGTACTTGGCAATTTTTAAAAGAAAAAACAGGTGCTAAACTTAACTATATTTACCTTGATGACAATTTCCAATTGGATATGAAATCTTTTGAAGATAAAATTTCTGATAAAGTAAAATTAGTATGTATAACTGCTGCTTCAAATGTAGTAGCTACAATGCCTGACATCAAAAAAGTTATTGAAATCGCTCATAAAAACGGAGCAAAAGTTTTAGTTGATGCATCACAAATAGTTGCACATAAAAAACTGGATGTTCAGGATTTAGATGTTGATTTCTTAGCCTTTTCAGGACATAAAATGTTAAGTGCAATGGGCGTTGGAGTGCTTTATGGAAAGTTTGACCTCTTAAAAGAAATGGATCCATTCCTTTATGGAGGAGATATGATTGAATATGTTTATGAAGATTATTCAACATATCTTTTACCGGCAGGCCGTTTTGAAGCAGGGACACAAAATGTAGGAGCAGTTGCTTCGCTAGGTTCTGCTATTGACTATCTAGAAGAATTGGGATTTGATTATATAGAAAAACTGGAAGGAGAACTTATGAATTTTGCTTTTGAAGAAATGAAAAAGCTAGATTTCATAAAGACTTATACTACAAAGGACAAAAATAGATGTCCTGTAATAGCTTTTAATGTAAAAGATGCTCATCCTCATGATGTATCTTCAATACTTGATAGCTTTGGAATTGCAATAAGAAGTGGGCATCATTGTGCAGAGCCTTTGCATAGATATTTGAATGAAAATGCAACTTGTAGAGTGAGTTTTTCTTTCTATAACACTAAAGAAGAAGTAGAATATTTCATTGATAAATTAAAAGAAGTAAGGAGAATATTACATCTTGGACATTAGAGAAATTTATACTGAGATAATAACAGAAGAAAGTAGAAATACAAAAAATAAAAGATATTTGGAACATCCGACTCACGAAGAAAAAGGTCATAACCCAAGTTGTGGAGATGAAATTACATTACAATTAGATATTGAAGACGGTATAATCAAAGATGCCTCTTATGTTGGAGTAGGTTGTGCAATCTCCCAAGCCTCAACATCACTTATGATTGATTTAATTAAGGGAAAGACTTTAGACGAAGCAAAAGAACTTTGTGAAACATTTTTAGCAATGATTACAGAAGGTCTTGAGGGCGATGAGCTAAAAAAACTTAAGGATGCTATAGCTCTTCAAAATATTTCTACAATGCCTGCAAGAGTTAAATGTGCTGTTCTTGCTTGGCATACATTAAAAAATATACTTGAAGCTAATTAAATATGGTCGTAGCTCTTTTGAGTTGCGACTTTTTGAATAGGAGGGTATATGAGGATATTTTTTATATTATATTTGCTTTTAGACGGTTTGTTATACAACTATAAATTATTGATTTCTATAATTTTTATAATGAATTTAATATCTTTTACAATATTTTATATTGATAAAAGAAAAGCTATAAAAGGCAAGAATAGAATTTCAGAGAATAGCTTATTGTTATCAGCTTTTTTGTTCGGCTCTATTGGTGCTTTTCTATCCATGCAAATATTTAGACATAAAACTAAAAAGCTAAAATTTAGAATTTTAGTTCCGCTATTTTTTGTAGTTAAAGTTTTGATTTTATATTATTTATATAAATATATGTTTTAGGTGATGTTATGAAAAATATTAGATTTTCTACAGAAAGATTGAATATAGCAGATATGCGGTTTTCCGATTGTGATTACGCAGCGAAAGAATGGGGAAATGAAATATCCGGAAAATATATGTGTGATCCATTTTACAAAAATGGAGAAGAACTTAGAGATATATTGAAAGATGAGTTGGAAAATTCGGAAAAATGGACTGACGATTTCTATTTTTCAGTTTTTAAAAAAGAAAATGATGAAATAATAGGAACTGCTTGTGCTTTTGAAGTTGAAAAGAGTAAGAAAATATGGGGCATAGGATATTCGATAAAGCTAACTGAATGGAATAGAGGTTATGGAACAGAACTTGTTAATGGTTTGTGTGAATTCTTAAAATTATATAATGTAGAAATTATAAACACATTAATTGCAAAAGAAAATATTTCATCTCTGAAAATTTGTTTTAAGAATGGATTTGAGATTTTTAAAGAAACTGAATTTATTAAATCAGGAACGGATATAAAATATTCAGCATATGAACTTAGAAAAAAATTATAAAACAATTAAATAATTAAAGTCAAAGATATGAAAGAATTAGGAATTATTTAAAGGAAGTAATAAATTTACTTCCTTTTTAAATGAAAAAATTTCACTAAAAAGCGGAATTTATAAAAAAATATTAAAAGTTAAAATTTATCTTTAAATAAATCGTATAAATTAAAAGCTATTGCTATTGCCATACAAGTAATTGTAATAGTGGAAAGGTTGTTGAAATCAAATATAATTAAAAATACTAATAAAGTGGTTACTAAATAATTTGTCCATTTTTTTCTCATAACTGCCTCTTATAGATTAATATTAAATAATAATTTATTGAACTATCAAAACAATATATTTACAACTGTATTATACCATAATATAGTATTTAATTAAAGTATTCATAATGTAAAATTAAAATTATTAGGTTCAAAGGTCAATTTCTGTCTAAAAAAATGAAAAAATTCTAAAAAAGACTTTACATTTTACAAAAAATCTGTTAAAATTTAAAGATAATAATGTAATAGTGGGATAATATGTATTTTTATCTTTTTTTAATTTTTCAAAGGGGTGAAGTTTTATGACGCATACTGAAAAGTATGGAATCACAGAAAGGGTTAGTTATTCAAAAATTCAAAATGTTTTGGATCTTCCAAACCTAATTGCCATTCAAACTGATAGTTATGATTGGTTTATTAAGCAAGGAATTAGAGATGTTTTTGACGATATTAGTCCGATTAGAGACTATTCCGAAGCTATGAAGCTGGAATTTTTAAATTATCGTTTAGAAAATGCTCCAAAGTATTCAGAACAAGAATGTAAGGATAGGGATATGAACTATTCTACACTTCTAAAAGTTGATGTTCGTTTAACAAACAATAATACAGGTGAAGTTAAAGAACAAGAAGTGTTTATGGGAGAAATTCCATTGATGACTGACAACGGGACTTTTATTATTAATGGGGCTGAAAGAGTTATCGTAAGTCAGCTTGTTAGAAGTCCGGGTGTATATTATGGAGAAGAAATTGACAAGTCAGGTAATAAGTTATTTTCTTCAACAGTAATTCCAAACAGAGGTGCTTGGTTAGAATATGATACCGACACAAATGGAGTTGTAAGTGTTCGTATTGACAGAACAAGAAAATTGCCTATAACAACTATGATTAGGGCGTTGTTATATGAAACGAATGAAGAAATGGTTGAAAATTTCGGAGATATTAAAGAACTTCATACTACTTTGGAAAAAGATATAACAAAGAGTTATCAAGAAGCTATTCTTGAAATTTATAGAAAATTAAAACCGGGGGATCCTGCTACTGTTGAAAGTGGGGAAAGTTTATTACATAATTTACTTTTTGATCCTAGAAGATATGATCTTGCAAAAGTTGGTAGATATAAATTTAATAAGAAATTAGCTTTAAGAAATAGATTAATAGGAACAATTTTAGCTGAAGATATTTTCAAGACTGATAAATTTGGTGAAATGGAAAAAATTGCAAGTGTTGGAGATTATATTTCAGAAGAACTTGCTGAAAAAATTGAAAATGCAGGATATAAGAGAGTTCATGTAAAAGTTGAAGATAAAGAGATTATCGTTGTTGGTAACCACTTTGTTGATATTAGTGCGTTTGAATTAGGATTTGACATTACATGCAATGGACTTTCAGAAAAAATTTACTATCCGGTTATGATGGAAATTTTAGAAGCTGCATCAGAATATGAAGGCGAAGAATATGAAACACAAGTTAAGAGAGCTGTTAGAAATAGAGTTAAAGAGCTTTCTCCTACTCATATTATTCGTGATGACATCGAAGCTACTGTAAGTTATGAATTTAACTTATTTTATGGTCTTGGAATTTGTGATGATATTGACCATTTAGGAAATAGAAGAGTTAGAGCTGTTGGAGAACTTTTACAAAATCAATTTAGAATTGGTTTATCAAGAATGGAAAGAGTTGTTAGAGAAAGAATGTCAACTCAAGATCCGGACCTTGCTACGCCTCAAGGACTTATTAATATAAGACCACTTGTTGCGTCTTTAAAAGAATTCTTCGGTTCTTCACAATTATCACAATTTATGGATCAAAACAATCCACTTGCAGAACTTACTCATAAGAGAAGATTATCAGCATTAGGACCTGGTGGTCTTAGCAGAGATAGAGCAGGATACGAAGTAAGAGACGTTCATGAAAGTCACTACGGAAGAATTTGTCCGATAGAAACTCCAGAAGGTCCAAACATCGGTCTAATTACTTCTCTAACAACTTATGCAAGAGTTGATCAATATGGATTTATTGAAACACCATATCGTGTTGTAAATAATGGAATTGCTACAAAGGACATTGTTTATTTAACTGCTGATGAAGAAGATGAAGTTATTATTGCTCAAGCTAATGAACCACTTGATGAAAATGGACGTTTTGTAAACGAAAGAGTAAGTGGTCGTGGTATTAATGGCGAAAATGATATTTATCCAAGAGATACAATTCAACTTATGGACGTTTCTCCTCAACAAATTGTATCAGTTGGTACAGCAATGATTCCTTTCCTTGAAAATGACGATGCTACTCGTGCGTTGATGGGTTCAAACATGCAAAGACAAGCAGTGCCTCTACTTGTTACTGAAGCTCCTATTGTAGGAACCGGTATAGAACATAAAGCGGCAAGAGATAGTGGTGTTGTTATCGTTGCTAAAAATTCAGGAATTGTTACAAAAGTTGATAGTGATGAAATTCATATTAAAAGAGATTTAGATAATGTAGTTGATAAATATAGATTACTTAAATTTAAACGTTCAAACCAAGGAACAACAATTAATCAAAGACCTATAGTTAATGAAAATGACAGAATAAATGCAGGAGATATTATTGCCGATGGTCCTTCAACTGAAAATGGAGAAATTGCATTAGGTAAAAATATTTTAATGGCATTTATGAACTGGGAAGGCTATAACTACGAAGATGCGATGTTGTTAAATGAACAACTTGTTATAGATGATGTTTTAACTTCATTACACATTGAAGAACATGAATGTGAAGCGAGAGAAATCAAATTAGGTTCTGAAGAAATCACAAGAGATGTTATAAATATCGGTGAAGATATGAGAAAGAACTTAGATGAAAATGGTATTATAAGAATTGGTGCTGAAGTTAATTCAGGAGATATCTTGGTTGGTAAAGTATCACCTAAGGGAGAAACTGAATTAAGCGCAGAAGAAAGACTTTTAAGAGCTATTTTTGGAGAAAAGGCTAGAGAAGTAAGAGATACTTCTTTAAGAGTTCCTCATGGAGAAACAGGTATTGTTGTAGATGTTAAATGTTACAGTAGAAAAAACGGAGATGAATTACCACCAGGAGTTAATGAAGTGGTTAGAGTTTATGTAGCCACTAAGAGAAAGATTAATGTAGGGGATAAAATGTGTGGTAGACATGGTAACAAAGGGGTTATTTCAAGAATAATGCCTCAAGAAGATATGCCATTCTTACCGGATGGAACTCCTTTACAAATCGTTCTTAATCCATTAGGGGTACCTTCTCGTATGAACATCGGACAAGTGCTTGAAGTTCATTTAGGACTTGCAGCTAAAAGACTTGGTTGGAAAGTTGCAACACCAGTATTTGACGGAGCAAGTGATGTTGATGTACTTGATGCATTAAGACTTGCTGGTTGTCCTGAATCAGGTAAAATAAGACTTAGAGATGGAAGAACAGGAGATGAATTTGATAATCCTGTAACTGTTGGTTATATGTATATGTTAAAACTTCACCATTTGGTAGATGAAAAAATCCATGCTAGATCTATCGGACCATATTCTTTAGTTACACAACAACCACTTGGCGGTAAAGCACAATTTGGTGGACAAAGATTTGGAGAAATGGAAGTTTGGGCATTAGAAGCATATGGCGCAAGTCATACTTTACAAGAAATGCTAACTGTTAAGAGTGATGACATTGTAGGTAGAGTTAAGACTTATGAATCAATTGTTAAGGGTGTAAATATTCCTGAACCGGGAATTCCTGAATCCTTCAAAGTTCTTATGAAAGAATTACAATCATTATGTCTAGATGTAAAATTGATTGATGAAGAAGGAGAAGAAATCAAACTTAGAGAAAATTCTGATGAAATAAAGGCTCAACTTGTTTTAAATGAAGAGTACGCCAGAGAAGAAGAGGAAGAAGAGGAAGATTTTGACTTTGATTCATTCTATGAAAAATCAGAAAATAAGGAAGAAGATTTTGACGGTTTTGACCTTAGTTTTTTAGAAGATAAAGATGAAAAAGAAAAAAACAGTTCAGAAGAAGTAGATAAGTATAAAATGTTTATAGAAGAAGATATTGATCAATAGCATAGAGGAAGGGAGTGGACTCCTTGTTGGAATTAAATAATTTTGATGCAATGAAAATTGGCTTGGCTTCACCTGATAAGATAAGAAGCTGGTCAAGAGGAGAAGTTAAAAAACCAGAAACCATAAATTACAGAACACTAAAACCGGAAAAAGATGGACTTTTCTGTGAAAAGATATTCGGACCGGTAAAAGACTGGGAATGTAATTGTGGTAAGTATAAAAGAATAAAATACAAGGGAAATGTATGTGAAAAATGTGGAGTTGAAATCACAAAGTCTAAAGTAAGACGTGAAAGAATGGGTCATATCGAACTTGTTGCTCCGGTTTCACATATCTGGTATTTCAAAGGAATACCTTCAAGAATGGGACTTATATTGGATATGAGTCCAAGAGCCCTTGAAAAAATACTATATTTTGCAAATTATGTTGTTCTTGATGCAAAAGATACTGACCTTTATGTTAAGCAATTACTAACTGAAGGTGAATATGGAGAAGCTTGTGAAAAATTTGGTGCAGAAAATTTCAGAGTTGGAATGGGTGCTGAAGCAATTAAAGAGCTTTTAGAAAATATTAATTTAGATAAACTTTCAGATGAGTTGAAAAAAGGTCTTGTGGATGCAACAGGTCAAAAGAAAATTAGACTTTCAAGAAGACTTGAAGTTTGTGAAGCTTTCAGAAAATCAGGAAATAGACCTGAATGGATGATTATTGATGTTGTTCCTGTTATTCCGCCTGATTTAAGACCGATGGTTCAACTTGAAGGTGGTAGATTTGCAACTTCAGACTTAAATGATTTGTATAGACGTGTTATAAATAGAAATAACAGATTGAAAAAACTTATAGAAATTCATGCTCCTGAAATCATTATGAGAAATGAAAAGAGAATGTTACAAGAAGCTGTGGATACATTAATAGATAATGGAAGACATGGAAAAGCAGTAACAGGAGCAGGAAATAGAGAACTTAAATCTCTATCAGATATGTTAAAAGGTAAAACAGGAAGATTTAGACAAAACTTACTTGGAAAACGTGTTGACTATTCAGGACGTTCTGTAATCGTAGTAGGTCCGGATTTGAAATTCCACCAATGTGGGCTTCCTAAAAAAATGGCTCTTGAGCTATTTAAACCTTTTATTATGAAACAATTAGTTGAAGATGGAATTGTTCATAATATTAAAAGTGCTAAGAAATATGTAGAAAGATTAAATTCAAATGTTTGGGACATCTTAGATAAAGTTATTAAAGATCATCCTGTGCTTTTAAATAGAGCACCGACTCTTCATAGACTTGGTATTCAAGCGTTTGAACCGGTTTTAGTTGAAGGAAAAGCAATAAAATTGCATCCATTGGTTTGTACTGCATATAATGCCGACTTTGACGGAGACCAAATGGCTGTGCATTTACCTTTATCAACTGAAGCCCAAGCAGAAGCAAGACTTTTGATGCTTTCTACAAATAATATTTTAGCACCAAAAGACGGTAAGCCTATCACAACTCCTACACAAGATATGGTATTAGGTTCATATTATTTAACAAGTGGAACTGTTGAAGAACAAGCCGTTCGTTCATTTATGGATTATGATGAAATGTTTAAGGCTTATTCTACAAATAATGTTAAAATTCATGATACTGTTAATATCTTGTATAGAGATGAAGAAACAGGAGAAAGTCAAATCGTAAAATCAACTGTTGGTAGATTTATATTTAATGAACATATTCCACAAGATTTAGGATTTGTTGATAGAAGTAAAGACAAATTCTCATTAGAAATAGATAGACTTGTAGATAAAAAAATGCTTGGTAAGATTGTAGATAAATGTTTTAGAAAACATGGAAATATTAAAACTGCTGAAGTATTAGACTATATTAAATCTACAGGATATAAATATTCAACTGTAGGAGCTATTTCTATCTCAATGAATGACGTAATAGTTCCTGAAGAAAAATGGGAAATTCTTAAAGAAGCGGAACATAAAATTGCAGTTTATGAAGAATTGTTTAGAGATGGTTTAGTTTCTGAACAAGAAAGATATGAATATGTAATTTCTGTTTGGACAAAAGCTACTGAAGATATTACAAAGATTCTTGTTGCAAAACAAGATCCTACAAATAGTATCTCAATTATGGCGGACTCAGGAGCCAGAGGTAATATCAACCAAATTAGACAGTTAGCCGGAATGCGTGGACTTATGAGTTCTGCAACCGGTAGAATTGTAGAAATTCCTATTAAAGCAAACTTTAGAGAAGGTCTTTCAGTTCAAGAATTCTTTATCTCAACTCACGGTTCCAGAAAAGGTCTTTCAGATACCGCTCTTAGAACAGCTGACTCTGGATATTTAACAAGAAGACTTGTAGATGTTTCACAAGATGTTATTGTTAGAGAAGACGACTGTTGTACAGATGAATATGTATTAGCAAAAGACTTTAAAGATGGAAATGCTATAGTTGAAAAACTTGCAGATAGAATCGTAGGAAGACATTCATTTGAAGATGTTTTAAATCCTAATACAGGAGAAATACTAATTTATAAAAATGAAATGATTACAGAAGCTTTGGCGGAAAAAGTTGAAAAACTTGGAATTACAGAATTAAAAGTTCGTTCAGTTTTAGGTTGTAAATCAAAACATGGTGTTTGTGCAAAATGTTATGGACGTAACCTTGCAACAGGAAACCCTGTTAATATTGGTGAAGCAGTAGGAATTATAGCTGCTCAATCTATCGGAGAACCTGGTACTCAGCTTACGATGAGAACATTCCACTCAGGTGGGGTTGCCGGTGTTGGAATTACTCAAGGTCTTCCTCGTGTTGAAGAACTTTTTGAAGCTAGAAAACCTAAAGGACTTGCTTATATAACTGAAATAGATGGTACTGTAAAATTAGTTGATAATAAGAAAAGATATGATATAGTTGTAACTGCTGAAGACGGTGATGAAAGAATTTATGCTATACCTTATGGAGCTAGAATTAAAGTTAAAGATGGAGAAGAAATCAAAGCAGGTGATATGCTTACTGAAGGTTCTATAAATCCACATGATATTTTAGCTATAAAAGGTCCAACTGGTGTTCAAGAATACATCACTAAGGAAGTTCAAAAAGTATATCGTAACCAAGGGGTAGATATCGACGATAGACATATTGAAATTATTATAAAACAAATGCTTTCTAAAGTTAAAATAGATACTTCAGGAGATACTAATTTCTTAGAAGGAAGTTTAGTTCCTTTCAGAGAAGTAGAAGCTGTTAATAGAGAAATGCTTGAAGAAGATAAAATGCCGGCTACATTCGATAATGTATTACTTGGTATTACTAAGGCATCTCTTGCAACTGAAAGTTTCTTATCAGCTGCATCATTCCAAGAAACTACCAGAGTTTTAACTGATGCTTCTATCAAAGGAAAAGCAGATGGATTAATAGGATTAAAAGAAAATGTAATCTTAGGTAAACTTATCCCTGCAGGAACCGGTATGAAAGTTTATAAATCTATTGAAATTGACTATGAAACAATGGAAGAAGAAGATAGACTTGCTAGAGAAGCTGCTCTTGAACATGCTGAACCTGAAGAAGATCATACATTTGATGAATTAAAAGCAGAAGCAGAAGTAAAAGAAGAAGTGGAAGTAAAAGAAACTGAAATTGATACTGAAGAAGTAGAAATAGTTGAAGAATAACATTTAGAGTCGGAAAAAACTTTCCGACTCTTTCTATAAAGTGAGGCATAAGATGAAAAAAGCTTTAATTTTAACTGCATCTTTTGGTGGGGGACATAATAAAGCTGCAAATAATATTAGAGAGAAACTCGAACAAAGAGGTTTCGATGTAGAAGAAATAGATTTGTTAAAGGAAATTTCAGAAAAGTTAGACAGCTTACTCGTTGGCGGATATTTGGGAATTGTAACTAAGACACCTGAAATTTATGGGCTTATTTATAAGGGAACTAATATAACTCAAACACAAAATGTTTTTTCAAAACCAATTTTAAATATGTTGAGTAATAAAATATTACCTATATTGGAAGAAAAAAGACCAAGTGTAGTTATTGGAACTCATGTTTTTGCTATTGGAATTATGGAACATATAAAGCAAAAAAAATATTATGATGTTCCATTTATTTCGGTAATTACCGATTTTATAACGCATAAAATGTATTTTAGTGATTATGTTGACTATTATATTGTAGCGACCGAATTTACAAAAAACAGAATGATTGACGATGGAATAAAAGAAGAGAGAATTTGTGCTTATGGAATTCCTATAAGTGACAATTTTAAAGAAAGACATTATGAAAAAAAAGAAGGCTTTAATATTTTAACTATATTTGGAACTTTGGGAATGAATGATTTTTCGGAATATATTATGCCGATTTTGGATATTTCAAATGATATAAGACTTACTATGGTCTGTGGTAAAAATGAAGAATTAAAAGAAAAACTTGAAAAAAAATATAGTCTTTTTATAGATGAAAATAGACTTGAAATTTTAGGTTATACAAATGAAGTTGCAAGGCTTATGGAAGAAAATCAACTTCTGATTACAAAACCCGGAGGGCTTACAGTTACGGAGGCAATAATTAAAAATATTCCGCTTATAATTCCATTTTTCATTCCGGGACATGAAGAAGAAAATAAAAACTTCGTTGTTGAGGAAGAGATTGGAGTTTATGCTGATGGTATTAATGCTGTTGTAAAGGAGATAAAAAAGTTTTACAAAAATAGAAGAAGAGTGGAATATATGTCTTTAAATATGAAAGATATTGCTGAAGGTTTTTCAGTAGATAAGATTGCAGAATTAGTTGAAAAAATAAGCTAAATTTATTGACAAAAAGGATGTCTTATAGTATAATTCATCGTGGATAGAGATTTTAGGAGGTTTTATATGAAAATTAAAAAATATTTAATTTCTGCTATGGCTATATTATTAATGGGTTCAATGGTTGCTTGTCAATCAAAACCGGCTGAAAATAAGAAAGCAGAAGAAAAGAAAGAAGAAAAGAAAGAAGAACCAAAGATGGAAAAGGCTTCTGAAGAAGAAAAAAATGCAACTATAAAAGCATTAGAAGCTCAAAAAGCTATCGAATTAGAAATTCCTAATTTAAAGGATGCTGACAAAGAAAGCATTCAAAAAAAATACGAAAGCTTGATTGCTCAAGTTAAAGAAGATAAAATGGGCAAGGATGAAGTTGTTAAATTAGGAAAAGCTGCTGAAAATTACGTTAAAAACGTAAAAGCATCAAGAGGCGAAAAAACTGAAGAAAAAAAATAAGATGATATTTTTAATGAGAGTTTATTAACTCTCATTTTTTTATGAAAAAGTATTTTAAGTAAGATTATTTCTAAAAAATGGGGTATATATGAATTACATACTTTTAGATTATATTTAAAACAAAAAATAAAAGCGCACTAATCACAGTTTTACTAGTATGTAACATCACACTTAAAATTTATAGAAATTAAGCTATGTATATTTGCATAGCTTTTTTTTATTTTGAAATAACAAGGTTCCTTAGATATTCTCCCGTTGAAAAGCTTGGTAGAATGGAGTTTTTTTGAAAATTTTGAAAGAAAAAATATATTTGTAAAAAAATATTATCTATGGTACAATGACTATGAAAAATGTCTAAAAGATTTTTTTATTAATAAAAAATAATGGAGTTTAGTAATGAAAAAATTAAAGAAAAATATTTATCTATATTCTATATTGATCGTTATTTTTAGTATTTTTACGGTTTATTCAAATGCTAATATGCCAATGATAATTAAGGAAATTACAGATAGTATTACAGAAAAACAATTTGATAGAATTTTTGGATATTTTGTAAAATATGCACTACTAATAGTCTTAGTTTTGTGTTCTGAATTTATTGGTAAATTGTTGAATGCTAAATATAGAAGATTATTATATATGAGACTTAGAAATCTTTTTATAAGAGGAATTTTGTTAAAGGGTAAAAAGGGAGAAAATCCTCAAGAGCTTTATTCTATTTATAATAATGAGATAGAATCTGTTGTAGAAGAATACTATTTAACAATACCACATATTATATTTCAAGCAGTATCTATTATTTGGTATATGTATTTGCTGTTTTCATTAAATATTCTTGCATCATTTATTATTCTAGGAACAAATATTATATCAATTCTAATTCCTTATTTTTTTGAAATAGATATGCAAAGAATAAAAGAAAAGAGCATATTAGGACTAAGGCAGTTGAATACGGCTTTTTATGATATTGTTGAGGGAATAAGCACTATAAAAAGATATTTCGTAGAAAAAAATATAAATAATAAAATGGAGTCTATTTCATCTGATGAGCAAAAATATGGTTATAGATATAGCATAAAAAATGCAGTTTTAGAAATTAGTATGGGAGCAATTTAGTTTATATCCCAGTTTCTAATATATTATGTTGTAATCAGTTCAATTATCAGCGGAAAAGAAACTATCGGAGCTTTTATAGCAATATTGCAATTATCTGACTTGTTAATCTATCCGATTAATACCATTTCCAGCTATTTGATAACTGTATTTTCTATAAAGAAAGTTAAAAATGATTTATTTGAAACATTATCCGATTGTGAGTTTGAAGAAAATAAGCAAGAGAGAGTTGAAAAAATTGAATTTGAAAATGTAAGTTTCTCTTATAATGAGAATAAATATATTATTGATAATTTTTCAAATGTTTTTGAAAGTGGTAAAAAATACCTTATTAGAGGTCAAAACGGCTCAGGAAAGAGTACGATTTTGAAATTACTGTTTGGGGAGTTTGAAAATTATAGCGGAAATATAAAGATAAATGGTAAAAATATAAAGAATTATCCTGATATTTCAAAAAATATTGTCTATGTTGAACAAAATTCGTTTCTATTTAATGAAAATATAGTTTCAAATATAACTCTATTTAAAAATATTGAGGATAATTTGATATATGATATTTTAAATAAAGTAAATTTGGATAAAAAGCTTATAGAAAATAGAAATGAAAATTTGAATGAATTAAATCTTTCAATTTCAGGTGGTGAAAAACAAAAAATTATAATTGCAAGAGCATTACTTAGAAATAGTAATTTTTTGGTATTTGATGAAGCTATGAGTAATATTGATAAAAATTCAATTTCAATAATTGAAAAAATGGTTCTAAATGATAAAAACTTCGGCTTTATTAATATATCTCACAATTATTCAGAAGAAAATGTAAAAATGTATGACTACATTTTAGAATTTACAGGAGAAAAAATCAACATAATAAAAAATCATTAGTAAAAATTTCATTCCCGATACTTATGTGTCGGGTTGTTTTATAGCAGATTTTTTAGGGAAAAAAATTTACAATATGTGTATATATGTGATATAATATAAGTAGCTTTGCGCCTTATGGCAAAGCTACTTATATTTCATCATAACTACCATAGAAAAAGTATCGTAAAGGAGTTATGATTTAATTATTAGCTTTATGCCTGTTGATAAAGCTATATATTTTAGATAAAAATAAATTGTTAAGATAAATTAAAGTTAATTGCAGTTATAAAAGGAGAGATATATTTTGTTTGATAAATTAGAACTGTTAGTTGAAAAATTTGAGGAACTTGAAAAGAAAATTATAGATCCTGAAATTATGAAAGATATGAATGTTTGGCAAAAACTTGCCAAAGAACATGGCGATATGAAGCCAATTGTTGAAAAATATAGAGAATATTCTAAACATAAGAAAGAACTTGAAGAAAATAAAGAAATGTTAAAGGAAAGTTTAGACGATGAAATGAAAGAACTTGTTAAGGAAGAAATTTCAGAGCTTGAAGATAGTATTGAAAAGGAAGAACAAGATCTTAAAATTTTGTTATTACCAAAAGACCCTAATGATGAAAAGAACGTATTTATGGAAGTAAGAGCCGGTACCGGCGGAGATGAAGCGGGACTTTTTGCAGAAGATTTACTTAGAATGTATAGAATGTTTGCTGACAAACAAAGATGGAAAACTGAAATAATGAGTATTTCAGAACAGGGAGTTGGTGGAATAAAGGAAGTTGTTTTCTTAGTTAAAGGTAAAGGGGCATACTCAAAATTAAAATATGAAAGTGGTGTTCATAGAGTTCAACGTGTTCCTGCTACAGAATCAAGTGGAAGAATTCATACTTCTGCTGCAACTGTTGCGGTTTTACCTGAAGTTGAAGATGTGGATGTTGTTATAAATCAAAATGATTTAAGAATTGATGTTTATAGAGCTAGTGGTAATGGAGGACAATGTGTAAACACAACTGACTCCGCTGTAAGAATTACGCATATTCCAACTGGACTTGTTGTTACTTGTCAAGATGAAAAATCACAACTTAAAAACAAAGATAAGGCAATGAAGATTTTGAAATCAAGACTTTATGAAAAGTATCAAGAGGAACAAAATAAAGATATTGCAGATGCGAGAAAATCACAAATAGGCTCAGGAGACAGATCTGAAAGAATAAGAACTTATAATTTTCCACAAGGAAGAGTTACTGACCATAGAATAAATATGACTATTTATCAATTGGATAGTTTCTTAAATGGAGATATTTCCGATATGATAGACGCTCTAATTACAAGTGATCAGGCAAAAAAGATGCTGGCAATTGCGGAGTAGATTATATGAATTACAATTTACAAAATAAATTAACTAAATTTGGTATTTATATTGTATTGTATGTGTTTGGGATATTTGTATTTTTTAATTTAGTTTTTGACAAAAAAGAAATGAAAACAGAAGTTACGGTCAATAATGTAGAAGAAATTAAAAATTTGAATGCAAATGGAATAGATGTTAGTAAACTTTCGACAAAGGTTAATACAGGAAAGAAAGCAAATATTTTGTCTGAAAAAACTATTCTGGACGGACTTAATAACAGTAATGACAAAGAGATTCAAGAAATTTTAAAAAGTAAAGATAAGCTGAGTTTTAGTTATTTAGCTTTGCTTTACAGAAATCCGTCCGCAAAACTTTTTATAAAAGATAAACTTGAGAATAGGACTGTAGATAATTTTATTGGAGAAAGTGTTGATTTTAAAAGAGATATTCCGTATTATTTGCAATGGGACAGACGTTGGGGTCAAAAGAAATATACTGATGAAAATATTGCTATAAACGGTTGTGGTCCTACGTCAATGGCAATGGTTATTTCCGGACTTTTAAAAGATGATTCCATTACACCCGTTGAGATGGCAAAATATGAAGAATATGCTGAAGGTTCGGGAACAGGGTGGCAATATTTTACGGAAGTTCCCCAAAAATATGGCATTAAAGTTAAAGAGCTGTCAACAAATGAAAAAATTTATAAGGATGAGTTAAAGAACGGAAGACCTATAATTGCAAATGTAGGACCCGGAGATTTTTCTTCAATTGGACATTATATTGTTTTAGTTGGAGTTGATGAAGACGGAATGTTTATTATAAATGATTCAAGCAGTCCTACAAATACGAATGAAAAATGGAGTTTTGAAAGATTGAAGCCACAGATAAAGAATTCTTGGTCTTTTGATAAAGGAGAGTAGTTTTGAATTTTTTAGAAAAAATTTTAGATTTTTTATTTTATTTTTTTAGATCTGAACCGGATGGATATGATATAGAAAAATACGGTTTTACCCATATTGTACTTGTTGTAATTGCTTTTATGGGGGCTATTTTAATTTATAGATATAGAGATAAAATAAAAAATAGTAATAAAAATATTTTAAAAATTTTTGTTATAGTATTGTTTTTACAACAATTAATATTATATGCTTGGTATTTGTTAAGCGGTTCATTTTCAATTGAAACGAGTTTACCTTTATATGATTGCAGAGTTGCGATTTTATGTTTGATATATGGAGTATTTTTTAATAATGATAAGTCAAAAAGGATTGGGATTTATTTGGGCTTTGTAGGCTCAATTGTTGCTCTTTTGACACCGGAGTTGGATAAATTTGTATTTCCACATTATACTTGGATAAGTTTCTTTGTAGGACATACTATGTTGCTTTGGGTGAGCTGTTATATATTCTTTGTTGAAGAAATAGAAATTTCCTTCAAAAAATATACAGAAGTTTTTGTTTTTACTAACATCTTGCATATAGCAGTTATAATTTTTAACAGTTTTACAAAATGTAACTATGCGTTTTTATCAGAACCCCCAATTTTTAAAGATGTAGCCGGTAGATTGCATCCAATAACATATATTGCAATTATGATGTTGATGTTAAATTTTGCATTATATCTTGTACATTCATATTTTATGAAATCAAGAGATGGAAAATTTAAAATAATAAATAGAAAGATTGAGAATTAAAAATAATTGAGGATGAATTAATAATGTAATAAATAAAAAAGTGGATTTAAGAATACACCTGATTTTCTTTGGAGGATAATGAATATGGGTATGTATGAAAAAATATTTGAGGATTATGTAAAAAACAATAAAAACGAAGAAGATTTTAATATTATATGTAATCAATTACATAATAAATCTGATAGAAATTTGATTGATAGAAAGAATTTTACTGGTCATTTTACATCATCGTGTTTTGTTGTTTCAAAAAAAACAAACAAAATTTTATTAGTTTATCATAATTTTCTAAAAAGATATTTACAACCTGGAGGACATATAGAACCTACAGATTTAAATCCTTTAGAGTCTTCAAAAAGAGAACTTTTAGAAGAGACAGGTATAGAAATAGAAAAGTTGACATATTATAAAGCAGATTTGTTAAATGAGCTAGTACCACTTAATATTTCTGTTCATAAAATTCCTGAAAACATAATTAAAGAAGAGAAAAAACATTATCATTATGATTTGCAATATTTATTTTTCTGTGAAGAAGAATTAGATGTTAATATTGATTTAAGTGAAGTTAATAATTTTGAATGGGTTGATTGGAAGGAATTTAAAGAAATGTCAATTTATAAAAATATAGCTAAGAAAATAGAAAATGCTAAAAAGCTTTCTATGTAATATAGGTTCAGATTTTAAAAATATGTACTTATATTAGAATTACAGAGGATACTGAAGATAATATATTAATTTAATTACAATAAAAAGTACTGCATTCATTACTTGTTTTCAAGTTTTTGAAGCAGTACTTTTTTATTGTGAAGGTTTAATAATTCAAATTAGATTTTGTCTTACTATTTTTTCTTTTTTTGGTATATAAAGCACAACAGGATAAGTTACAGCTAATGTTGAGAATATAATTGAATTCGTATAAATATTGATTAAAAATTTTTATAGAATTATGAAAAAATTTTTAATTTATGGTATACTACAATGTGGTATTTATATTATAAAGGAGGAGTTTTAATTATGAAAAGTTTTTTATTACATATCAGAACATACATTATTATTAGTTTATTTTTATTTTTATCTGAAATAACAGCCACATCAATTATTTTACTTTTTCCGGGATTATTGATAGATTCTTTCATTAATAATAAATTAAGTTTAATAAATATGATAATATTATATATTGTAACATTTTCTATATATTTACTTATTACTTATATTTCAAATAGAGTTGCTGATTATCGACGAATAAAGTTTGAAAAAAAGATTAAACAAGATTTTTTTGAGTCTATCATGAGAAAATCATTTTTGAAATTTTACGAGTATGATTTAGGGGAATATATTTCTATTCAATCTAATGACATAACTCAAATGTGTCAAAATTATCTAAGTCCGCTATTGGCAATTTTTAGGTCTATTATTATGATTATTATTTTTGGAATTTCTTTAATTATATTTACGGATACAATTATAGCAATGGTCATAATAGTCTTTTCTTTTTTTGTAGTATTTGTTCCGAAAATAACAGAACATAGTTTATCAAGAAAAAATGAAGTATATACTAGAGCATTGGGAAAATATACGAGTTCAGTACAAAAATATTTTGTTTCTCATGATATATTGGATAAAAAAGGAATTGAGAAGATAAATATTGTTCATAGAGAAAAACTTGACAATTTAATGGATAAAAATATGGATTTTAGAAAAGTTAATAGTTTAGCGTTGGTAATAAATGGTGGTGTTGTGGAGTTTATATCTATTGTTACTTTTATTGTAGTCGGATATTTATTGTATAATTCTAATATAACTATTGGAATGGCTACAATAGCATTTACATATAGTACAAAATTTATGGAGCCTATTTTTGAATTAAATCTGAATATTGGAAGAGTAAAATCTGTTAAGAAAATTAAAGAAAAATTAATAAGTATACTAAAAACAGAAAATAAAAGTTATAAAACAATAAAAAAACTTGAAAAAATATATTTTAATAATTTAAAAATAACTTTGAATGATAATATGTTAGTTTATGATGAGTTAAAGTTGGATTTTCCAAAAAAGTATTTAATTACTGGAGAAAATGGCTCCGGAAAAAGTGTTTTGGCAAAATTAATTATGGGATTTTTGGTTGCTAATGAAGGGAAAATATTGTATAATGATTTTAATTCAATAAATATATCAGAGCATATAAGTTATGTCCCACAAGTTCCTGTAATTTTTGAAGGTTCATATATTGATAATATTACAATTTATGGAACTTATAGCTATAAAAATTTAGAATTATATGAATCTTGTTTTCCTTCACGGGTGATTAAAAATATAAAATCAAATGAAAATTTAGAAAATTTGAGTAGTGGAGAGAAACAGATTATAGCAATAATCAGAGCTTTTTGTAGTGAAAAGGAATTTATTATATTAGATGAAGCTTTATCAGTGATGAATCAGATTACAATTGAAAAATTTATGGAAACTATATTTGATTTAAATAAAAGTATAGTAATAATAGCACATAATGTTGATGAGTATAAAGATAGATTCTATAAAACATATAAAGTTATTAGAAAGGAGACTTAAGTTGGAAATAGAAGCTTTGGATGAGATATATTTAAATAATATATAAATGATTTAGTAACTAAGGTTGAGGATTAAAAAATTCTCAACTTTTTTATTGGGAAATTCTAATATTTTAAATTAGATTTTGTCTTACTATTTTTTCTTTTTTGATACATATAGTCCGGCGAGAGAAACTATAGCTAATGTTGAGAATATAATTGAATTCGTTATAAATATTGATTAAAAATTTTTATAGAATTATGAAAAAATCTCAATTTATGGTATACTATAATGTAATATTTATATTATAAAAAAGGAGTTTTATTATGAAAAATTTATATTTACTATATGGAGGAAAGAGTACAGAACACGAAATTTCTGTTTTAACTGCAAAGTCCGTTATAAATAATTTAGATAGAAAAAAATATAAGATATTTCCTATTTATATAGATAAATTTGGAAGATGGAATTATTTAGGAGAAAATACTAAAAATATTGAAAATGAAAAAGAACTGTTTGTAGAAGGAAGTGGAAATGTTACAAATTCCATTTCAAAGTTTTTTGCAAAAGACTTTATAAATGAAAATGCGATTTTCTTCCCTGCAATGCATGGTACATTTTCTGAAGACGGAACTATTCAAGGATTTTTTGACATAATGGACCTTACTTATGTTGGAAATAATGTTTTATCTTCCGCAGTTTGTATGGATAAGGGAACTGCGAATGACGTCTTTGCAGGAAATGGAATTTTACAACCTGAATATTATTTAGTAACAAAATACGAATTTGATAAGAATAAGGATTTACAAATTAAAAATATTATTGAAAAAATCGGAGAAGTTTCTTTTGTAAAGCCTTGTAATGCAGGTTCAAGTGTTGGAGTTACAAAGGTAACAAAAAAAGAAGAAATTGAACCCGCTCTTGTTGAGGCTTTTAAATATGATAATAGAGTTTTAGTTGAAGAAGCTGTTGTTGGCGATGAGCTTCAAGTTTTAGTTATGGGAAATAATATTTTGAAAGCTAGTTTACCCGGTGGTGTAAAAGTTACTAGAGAATTTTTTGACTATGAAGCAAAATACTTTGACGAAACTACAGATCATATTATTCCTTGGGATTTAACTGATGAAGAAATTAAAGAAATTCAATCTGTAGCAAAAAGAGCCTATGCAGTTACAAATTGTAAGGGTTTTGCTAGAGTTGATATTTTTGTAAGAGATAGTGATAGAAAAATGCTCGTAAATGAAATTAATACAATTCCGGGAATGACTGCTGTTTCTATGGCTCCTGCAATGTATATGAAAACTTTCGGAAAGACTTATAGCGATTTTTTGGACGAGTTAATTGATCTTGCGGTTGAAAATAAAAAAGAAAAAGATTCTTTGACTACAAATAGGGGGTAATTATGTTAAAAGCAACTTTGGAAACTATCGCTAAAATAGTTGATGGTAACTTGATAACTACAAGTATGAAAGATAGAGTTGTAGAAGGAGTTTCTACAGATACTCGTGACATAGAAGTAAATAATCTATTTATTCCTCTTGTTGGTGGAAGATTTGATGGACATAATTTTGCCTTTGAAGCTATAAAAAAAGGAGCGATTGCTACTTTATGGGATAAAAGGCATCCTACACCATATCTTGATGCAGGAGTAATTATTGTAGATGATACTCTACAAGCATATCAAAAACTTGCAAGTAGTTATTTAAAGGCAACCGGAGCTAAAGTTATAGGTATAACCGGTTCTAATGGAAAGACTGGAACTAAAGATATTTTAGCATCAATTTTAAGAGAGAATTTTAGAGTTCATAAGACTGCAAAAAATTTTAATAATGATATTGGACTTCCTAAGACAATTATGGAAATGAATTTGGATGATGAAGCTATTGTTCTAGAGATGGGAATGGATCGCTTTGGAGATATTAGAACACTTACAAATATTGCAAATCCTGATATTGCAGTTATTACAAATATTGGAGATAGTCATTTGTTAGAGCTTGGAACTAAAGAAAATATAGCTAGGGCAAAGTTTGAAATTTTAGAAGGGTTAAAACCTGATGGAATTTTTATTTATAATAATGATGATGAGATTTTAAGAGAAGTTATAAAAGAATATACTATTCCTCAAAGAGTTATTAAAATAGGTACAAGAGAAGATTCCGACGTAATTATAAGACCTATTCGTTCTGATGAAGAGGGAAGTAGTTTTTCAATCGGAGAATATGCTTACAGTATTCCTTTTATTGGAAAACATCAAATTTATAATGTTTCAGTAGCAATTACAATTGCAGGACTTTTAGGAATGAATTATGGTGACATTGTAAGAGGACTTTCAAATGTAAAACTTACAGGAATGAGAATGGAACTTATGCATTTGCCAAGTTTTGATGTTTTAAATGACTGTTATAAGTCCAATCCTCAAAGTCTAACGTCCTGTATAGAAACAGTTTATACTATGAAAGGTTACAAAAATAAAATTTTAATTCTTTCCGATATGCTTGAACTTGGAGAAAATGAAAGAAAACTTCATTTTGCAGTAGGAGAAAAGATAGACAAAAATAAGATTGATTATGTGATTTGCATTGGAGAGTTGGCTAAAGAAATTTATAATGGAGCAAATAGAAATTTCAATGTAAATAATCTTTTCCACTTTGATACTAATGAGGAAGTTGTAAAGAAAGTTAAAGAAATCATTTCAGATGATACTTTAATTATGGTAAAGGGAAGTAGAGGAATGAAACTAGAGAATATAATTGAAATGTTAAAGGAGATTTAGTATGAATAAAGAAAGACTTTTAAATATATTTTTGGATTTGGTAAAGATTTATTCGCCGTCAAAAAACGAAATAAATGTTATGAAATATATAACGAAAAAATTGGAAAGGCTAGGAGTTAAATATATTTTGCATGACCATTCAGCAGAATATGGTGGTAATACTCCTGTTATTATTGCAAAGCTTGAAAAAAATTGTGAGGATGAAAGATTAAAACCAATATCACTTTCTGCACATATGGATGTTGTTGAACCTTCAAAGGATTTGGATGTTTATGTTGAAGACGGACTTGTTAAAACAAGAACTGAAACAACTCTAGGAGGAGATGATAAGGGCGGAGTTGCAATAATTTTAGAAACTTTTGAAAATTTAGTTGAAAATAATTTGCCACATAATGATGTATTTGCAGTTATAACTCCGTCAGAAGAAGTTGGACTTTTGGGTGCGAAATCAATTAAATGGGAAGAAATTCCAGCTGAATTTATGCCTGCAAAAGATATGCTTGTTCTTGACAATGGTGGAGGAGCGGATTTAGTAGCTGTTGAAGGACCTTGTATGTATAAGATAAATGTTCATTATGAGGGAGCTTCTGCACATGCGGGAATTGAGCCTGAAAAGGGAAGAAGTGCGATCATAGCTATGAGTAATGCTATTGCAAAGATGAAAATAGGAAGATTAAATGACCATACTACTTCAAATATCGGAAGTATAATATCTGACTTTCCGACAAATGTAGTTCCTAAAGATTGTAAAATCAGAATGGAAGTTAGATGTTTAAATGAAGTTGAAGCAAAAGAAAATGTAGATAATTATATAGATATTTTTGAAAAAACTGCAAAAGATTTTGAAGTAAAATGTAATATTGAAGTTAAATATGATTATCCACCGCTAAAACAAATTGACGGAAATGCCTTATTAAATAGAGTTTTAGATGCTTATAAAAAAGTTGGAGTTACAGCAAAACCTATTAAAATAGGTGGAGGTTGTGACGGAAATATTTATTTAAAAAATGGTTTCAATTCTGTGATTTTAGGAGTTGGAATGTATAAAATTCATACAATTGAAGAATATTTAGTTATTTCTGATATGGAAAAAACAGCTGAAGCTGTTTTAGAATTCATTACAAAATAGGGGGCAATATGTATAAAGGATATAAATTAATTCAAGAAAAATATATAAAGGATGTAAACTCTGATTGT
The DNA here is from genome assembly GCF_047608425.1 of Parvimonas oralis. Taxonomy (NCBI): domain Bacteria; kingdom Bacillati; phylum Bacillota; class Tissierellia; order Tissierellales; family Peptoniphilaceae; genus Parvimonas; species Parvimonas oralis. The sequence continues at coordinate 219,596 of NZ_JBLKRS010000002.1, forward strand.
GTTTTGCTTGAACACGAAAAGACAGGCGCTAGAGTTTTTTTGATGAAAAATAATGATGACAATAAAACTTTTGGTATTGGATTTAAAACTATTCCTACAGATAATACGGGAATTTGCCATATAATTGAGCATTGCGTACTTTCAGGTTCAAGAAAATTTCAAACTAAAGAACCTTTTATGGATATGGTTAAAATTAGTACAGCAACATTTTTAAATGCTATGACTTTTCCTGATAAAACAGTTTATCCGGTTTCAAGTAGAAATGAAAAAGACTTTAAAAACTTAATGGATGTATATATGGATGCTGTTTTTTATCCGGTAATGAAAACAGATAGAAGAATTTTTATGCAAGAAGGTTGGCATTATGAACTTGAAAACGAAGAAGACGAGCTTAATATCAAAGGTGTAGTTTATAACGAAATGAAGGGGGCTTATTCAGTTCCCGAAACAACTCTTTATTATAGAGTAAATAATGCTCTTTGCCCTGATACTGTTTATGCCAAAGAATCGGGTGGGGAACCTTATGAAATTCCAAAATTGACTTATGAGGATTTTTGTGAATTTCATTCAAAATACTATCATCCTTCAAACTCATATATTTATTTATATGGGGATTGTGATATGGAAGAAAGACTTGAATTTTTGGATAGAGAATATCTTTCAAAATTTGAAAAGGAAGAACTTGACAATTTTGAAGGAAATCAAAAACCTTTTGATAAGCCTAAAAATGTCTTTGATGAATATTCCGTTTCTAAAGATGAAGATATTAAAAACAAAACATTTTTAGCCTATGTTTCATGTTTTGGAGAAAGTGATGGATTAAAAGATGGAATTATCTCAAAGTTATTAAATGACCTATTAGTTGAAATGCAAGGTGCTTATTTAAAAGAGGCAATTCTTAAAGAAAATATCTGCGAAGATGTTGCACCTATTGCTATGGAATCTACAAAATTTTCAAGTTTTGGAGTATTTATTGTAAATTCTGAAAGAGAAAATTTAGATAAATTCAAAGAAATTGTTGAAAATACTTTAAGAGACATAGTAAAAAATGGAATTGAAAAAGATAAGTTGATGGCTGTTTTAAATAGGACAGAATTTACTGTAAGAGAGCTTTTAAATTCTACAACTGCCGGAATTGAATGTATGATGCATATTTGCGATAATTGGTTATATGGTAAAAATCCTATGGATTCACTTTCTTTTGACGAAGCATTATCAGAAATTAGAGAAGAAATTTTAAATAATAGATTGTTGGAAAGAATCATTGAAGAAAAGATTTTAAATAACAATCACAAGGCGTTTATCATTCTTTCACCAAGTGCAGGACTTAATGACAAAAAAGATTTAGCTCAAAAAGAGTGGCTAAAGAGATATAAGGAGTCTTTAAATAAAATTCAAGTTGAAAAAATAATTGAAAACACAAAGAATTTAATTGAATACCAACAAACAGAAAGCACTGATGAACAAAAAGCTACAATTCCGAAGTTGAAAATTGAAGATATAGATAAAGAAACTTTAAAAATTCCAAATGATATAGATAAAGTTGAAGATATAACAGTTTTAAAACATAATATTTTCACTTCAGGCATTAATTATGTAGATATTTGTTTTGATTTAAAGCATATTTCAAAAGATGAAATAGTATATTTATCATTAATCGAAAATTTATTAAAATCTTTGGATAAAAAGTCAATGACTTATAAAGACTTTTCAGTTGAAACATTTTTACGTTGTGGAGGAATTTCAACTACAATTGCAACATTGACAAATTCAAAGAATAGAGAAAAATTTGTTCCTAAATTTATTGTTAGTGTAAAATTCTTCACTGAAAAACTTAAAGAAACTGTCGAACTTTTAAAAATCTTATTAAAAGAAACAATTTTTACAGATAAGAATAGAATAAAAGAAGAAGTTTTAGCTATAAAAGGCGAATTAGAACAAGATGTTCTAGGCGCAGGACATTTATATGGAATAAATAGAGCAAAATCATATTTTTCAAATAAAGCATATTATGATGAAAAAGTCAAAGGAATTGATTATTTGAAGTTTATTCAAGATTTAGCTGAAAATTTTGATGAAAAAATTGATAATGTAATTGAAAAAATGGAATTTGTTTACAATAGAATGTTTAAGTTAAATGAATCAATTGTAAATATAACAACAACAGAGGAAAATTTCGAAAGTATAGAAAAAGAATTTGTCGGACTTGTAAAAGAGTTTCCTAAAATAGAAGATTCTTCTTATGATTTTACATTTGAAAAAGAAAATTTAAAAGAAGGAATTGCGACTTCTTCTGATGTAAATTATGTTACTTTTGCAGGGGATATGAAAAAGTATGGTGTTGAGTTTTCAGGAAGTTTTGCATTACTTTCCAAAATTTTGAGTACGACTCATATGCATAATAATATCAGGGCAATTGGTGGAGCTTATGGTGCCGGTTTTAGTATAACTAAAGATAGTGAAATAATTATGTTTAGTTACAGAGATCCTAATTTAAAATCTACAAAAGAAATATTTTTAACTGTTGGAAAATATGTATCAGATATGGAAATAAATGATGAAGATTTAGAAAGTTTTAAAATTTCATTAGTGAAAGATTTTAATCCATTACTTACACCAAAACATAAAGGTTATACTTCTATGATTATGTATATTACAAATTCTGATGAAAAGGAATTGGAAATATATTTAGAACAACTTTTAAATGCAGAATTAGAGGACTTAAAAGGTCTTTCAGAAGTAATTGATAAAGTATTAAGTCAAGATACTTTTGTAGTTGTAGGAAATACAAATAAAATAAAAGAAAACTCTGAAGAGTTTAATAATATTGTAGTTTTGAAGAAATAATATTATGATTGAATTTTTAGAGAAAGGTTAAGAATACTTAACCTTTTTTTATTGTGATTATTAAACTGTTTTATTTTTAATATTGATGAAGATTTAAGCTTATAATATTTCAATATGCAAAAGAGATGAGTTCATTGTTGGCTTGTCTTTTTTGCTTATAATAGTTTTTTCTTATGAATAATCATTATTTAATAAGAAAAAACAATTTAACATTTTAAAGTAAATGATATATAATCTATTTGTAAGCATTTTGATTTACTTTTATAACTAAAAAAGGAGATAAAATGGAAAAATATAAGAATAATTTTAAACTTCCTAGTAATTTTGAGGATTTTAATGAAACAAGAAAAAATGGCTTTTTAAAAATGAAAGAATTAAAGGAATCAGGAAAAAAGGTTGCAGGTATTTTTTGTACATATACTCCGCAAGAAGTTATTTATGCTGCGGGACTTATTCCTGTAAGTTTATGTGCCACAACTGAAGATTCTATAAAATATGCTGAAAGAGATTTGCCAAAAAATCTTTGCCCACTTATAAAATCAAGTTATGGTTTTGCTGTAAGTGATACTTGTCCATATTTCTATTTTTCAGATATTGTAATTGGGGAAACAACTTGTGACGGAAAGAAAAAGATGTATGAGCTTATGGGAGATTTTAAAGATGTTCATGTTATGCAATTGCCACAAAATAATCAGGATGGATTATCTTTAAAACTTTGGACTAATGAAATTTATAAATTAAAAAGAAAGTTGGAAGAAACTTTTGATGTTGAAATAACTGATGAGAAATTATGGGAAGCAATAAAAACGGGAAATCAGGAAAGGAAAAATTTAAGAAATTTTTTTGAACTGGGAAAACTAAACCCATCACCTTTAAGTGGAGTAACAATGAGCGGAACTCAAGATGCTTTTGGTTTTAATTTTAATAGGGAAGAAAAAAATCAAAGTATCATCGAAAAGACTAAAGAAGTTTATGAGATGTGGGAAAAAGAGCTTAAGGGTAAAAAAAGTGACAGACCAAGGATTTTAATTACTGGTTGTCCTGTGGGTGGAATTCGTGAAAAAATATTGACTAAAATAGAAGAAGCCGGAGCGGATATTGTAGTTTATGAAAACTGTTCTGGAGTTCGTGAAAAGTTAGAACTTATTGATGAAACATTAGATAATCCAATTGATGCAATCGCCCAAAAGTATTTAAATCTAAGTTGTTCAGTTATGTCACCTAATGAAAAAAGATTTAAAGATTTGGATATGTTAATAGATGAATATCAAGTAGATGCAGTTATTGAAATAGTGCTTCAAGCCTGTCACACATTTGCTGTAGAATCTACAAAAGTTAAAAAGTTTGTAACGGAGAAAAAAGGCAAGCCATATATGTATATAGAATCTGATTATTCTATGACGGATGTAGGACAGGTTTCCACTAGAATTGAAGCGTTTTTGGAGATGATATAATGAATATAGGAATAGATATAGGCTCAACAGCCTCAAAAGTAGTCGTATATGATAAGGATAAAGATGAAATACTTTATAAAATATTGATGCCTTCGGGTTGGAATAGTAAAGAAACTTCTGGAGAAATTTACAAAAACTTAGTTGAAAATGGATTTGATGTAGATAATTCATATGTAGTAGCAACAGGATATGGAAGGGTTTCTGTTCCTTATGCTGATAGGGTTGTTACTGAAATTACAACTCACTCAAAGGGCGCTATGTATCTGTTGAAAAGAGATTGTGATGTTATAGATATTGGCGGGCAAGATACAAAAATTATAAATATTTCAAACGGTATGGTAAGTGATTTTATAATGAATGATAAATGTTCAGCCGGAACGGGAAAATTCTTGGAAGTTATGAGTAACAGACTTGGAGTTACTTTAGATGAAATGTTTGAATTATCTAAAATCGGAACTCCAATACCAATAAGCTCAACTTGTACAGTTTTTGCTGAATCTGAAATTATTTCTCTTATGGGACAGGGAAGAGCAAAAGAAGATATTGCAAGTGGAGTTGTTCATTCAATAGCGAATAAAGTTGTAGGACAAACTAGAAAATTTAGAAATGAAGCTGATTTATACTTTTTGACAGGAGGTTTTTCTAACAATCCATATATGGTTGAGCTTTTAGAAAAACTTTTAGGGAAAAAAGTAGAAACTCATGAATTGGGTAGATTTGCAGGAGCACTAGGTGCCGCTCTTATGGGAAAATAAGAACCCCACCTATCCACGACGCTTCGCATCGGGAGGGTACCCGGGAACCTTGTTGCTTCGCAATAAAAACCCCACCCTTCCACGACGCTTCGCATCGGGTGAGTACCCGGGAACCTTGTTGCTTCGCAATAAAAACCCCACCCTTCCACGACGCTTCGCATCGGGTGAGTACCCGGGAACCTTGTTGCTTCGCAATAAGAACCCCACCCTTCCATGATGCTTCGCATCGGGTGGGTACCCGGGAACCTTGTTGCTTCGCAATAAAAACTCCACCCTTCCACGACGCTTCGCATCGGGTGGGTTCCCGAGAACCTTGTTGTTTCACAATAGATAAAAAGTTCTGATAAAAGCAGAACTTTTTTGTTGCAAAAATAAATAGCAAAAAAAGAAAGCTAAAAGCTTTCTTTTAAGTGTTACGGTGATTTGGGGGTACACCGTAATTTGGAGAGAGTAACTCATTAAAATTCAATGAGTAATATAGGTTATGTTATTCTTTAAAGTAAAACATTTTTAGGTCTAAGCACTAAAATTTTACCTAGTCAAAGTATAACACTTCTAACTAAAAAAGTCAATACTTTTTTCTATTTATTATAAATAAATTTTTTTAAGTATAATAAGTAAATTTTGTCTTTTAACTAAAATTATGGTAAAATAACTTAAAGTATATAAAGTGGATGATAAAGGAGATTTTATGAAAAAGAAATCTTATGCAAAAATAAATTTAACTTTAGATGTAATAGAAAAAAGGCAAGATGGTTATCATAATATAGATGGAATTATGCAAATGATAGATTTATATGACGAGGTTGAAGTTAAAATTTCTGATGAATTTAAAATAACTTCTAATTCAAAAGATATTCCTTTAGATGAAAATAATTTAGTTTATAAAGCCTATCTTGCAATGAAAGATAAATATAAATTTAGGGAAAATTTTTTAATACATATAGAAAAAAACATACCGGTTTCTGCAGGAATAGCGGGTGGTAGTACGAATTCCGCTGTTGTAATAGAAATGATTGATGAAATTTTAGGACTCAATATGAGCTTGGAAGACAGAAAAAAAATTGGGAGAAGTATAGGAGCGGATATTCCTTATTTACTTGTTGGGAAAACAGCAAGAACGAGAGGAATTGGCGATGAGCTTGAAATTTTAGATAGGTTACCGGAAACGAATATTTTAATTGTAAATAATGGGGTTGAAATTTCCACACCATATATATATTCTAATATTGTTCCAACAGGAAATAGTGATAGAGCGGAGAAACTTGTAAGTATATATAAAAATAAAAACTATGATGAGTTTATTGATAATTTATATAATGTAATGGAAGAAGTATCAATTTCATATTGTCCTGAAATTCAAGAAATAAAAGACAAAATGTACGAATTTAATTGTGTTAAATCTCTTATGAGCGGATCGGGACCAACTGTATTTGGAATTTATAAGAATGATAAAGATATTGAAAATGCATATAATTATTTTAAAAAATTATACAAAAATACTTTCAAAGTAAAAACAATGGAGAGATAATATGGATAATAGATCAATAGGAGTTTTTGATTCCGGAATAGGAGGACTTACTGTTGTCAAAGAATTAATGGAAATTTTGCCTAATGAAAAAATAGTCTATTTTGGAGATACAGCAAGAGTTCCATACGGGAATCGAAGCGAAGACACCATTAAAAGATTTTCAAAAGAATGTATTGAATTCTTGGATAGAAAAGATATAAAAGCTTTAATTATTGCTTGTAATACTGTTTCTGCAGTTGCTCTTGATATGCTTAAAGAAATATTTGATATGTATATATTGGGAGTAATTGTTCCTGGAAGTAAAATGGCAAATAATATAACAATAAATAAAAAAATAGGTGTAATAGGAACTAATGCCACTATTTTAAGTGGAGCTTATGAAAAAAATATAAAGAATGAAAGTATTGAAAATATAGTATATTCAAAAGCATGCCCTCTTTTTGTTCCCATAGTAGAAGACGGATTGTCCGATACGACTATAGCTATGGAAACAACAAAATTCTATTTAGATGAATTAATAAAAGAAAATGTAGATACTATTGTAATGGGGTGTACTCATTACCCAATATTAGAAAATACAATAAAAACTGTTGTTGGGAAAAATATAAATTTAGTAAATCCGGCTAAAGAAACAGCGATTGAAATGAAAAATTATTTAGAAAAAAATAGTTTACTAAATGAAGAAGTTCAAAATAACAAAAATAACATATTTTATATAACGGACGATGAAAATAAATTTAGAAGAAATTTGTTAGATTTTATAAATATTGATAATCCAAACATTAAGAAAATAAATTTAAAAGAAAAATGTATTGATGAGAAATAGGGATGTATAATAATTGAATGATAATTATTATAAAAATGACTACAAAGCTAGAAAAAAGTATTGACAACTATAAAAATAATTGATATAATAAAGACCCAGTGAGAACTGGGTCGCTTTTTATGTAAAAAATTTTTTATAAAAATTTTTAAAAAAAGTGTTGACAACCAAAAAAATATGTTGTATAATGTAATGGTTGTTGTGAAACATTAAAAATTTCATATAGTGATAAAAACTTTGAGAGTACAAAGAAAAACAATAATTTGGTGTAACAAAAGTCAGCGAGAGCAGACGAACTTTTAATAGAGAGTTTGATCCTGGCTCAGGACGAACGCTGGCGGCGTGCTTAACACATGCAAGTCGAACGTGATTTTTGTAGAAATTCTTTCGGGAATGGAAGCAAAATGAAAGTGGCGAACGGGTGAGTAACACGTGAGCAACCTACCTTACACAGGGGGATAGCCGTTGGAAACGACGATTAATACCGCATGAGAC
>NZ_JBLKRS010000003.1:0-154789 GCF_047608425.1 Parvimonas oralis
ATGGAGAACTTGTTAATCCGGGACATCCGGTTTCTGTAGTTAATAGTGGTGATGATTTAAAAGCGGATACAACAGGAAAAGGTGAATGGACATTAAATTTTGGAAAACTTAATTTAGAAGCCGGAAAATCTTATGTGGTTTTTGAAACGGTAGTTTCAATGGAAAATGTAATAGATACAGATGGAGACGGAAAACCGGATAAGAAACAAGAATTAACACATGAAGATCCGAATGATAAATCACAGACATTTAGAATTTTACCTAAAGAAGAAGTTGAAAATGAAGTGGTTTTCAGCAAGGTAAATATAGCAGGCAAAGAAATAGCGGGAGCGAAAATTCAAATAAAAGATGAACAAGGACAATTAGTAAAGGAATGGATATCTAAAGAAAATCAAAGTGAAACATTTAAGTTGAAAGCCGGAACATATACATTCCATGAAGAAGCGGCTCCTAACGGATATTTAAAAGTTACGGATATTACCTTTGAAGTAGATGAACAAGGAAAAGTTACGGTTAAGAATGCAAATGGAAACGAAGTAAAAGCAAACGGAAATAAATTAACAGTAACAGATAAAGCAAAAGATCAACCAGTTGGAGAAATAAAGACAACGGTGACAGCAGGTGAAAAGACTTCAAATGAAAATGAAATTGCAACATTAAAAGCAAAGGATATTGAAGGTGGAGTTGAAGTTTCAGACAAGATAACATATAAAGGACTTTATCCAAACGAAAAATATGATGTGATAGGCAAAATTTATGAAGTAAAAGATGGAGAACTTGTTAATCCGGGACATCCGGTTTCTGTAGTTAATAGTGGTGATGATTTAAAAGCGGATACAACAGGAAAAGGTGAATGGACATTAAATTTTGGAAAACTTAATTTAGAAGCCGGAAAATCTTATGTGGTTTTTGAAACGGTAGTTTCAATGGAAAATGTAATAGATACAGATGGAGACGGAAAACCGGATAAGAAACAAGAATTAACACATGAAGATCCGAATGATAAATCACAGACATTTAGAATTTTACCTAAAGAAGAAGTTGAAAATGAAGTGGTTTTCAGCAAGGTAAATATAGCAGGCAAAGAAATAGCGGGAGCGAAAATTCAAATAAAAGATGAACAAGGACAATTAGTAAAGGAATGGATATCTAAAGAAAATCAAAGTGAAACATTTAAGTTGAAAGCCGGAACATATACATTCCATGAAGAAGTAGCTCCTAACGGATATTTAAAAGTTACGGATATTATCTTTGAAGTAGATGAACAAGGAAAAGTTACGATTAAGAATGCAAATGGAAACGAAGTAAAAGCAAACGGAAATAAATTAACAGTAACAGATAAGGAAGAAGCATCAAAACCTGAAAATCCGTGGACACCAATGATACCGCCAACAAGAAATCTAAAAGTAACAAAAGAGTGGTTGGGAACAAATGGAAATGAAATTACAGCACCTGTAGATAAAATCGAAGTTGAATTATACAGAGATGGGGAAGCGACAGGACAAAAGCTTGAATTGAATAAAGAAAACAATTGGATAGGAGAATTCAAAAACTTAAAAGTATATGAATCAATAGAAAATTCAAAATCTTATGAATATACAGTTAAGGAAGTTGGAGAAGATAATAATTCAATTAAGTTGGAAGACAAGTTGTTTAAGGTAAGTTATTTAGGAAATATGAAAGATGGAATAAAAGTAGTTAATACAGAAAGTCCAGCTTTACCACCTTCAACGCCTTCTGAAAAATCTAAAAAAACTAAATTAGCTAAAACGGGAATTGAAACAAATCCGTCAATCTATTCAGGAATTTTAGTTATATCAGGTGGAATAATGTTATTCTTGAAAAAAAGAAATCAAAAGTAAAGATACAAATATATAAAATTTGATTTAAAGATGACATTTCTTATAGGTTAAGAATTAAGACACAAAAGTAATAATTTATCAAAAAGTAACATAAAATAGCAAGTCAGCAAGTCATAGGGCTTGCTATTTTTATTGTGGAACAACAAGGTTCTCGGGTACCCACCCGATGCGAAGGATTGTGGAAGGGTGGAGTTCTTATTGCGAAGCAACAAGGTTCCCGGGCACCCACCCGATGCGAAGCGTCGAGGAAGGGTGGAGTTCTTATTGCGAAGCAACAAGGTTCCCGGGCACCCACCCGATGCGAAGCGTCGAGGAAGGGTGGAGTTCTTATTGCGAAGCAACAAGGTTCCCGGGCACCCACCCGATGCGAAGCGTCGAGGAAGGGTGGGGTTCTTATATAAAAATCAAAAATTAAAGCTCAATAAATGTATTTTTAAACGAATTTTTTTAAAAATAAGATTGTCTTATATTATATTTGTTTTTTGTACGTTTTAATTGATAAAATCTTTACATTGTGATAAAATAATAGTAAGAATAGGAGAGTGATACTTTGGAAAAATTTGAAAAAATGTATTTAGATTCATTAAAATCACTTGATTTTGCTGGTTTAAGTAAATTCTTTTTCGAAAATAGTATTGTTTCTTATATTATTGGAATTGTTTTAATTTATATTCTTTTTAAATTATTAAAATTCCCTTTAAAAATTATAAAAAAGATTATTTTGAACTCCATAATAGGATATGTGATTTTATATATTTTAGCAATTTTTAAAATTGTTATTGTTCCATTTACCTATTTAAGCTATTTTTTAGTAGGTAGCTTCGGAATAGTAGGAATAATTTTATCATATTTATTTTATTCATTTTAAGGAGTTAAAAGATGGGATTATTTATTACTTTTGAAGGGCCTGACGGATGTGGAAAGACTTCAATAATAAATTTAATTAAGGAATACTATAAAGATAACGAAAAGATAATTTTTACAAGAGAGCCGGGTGGAACAAAAATATCAGAAAAAATTAGAGAGATTATTTTATCTAATGACAATGATAATATGTCACCACGAACAGAAGCATTGCTTTATTCTGCAAGTAGAGCTCAACATATCGATGAACTTGTAAAACCGAATTTAGAAAAGGGAAATATTGTTATTTCAGATAGATTTGTTTTAAGTTCGCTTGCTTATCAAGGTGGAGGTAGAGAACTTGGAGTTGAAAATGTAAAAAAGATAAATGATTTTGCTATAGATGGAGTTAATCCGGATATGATTATTTTCTTTTATGTTGATCCATTGACAACTTTAAAGAGGAAGTCTTTAAATGAAAATGCCGATAGACTTGAACTTTCCGGAGATGATTTCCATAGTAGAGTTTATGATACTTATATGGAACTTCTTGAGCAAATGAAAGACGATAAAGTTTTAAGAAAAGTTGATGCCACTAAAAGTATGGATGAAGTTTTCGAAAATGTAAAAAATATAATAGATGAAAAATTGGAGGAATTGCTATGAAGATGATAATTGCAATAGTTCAAGATCAAGACTTGAACCCACTACAAGAAGATTTAACTGAAAAAGGTTTCAGAATGACAAATCTTGCTTCAACAGGTGGATTTTTAAGAGCCGGAAACTCAACTCTTTTAATTGGGGTTGAAGAAGAAAAGTTAGAAGAATGTTTGAAAGTAATTGAAGAAAATTGTAAATCAAGAGAAATTACAACATCTGTTTTAAGTGTTACAATGCCGGGTGATGCTTATATTCCTTTCCCAATGGAAGTTTTAGTAGGCGGAGCTACTATTTTTGTTCTAGATGTTGTAGATTTTGTAAGAATGTAGGTGATATTATGAAACTTATTATAGCAATTATACAAGATCACATAGTTCAAGATGTTTTAACTGAACTTTCAGAAAATAAAGTTAGAGCTACAAAATTATCTTCAACAGGTGGATTTTTCAGAAAAGGAAATACTACTATATTAATAGGTATTGAAGATGAAAAAGTAGATAGAGTAAAAGAAATGATTTTAAATATTTCAAAAAATAAAGAAACAATTGATGATAAAACTGCCAATACTGTAATGTTTGTTCTAAATATGAATCAATTAATAAGGATGTAATCTATGAATTATACTCTTTTCAAGGAAAAGATTGATATTTATGATTTTTCTCAAAACTATATTGTTGAGGGAAGTGAGACTTTTTTAGATAAGGTTTCTAAAGAATTAACTTTAAAGGTTTTAAATCCGGAAGGAGATTTTAAAATTTCCAGAGAAATTGAAGAACAAACACATCCTGATCTGATGATAGTTGAAAGTGAAAGAAATTTCATTTCTATCGATTCAATTAGAAATATGATTAAATACGTTCAAAAAAGGCCTTTAGAGTCAAAATATAAATTGGTCATCATAAAAGGCGGTCAGTTTTTAAGAGCTGAATCATCCAATGCTCTATTGAAAACTCTTGAAGAGTCTTTTGACTATGTTATAATCTGTATTTTAGTTGATTCAAGATATAAATTATTATCAACTATAAGGAGTAGATGTATATTCATTTCGGAGGTGAATTCTTCTGAAAATTTCGATTATTCAGATTATGGTAAATTATTAGAAATTTTATCTCTCGCACTTAAAGGAGAATTTTTAGCTATTTATGATTCTAAAAATAAGGAATATTTACTTAGCTTGAAAGAAGATAGAGATTTCATACCACTATTGTATAATTTCTTTAAAGAATTTTACATTTTTTTAGAGACCGGAAAAGACATTTCAGATAAAAATATTTTGAAAATATTTAAGAATAATGTTAATTTTGATAAAAATAAAGTGGTAAAAATTTTAGAAACTATAGAGATTGTTAGAGAAAATTTGTATAATAATGTGAATTTTCAATTGTCAGTTGAAAAAATATTTATAGCAATTTTAAGATAGATGGAGGTTCTTATGGGAAAATTTAATAATTTTATTCCATTGATGAATGTTGATAGCAGTAAAAATTTATTTTTAATCGTGGGACTTTTAAGTTTAATAGCGATTATGGTTATAATATATCTTAAGAAAAAAAACAAATAAATTTAAATTGATATGTTTGACTGCATATATCTTTTATAAGATATATGCAGTTTTTTGTTTTTTGTCAAAATTTAGTAATTTGACTTTATTTCTTTTTTATGTTAAAATATACAAAAGGCGGTGCTGTTATGAATACAAAAGAAAAATTAGTTATGATTAAAAGAGTTTTGAGCAACAACATTGGAAGAAAAGTATTGATTACTATTAGAAGAAGTAAAGAAGAATATGTTGAGATTAAGGGAGTAATTGGAGATGTATTTACATCATTTTTTACTGTTGAGATTGAAACTGAAGAACATAAAACCAGAACTTGTTCTTATTCCTATTTTGATGTTTTGACATCACAAGTAAGTTTAAAGGCAAGCTAATAAAGAATTTTTAGAACTTTGATTTTTCAAGGTTCTTTTTTGTATATAAAAATGAGTGATTATGAAACCACTCATTTTTTAAAAATTTAAAATTTTAAAATTTTTTGTAAACTTTTATAAATCATAGGAACTAACGCAGAACATACTATTATTTCCGGGATTCCGTTTGAAATAGCTACTCCGACTAAAAATTTTGCAGGATTAATTTTTAAAACTTCATATATTTGATTTGCACAAAATATATAAGCCATAGAAAGAACACCGAATGTATTAATCATTGTTCCTATCATACTTGCAAATACAACATTAAATATATTTTTGATATATTTTTTTATGAAATTAAATGTATAATATGTTCCTACTCCTATTAATGCTCTTGGAAGAACTGACACCATAGGATTTATAAACATAAAGGATAATGTACTTATACCGGATAAATGTTGAATAAAAGAAAATAATCCAAAAATTAGTCCGACAAAAAAAGATACTGTAGGTTTTTCGATTAAGGCTATTAAAATTATCGGTATATGAACAGTAGTTATTCTAACAGGTCCCAACGGAATAAATCCTATAGGAGAAAGTGATAAAATAATTACTATAGCACTTAATATTCCAATTTTTGTTATAGATTTTGTTGAAATATTTTTCATAAATTCCTCCTTGGTTTTTCATAATAAAGTCGTGTATATTATAACAAAAATTTCAGAAAAATTCCATAAGTTTCAATTTATTTTGTTTTTTTTATGCAAATTTGGTATAATTATATCAATGATGGATGAGTTTTTATCATAGTAGATTTTTATATAACTGGAGATATAATGAAAAAAATAACTTTAATTGCTACTTGTGCTTTTGGCTTGGAAGCTATTGTTAAAAGAGAGATAATAAAACTTGGTTTTGATGATATAAAGGTTTCTGATGGGAAAGTAGAGTTTTTAGCAGATGTAAATGATATAGCAAAAGCTAATTTGTGGGTTAGATGTGCAGAGAGAATTTTACTTAAAATGGATGAATTTAAAGTTTTAAGTTTTGAAGATTTATATCAAGGAATTAAGAAGATAAAATGGGAAGAATTAATTTCAGTAAATGACAAATTTCCTGTAAATGCAAATAGTGTAAAGTCCAAACTTTTCAGTTTGTCCGATATCCAAAAGATTACAAAGAAATCAATTGTTGACAGACTTAAAAATGTTTATGGAGTTGAGTGGTTTGATGAAACTTCAGATGCTTTGTATTACATAGAAGTGTCCATTTTAAAGGATATTGCAACAGTTACTGTTGATACTTCAGGAGAGGCTTTACATAAAAGAGGATATAGAAAAAGAGCAGGAGATGCTCCGCTTAAGGAAACTTTGGCGAGTGCTATGATTAGTCTATCTTTTTGGGATCCGAGCAGAGTTTTTTATGATCCTTTTTGTGGGAGCGGAACTCTTTGCATTGAAGCATATATGATAGGCAGAAATATTGCTCCCGGAATTATGAGAAATTTTGCTTTTGAAAATTGGAATTTGTTGGATAAAGATGCTTTAAAAAATGAAAAGAATAGAGCAAGAGCATTAATTGATTATGATAGAGAATTAAAAATTTTAGGGTCAGATATAGATAGACGTTCGATTTTAAGAGCTAGAGATAATGCCGATATTTTAGGTGTAGAGGATGAGATTTCATTCTTTATAAAAGATATGAGAGATGTTGATTTATATAATGAATATGGTGTTGTAGTTACAAATCCGCCTTATGGTGAACGTATGGGAGATATTGAAGAAGTTGAAAGGCTTTATAGAGATTTTGGGAAAAAGTTTAAAGAATTAGATACTTGGTCTGTATATTTGATAACAAGTATGGAAAATTTTGAAAGACTATATGGAAGGAAAGCTGATAGAAAGAGAAAGTTATTTAATGGAAGAATTAAAGTTGATTTCTATCAATTTTACGGTCCTAAACCAAAATAACAGGAGAAAACAGTATGTATATGGATAAATTTACACATTGTAATTTTGAACTGGTAGATTTTATGGAAGATTTAGTCAGAGTTTTTGATAAAACTGGACTTATTGTCTATACTAATTCCAGTATGAAGAAATTTTTAGAAAATGAAGAGGGAAAGTTTTGTGTGTTTTCTGATGAGGATATACATAAAAATGACAAAAATTTTTCTTCTTTAAAATGTGTTGCTCCGATTGGACATAAAGAAGATGTTGAAACTGAATTGTTGTCAGTTGGAGAAAGAGATTTTTTGGTAAAGAGTAGTCCGATTTTTGATGACAAAAATGAATATTGGGGTTGTATTGAAGTCTTTCGAGATATTACAGAGGGAAATAGACTTCAAAAAGATTTAATAAAATATCAACAGATGATAAAAAATGATATGTTGACAGCTTCAGATATACAAAAGACCTTATTGTCTAAATTGAGTCATAGTGAAGGATTAAATTTAGAATATAAATATATATCATCAGATCAATTATCAGGAGATTTTTTTGATGTTATTGAATTACCAAATAATAAAACATGTGTTTATATTGCTGATGTTATGGGACATGGTATTTCTGCAAGTATGGTAACAATGTTTATAAAATTTTCTGTTAGAATGTTAATTCATGGAAGAAAAATTGAACATCCGAGAGAAATAATAAGAGCTTTATCAAAAGAATTTTCAAAACTTAATTTAGAAATGTACTTTACAATTTTTTTAGGTATTTACAATAAAGCAACTTGTGAGTTTGAATATTCAAATGCAGGGCACAATTCTATACCGATTTTATTTAATAAGGATAAAAATGTCAGATTAGAATTAAGCGGTTTGCCTATCTCTTGGTTATTTCAAGATAGTAGATACTCCGTAGGGAAAGCAAAACTCTGTCATGGAGATTGTGTTTTATTTTATACAGATGGACTTACTGAAACAAAAAATAAAAATAGAGAAGAATATGGAGAAGAAAGATTTTTTAATGTAGTAAATAAATATAAAAATTCATTATCTGATGAAGAGCTCTTAGATAAACTGGTTAAAGATGTTTCTGAATTTAGATGTGGAATTCAAGAAGATGATATTGCATTATTAAGTATGAGGGTTTTATAATGACAGATAATTTTGAGCTGGATTTTTCAGAGGATTTAAGCTTTAATAATTATGAAAAAGAGGCTTTTAAGGCATTAGATTATATTTTAAATAAAAATGGATTAGGTAATAAATTTTTAGGTTGGGTAACTCATCCGGAAGTTTATGATAGAGAAGAATACTCAAGAATGAAAAAACTTTCTGAAAAAGTTAAAAAATCAGAAGTTCTTATCGTTATTGGAGTAGGAGGTAGTTTTCTCGGTTCCAAAGCTATTATAAAGACATTAAAGCCTTATTTCAAGCAAGAAGGATTAGATATCATATTTGCCGGAAATAATCTAAGTGGAGATTACTTGAGTGAATTAGTAGAATATATAAAAGATAAAGATTTTTATATAAATGTGATTTCAAAATCAGGAAGTACATTTGAAACTGCTGTTGCTTTTAGGGTTTTAAAAGAATTATGCGAAGAAAAATATGGAAAAGATGCAAAAGATAGAATTATTGTTACAACTGATGCAGAGTGTGGATTGTTAAAAGAATTTAGTGATAAAGTCGGTTATGAAACTTTTTGTGTACCGGATGATATAGGTGGAAGATTTTCGGTTTTAACAGCAGTTGGACTATTTCCGATTATGTGTGCAGGTATTGATACTGATGCAATTCTACTTGGAGCAAATGACGGTTTAGAAGAATATACTAAAAAAAGCTTGGATAATATTTCTTTAAAATATGCAATTATCAGAAATGTAATGTTTAGATATAAAAAAAAGGAAATAGAATATTTAGTCGCTCATGAATTTAAACTTTCCTATCTTCAAGAATGGTGGAAACAATTATTTGCGGAGAGTGAGGGGAAAAATGGAAAAGGACTTTATGTAGAAAGTGCTATTTTCACAAGAGATTTACATTCTTTCGGGCAAATGATTCAAGACGGAAATAAAATAACCTTTGAAACTATAATTGAGGTTGAAAACTTAAAAAATGATATTATTATTCCTTTTTCAGAAGAGGATTTTGACAAATTAAATTATTTGGCAAAAAAATCGCTAAATGATATAAATAAAGTTGCTGTTACGGCGACAAGAAAGGCACATACGGATGGAGATGTTCCAACGATTAGAATTAAAGTTCCAAAACTTGATGCTTATAATATTGGAAAGTTGATTTACTTTTTTGAAATGTCTTGTGCAATTTCTGCTTATATGTTGGAGGTCAATCCTTTTGATCAACCAGGAGTTGATAATTATAAAAAAAATATGTATCAATTATTAGAAAAAATGTAAAGGAGGAATGAAGATGTATATAAACTATATAAAAGCTATGTTAAGAAAAGGCAAAAAAACTTTTAAAGATTATTTACAAGTTCAAGGGATACTGATTTTATTGGCATTACTTACTTCATTAGTTGCTGTTTACCTTATGAATTATCCGGGAAAATTTAAAGCCGGATTAATTATGGGTGTTTTAGAAGCTGTTCCAATAATAGGAAATGGACTTTATCTATCTTATCAGATTTTAATTAATCTGGTTAAACATGAAGAAGTAATTTCATCTAATTTAGCAATATTATATCTTACAATATTGAGTGTAAGATTGGTTTTAGAGCCAATATTATTAGGAAGAAAAGTTAATTTTAGAATTGGAATTATAATATTTTTAGCACTTATTTTCAAAATTATAGGTGGAAATAAGTGGCTTTCTGTAATTACTATTATCATATTTATTCTAAATACTTTAATAAATCTTAACGATATTTATTCTTTTGACCAAAAAAGAAAAATAAGAGAAAGAAAAGAAAAAAGACTTAGAGAAAGAGAACTTAGAAAAAAATATGATTATGAAAATGTAGGAGATGAACATGATAATTAATAATTTTTCACCAATTGAATTAAAAGAAGCTAGAAAACTGGCTGAAGAAATTAATGTAGAAGAAAAATTTGAAAATTTATATTTTAATGATTCTTTAGGAAAAGTTATTGCTGAGGATATAATTTCAAAAGTTAATATACCTAATTTTGCCAAATCACCATTGGATGGATATGCTTTTAGAGAAGAGGATGTTGTAAATGCAAGTAAAGATAATCCTATTACATTGGAAGTTATTGATGTTATAATGGCAGGGGATGTTTCTGAAAAGTCAGTTTCTAAAGGACAGGCTGTTAGATTGATGACAGGAGCAAAAGTTCCAACCGGAGCAAATTGCATAGTAAGGTATGAAGATACTGAATTTAACGAAAAAGAAGTTAAAATTTTTTCTCCAATTGGTAAAAATAAAAATATAATCGGACTTGGTGAAGACGTAAGAAAAGGTGATGTAATAATTAAAAAAGGTACATTTCTAACTCCTGCAGAAATCGGTGTTTTAGCCAGTCTTGGAATTCCCTTTATTAAAGTTTATAAAGCTCCTACAGTAAGTGTGTTTGCTACAGGAAGTGAATTGCTTGATGTTACTGACGAAATGGAAGACGGAAAGATAAGAAATAGTAACAGTTATACGATAGAGCAACTTGCAAAAGTCTATAATGCAGAAGTTATTCAATATGGGAAAGTTAATGACGATTTGGATACTTTGGTTGATATGTATAAAAAAGCTATAAGAAATAGTGATATAGTTATTTCTACAGGTGGAATTTCTGTAGGAGATAGTGATTTTGTTTTAACTGCATTAGATAAAATAGGGGTTAAAACAATCTTTACAAGAGTTATGGCAAAACCGGGTGGACATGTTTTCTTCGGAGAATATGAAGGAAAATTCATATTTGCATTATCCGGAAATCCTGCCGCATCATTTATGAATTTCTATCTTTATGTTAGACCTGTAATTTTGAAATTACAAAATAGAAATATTGATATGCTTAAAGTTAAAAGTGAATTAATTAACGGATTTAATAATAAGGCGAAAGTAAATAGAATTTTAAGAGCAAATACTTTCTACAAAGGCGGAAAATTCTTTACAGAAATTGAAGAAAGACAGGAATCCGGCGTTTTATCTACAATGGTTTCAAAAAATTCCATAGTTATTGTTCCAAGTCAAACTGAAATATCTAAGGGAGAAATTATTGAAACGGAGTTTTTATATGAAAAATAGGGCAATTTCCATAGTTGGAGAATGTTCTAATGTTGGAAAGACAACTTTGATAAAAAACTTGTTGAAAATATTTTCTAAAGAAGGATTAAAAGTAGGAGTTGTAAAACATCATCACAAAGAATTTGATTTTGACAGAGAGGGTAAAGATAGTTATATATTCTCACAGTCTGGAGCTAGTTGTGTAAAAATGGTAAGTCCTAATAGAGTAATAACAGTTGAAAACTTAAATTATGAAAAATCATTAGATGATGTTCTAAAAACAATGACTGAATATGATTTTATTTTAGTTGAAGGATATAAATGGGAAAACTTAGATAGAATTGAAATTTATAGAACGGGATATTCAACAAAAATAATTTCTGAAAAAGAAAAACTTGTAGCAATTGTTTCGGATATAGAACATAATTTTGATATAGAGCAATTTAAACCTAATGATTACGAAAAAATTGCAAAAAGAATAAAAAAATATTTTAATATTTAATTGAGATGTCTGACATCTCAATTTTTTTATGTAAAGTAGATTTTATAAAATTTTTCAAGTTCATTTTAAAAAAGTACAATAAAAGACTTGACAAATTAAAACAAATGCTTTATACTATTTAGGTACTGAATATGCACCTTTAGCTCAGCTGGTAGAGCACCTGACTCTTAATCAGGGTGTCCAGGGTTCGAGCCCCTGAAGGTGCACCAATTAATTTTTAGGTTATATTATATGCCCGGATAGCGAAAGTCGGTATAAGGAAGTGGCAAAAACAACGAAGTTGTTTTTAGGCAATGCCTTAGTTTAGTGCAAAGCACGAGAGAATGAGCTATCTAAAAATTGAAAAAAGTAAGTATATATAATATAAAAAATTCGAAAAAATTTAATATTATGCCCAGATAGTGAAAGTCGGTATAAGAGAGTGGCAAAAACAACGAAGTTGTTTTTAGGCAATATCTTAGTCTAGTGCGAAGCACGAGAGAATGAGCTATCTAAAAGAAAAACAAAAGTAAGTACAGAAATTCAAAAAATTCTAAAAAAATTGAATATTATATGCCCGGATAGTGAAAGTCGGTATAAGGAAGTGGCAAAAACAACGAAGTTGTTTTTAGGCAATGCCTTAGTTTAGTGCGAAGCACGAGAGAATGAGCTATCTAAGAATTGAAATAAAAAAAGTATAAAAACTCTAAAAGTTTTAAAAAAATTGAATATTATATGCCCAGATAGCTCAGTCGGTAGAGCAGAGGACTGAAAATCCTCGTGTCGGTGGTTCGATTCCGCCTCTGGGCACCATTTGCGGGAGTGGCTCAGTGGTAGAGCATCGCCTTGCCAAGGCGAGGGTCGCGAGTTCGAATCTCGTCTTCCGCTCCATTTCAATTTGGCGACATAGCCAAGTGGTAAGGCAGAGGTCTGCAACACCTTCATCTCCAGTTCAAATCTGGATGTCGCCTCCAAGGTCTCTTATGAGACCTTTTTTGTTTATATAAAATTATTAGAAAGTGTGAGTATTTTAAAAATTTTATATGTTTTTTGAATACTATATTTTATAGATAGGAGTTAGATATGTTAGCTAATGAATTGTTATCTTTTATAAAGGTAAAAAAAATTTATGGAAATATTGAAAATATAAATATAGACTATATTTCACAAGATAATAGAAATATAAAAGAAAATACCGCTTTTATTTGCATAGAAGGTAATACTGTAGATGGACATTCGTTTGTTGAAAGTGCTGTAAAAAATGGTGCTAAATTATTAATAGCGTCAAAAGATGTATCTGACAAGTCAGGAGATATTCCCGTTGTTTATGTTAAAGATACATTAAAAGTTATGGGACTTCTAGCCAATGTGTTGTATAAATATCCAAGTGAAAAATTATTTATGGTTGGGATAACAGGAACTAACGGAAAGACAACTACAAGTTATTTAATTAATCACATTTTTGAAACTTGTAATATGAAAACAGGTCTAATAGGAACAATACATCACAAAATAGGAAATAGAATAATTCCTACAAAAAATACAACTCCTATTTCTGTAGATTTGCAAGGATTTTTAAATGAAATGGTAGTTGAAAATTGTAAATGTTGTGTAATGGAAGTTTCATCTCATGCATTAGCTTTGGATAGAGTTTTAGGTTGTGATTTTGACTGTGCAATTTTTACAAATTTGTCTCATGAACATTTGGAATTACATAAGACAATGGAAAATTATGCGAATACAAAGGAGCTTTTATTTACACAATTAGGACATAATTTAAAGAATGGAAAGTTAAAAACAGCTATTTTAAATAGTGATGACGAATATTCAAAAAAATATGCTGAACATATTCCATCAGAAATTATTACTTATGGAATAAATGATAAGAATGCTGATTTTTTTGCTGATAATATTTCATTTGATGATTGGAAAATGAGATTTGATTTACATTTTTTAGACGAAGTATATAAAGTTGAAACTAATTTAGTTGGAGTTTTTAATGTCTATAATGTTTTAGCAGGAATTTGTGCAGGATATGTAAAGGGAATTTCTATTCAAGATATTATTGAAGCACTAAAGAGTTTTTCAGGTGTGAGTGGTAGAATGGAAATCGTTCAATCAAATGAAAATTTTAAAATAATAATTGATTTTGCTCATACACCTGACGGACTTACAAATGTGCTTGAAACTTTGAATAAAGTTCCTCACAATAGAATTATTACTTTGATAGGTCATAGCGGTGGAAATAGAGATTCCAGCATGAGACCTGATTTAGGAAAAATTGCTTTGGAAAATTCTGATGAAGTTATTTTTACATCAGATAATCCAAGACATGAGTCTATTAGCAAGATAGTAAGTGAGTTAGTTTCTAATTGTGATAAAAACAATTATACAGTTGTTGAAGATAGAAAAAAGGCAATAGAATATGCTTTTGAAATTGGAAGAGAAAATGATATTGTATTACTTGCGGGAAAGGGTGCAGAGCCTTATCAAGTTATAGGAGATGAATATTTTCCATATAGCGAGATAGAAACTGTTAAAGAAATTTTAAAGAATAGAAATAAATTTTAGTATATGATATAATTAAATTAGTTTGTATATTAGAAATGATTTGATAATTAAATGATTCAGTTGTTAATTCTTTTAACGAATTTTAAGGAGAAATTATGTGTGGATTTGTAGGATTTTACAGTAAAGATGTAAAAGATGAAAATGTAATAAAAGAGATGAATAATGAAATAATTCATCGCGGTCCGGATAGTGACGGATATTATTTTGACAATGGAATTAATTTTGGTTTTAGAAGATTAAGTATAATTGATTTGAATGAAGGTTCACAACCGATTTTAAATGAAAATAATGATGTGGCTATAATTTTTAATGGAGAAATCTATAATTACCAAGAAATAAAAGATGATTTGTTAGAAAAAGGATATAAATTCAAAACAAATACTGATACGGAAGTTATTTTACATGGATATGAAGAATATGGTGAAGAATGCATTTTGTCTAAATTGAGAGGAATGTTCGCTTTTGCTATTTGGGATAGTAAGAAAGAAAAACTTTTTGGTGCAAGAGATCATTTTGGAATAAAACCATATTACTATACAATGATTGATGGAGACTTTGTTTTCGGTTCAGAAGTTAAGTCATTTTTGAAATATCCAAAGTTTAAAAAAGAAGTAAATGAAAAAGCATTAAAGCATTATTTAGTATTTCAATACAATCCTTTAGAAGAAACATTTTTCAAAGGTGTAAAGAAACTTAGACCCGGACATTATTATATCTTTGAAAATGGAAAACTTGAAATAAAGAGCTATTACAATTTAACTCTTGATTACAAGGAAATGACTTTCGATGAAGCTGTAAGTAAGATAGAAAAAGAAGTTGAAGAATCAGTTAAGTATCACAAGATTAGTGATGTTGAAGTTGGCTCTTTCTTGTCAGGCGGTGTTGACTCAAGTTATGTTGTTGCAACAGCAATGCCAAATAAAACTTTTTCTGTAGGTTTTGATAATAAAGGATTTGATGAAACAGTTTATGCAAAAGAGCTTTCTGATAAACTTGGAATAGAAAATTTTTCTAAAATAATTACTCCTGATGAATTTTTTGACGGAATAAATAAAGTGCAATATTATTCAGATGAGCCACATGCAAATCTTTCTTCTGTTGCTCTATATTTCTTGTCAAAACTTGCTTCAGAACAAGTTAAGGTGGTTTTATCAGGAGAAGGAGCAGATGAATTATTTGCCGGATATAATGAATATGCAGAAGCTCTTCCACAAAGAATTTATAAAAAATTACCATTTAGTTTAAGAAATAAGTTATATAATAAATATAAGGATAAAAAGCATTTTAGCGGAAAGACAATTATAATGAAATATGGTCAAAAGGTTGAAGATAGATATATTGGACCTGCAGAAATAATGTCTGATGAACAAGCCAATTCGATTTTAAAGGAAAGATATCAAAATTCTGAAACTTCAAGAGATTTAACTAAAAAATATTATGATGAAGTTAAAGATATGGATGATGTATCTAAGAGATTATATCTTGATATGAAAATGTGGATAGTTGACGATATTTTGCTTAAAGCAGATAAGATGACTATGGCAAATTCTATTGAGCTTAGAGTTCCACTTTTAGATAAAAAGATGTGGGAACTTGCAAGAACAATTCCTGTAAGACATAAAGTTCATAATGAAATAACAAAATATGCTTTTAGAAAAGCCGCTTTAAATAAATTACCGGAAGATTGGGCGAAGAGAAGAAAGTTAGGTTTTGTTGTTCCTTTTGTTTTATGGATTAAGGAAGAAAAATATTATAATATTGTTAAAGAAACTTTCAATAAGAATTTTGTAGGTGAATTTTTTGATTTGGAAAAAATCAATTCACTTCTTGACGATCACTTTAATAATAAAAACAATAATGGTCGTAAAATTTATACTATTTATACATTTTTAAAATGGTATGAACAATATTTTAATTAAGAGGTAAAAGAATGAACAAAGCTGTTGTTTTAGGTTGTAATTACTATATAGGACTTAGCATAATAAGATGTTTAGGACGTGAAGGAATTCATGTTGTAGCTTGTGATTATGACTTTGATAATTCCTATGGAGCAAAGTCAAAATATATATCTGAATTTTTAAAAATTGATAATTTGAATAAATTTGGAGAAGAGGCTTTTGTAGGATTGATAGAATATGGAAAAAAACAAGAAAAAAAACCTGTTTTACTCCCAACACATGATAAATATGTTGAATTTATAGATGAATATTATGACGAATTGGAAAAATATTATTTAATCAGTCAAGCTAAAGGACTTAATTCAAAATTATTGGATAAATGGACTTTATATGATATTGCAAAAGAAAATGGAGTTAAAATTCCGGCAACAATTAATGCAAATGATGAAAATTTGGTTGAAAAAGTAAAAAATGAAGTTGGATTTCCATGTATCATAAAGCCTGTTGATACTGTAGAATTTACTAAGATTTTTAGAAATAAAGTTTTTATCTGTAATAATGTTGAAGAAATGGAAAATGGAATAAAAAAAGCAAAAGACAATAATATTGAAATATTTATTCAAGAAATTGTTCCGGGTTTTGACGATTGTATGTTGACTTATGATTATTACATTGATAGAAGTGGAAAGACTACTCATTATATGACTGCTCAAAAGCAAAGACAATGGCCAATAAATTTTGGGGCATCTTGTTTTACAATTCAAAAATACAATCAAAAATTAATTGATATGTCAAAGCCTTTCCTAGAAAATATAGGATATCGAGGTTTTGGTGAAATAGAATATAAAAGACATGAAAAAACGGGAGAAATCTATCTGATAGAAATAAATGCAAGGACTACTAATTTTAATAATTTGATTTATAAAGTTGGAATAAATATGCCTTATATTGCATATCTTGATTTAACTGGAAATTTAAAAGAAAGTGATTGTAAGTATGTTGATTACGATACAAATTATGCTTTTATTTATGGTTTTGAAGATATGGTTGCAATTTGGCGTTATAAGAAAACAAAACAAGTTGGAATTTTGAAATCTTTAAAGGTTTCATTTTCAAGCAAATGGGCTCCTGCAATTTTTGCTACTGATGATTTAAAACCTTGGTTTTTCTTTAATAAAATTCTATTGGGAAAAGTTTTTAGAAAAATATTTAGGAGGAAATAGTGTATAAATTAGGAGTTATCGGAGGTATGGGACCTTTAGCAACTGTTAAGTTCTATGATAAAGTTGTTTTAAATACTGAGGCACATAATGATAATGAACATATTGATTTAATAGTTTTAAATCATTCAAGTATGCCTGACAGAACAAAATGTATCATAGAAAAAAAAGATACTGATTTTTTAAATGAAATAAAAAAGGATTTAGAAATTTTGGATAAAATTGGTGTAGATGTAGTTGCTATTCCTTGTAATACAAGTCATTATTTTTATGATGAATTTAAAAACTTTACAAACTTAAAAATTATTAATATGATTGAAGAAACTATATTAGAAATCAAAAGAAAAGGTATAGAAAATATAGCAGTTTTTGGAACTCTTGGAACTCTTAATTCAAAAGTTTACAATAAATATGCAGAAAAAAATGGAATAAAGGTAAAGGAAATTACTTTAGACGATAAAAATTCCGTTATGGATATTATTTACAAGATTAAGGAGACAAATAATTTAGAGAATAAAGACTTTATTGAAATTCTAAATAAATATTGTGATGATGAAACTATTGGAATAATAGCTTGTACAGAACTTAGTCTTTTGGATATTTCTAAAAATATAAATACCATTGACGCTTTGGATGTACTTGTAAATAAGAGTATTGAATACAGCGGAGCGAAAATTAAAAAATTATAAAAATACTAAAAGGGGCTTAATGCCCCTTTTTTAAATGTTTAGTTAATTCAGTTTTTAATAGATTTATATATTCTTTTACACCTTCTTCATTTGGATGAGTAGCATCTTTGTAGAAAAGATCTTTTTTGTTTTTAGCAACAGCATACCAATCTATCATTTCTACATTTTCCATTTCTTCAGCAATTTCTTTTATAGTTGTGTTTACCTGTTCTTCCCAAGGATCCGGAATGACACAATTTATTAGAAATATTTTTTTGCTTTCTAAAGAAAGTAAATTTGCTTTGAATTTCTGTTTATTTATTTTGTAATTGCTTCCCAAGTGAATTATCACAATATCTTTTATATTATTTTTTTCTTTCAAATTCTCCAAAACTTTTGGTAAATCCCATGCTTGACGGCTAACTTTTGCATCTATTATAGCATTTTTAAATTCATCTTTCATTTTGTCCGAAGCGGAAAGCATTATGCTGTCTCCAATAAAGGTAATATCAATTGTAGAAAAATCAATATTTTCAATATGTTCTTTTGATTTTTTTATATCAAAAGTTTCTTTTGAAATTTCAAAATTATTTAACTGTGAATTTTCTTTGTTCTCTTTTTGTATATTTTCAAGTCTATTTTTCAATTCTTCAATGTCATCAGATTTTTGAGTAATTGATAGAATGGATGTTGAAAATATTATAAATATTGCCAAAATACCAATTGCTGAAAATAGATTTCTATTTTTTATATCTTCATTACATTTTTCATTTATATAACCTAAATAATTAATTTTTCTTTCAAAAATTCTATAACTTATTTCTGCAAAAATTATTGAAAATAACAGTTCTATTAAAATTAAATAGACAATTGAGATTTTACTCCATTTTAGATAATCTCCGATAAATATTGTTATTGGATATTGCCATAAATAAAGGCTATAACTTCTCTTTCCAATTTCAGTAAAAGGAGCAAAACACAAAAATTTATTAACTATATTATCTTTTAAAAGTATTGTAATAATTAATAATCCTATTAAAAATGAGTAAAAATACATTCCAAATTTATAAACTATCTCCATTTTTGAATCTAATATTACAGATGTATAGATTATTAGAGCAAAAAGCAAAATTGATAAAATATCAATACATATATTTTCACTTTTTGAAAAGTTTACTTCTTGAACTTTATTTCTTGGATATATACATGCGAAAAATGCACCAATTAAAAAACTAAAAGCTCTAGTATCTATACCATAGTAAATTCTAGACACATCAGTATTAGGATTATATAAGATATACATTGTAGTTGCTGAAAAAAGTGACAAAATAATTATTACTACCGCAATGCTTTTTCTTTTTAACCTAAATGTCCTATATAGTAAAGAGATTAAAATTGGCCATATTAGATAGAATTGAACTTCTAATCCTAAAGACCACAAATGAGTAAAAGGGTTTGGATTTCCGTGTGAATCAAAATATGAGAGTCCATGTATTATTTGATATATATTGTTTATCCCAAAAAGGGAACTAAATAAATTTCCCACATATCCTCTTAACATACCATTAAAAAATAATAATACGAATAGGCTGACAATACTTAGCATTGGAAGAAGTGGAGTATACAATTTTATAAATCTTTTTTTCCAAAACTTTATAATATCCAAATATTTATGTTCATCCATTTCTCTTAAGAAATTATCGGTTACTAAATATCCGCTTAACACTAAAAAGATTACAACTCCCAAGTATCCTCCGGAAACAATATGAGGAATTGTATGATATAGCATTACCAAAATAACCGCTATCGCACGAAGCCCGTCAAAACTTTTAATATGATTTGTATCATTAATTATTTTTTTGTCTTTTTTAAAAAAATTTCTTATTTTTATTTGTTTTAATTTATCTAAATTTATATTGTTAATTATATTTTTTAAGTCTTTCATTTTTTATCCTTCATAATTTTGTTCATTAGAGATTATAACAGAAAATAAAATAAAATCAATTACAAAAACGTTACAATTTAGGGCTTTTTCTAATGTTTGAAATTAAAAAAATCTATCAATTTCCATTTGGGAAATGAATTTGTGAAAAATATTTATTAGTACAACCATATACAAGTTTTTAAATACAATTTTAAATAAACTATCTCCACAAACAAGCAAAAAAATTTTTAAAAAATTTTTATAAAAAAATTTTACTTTTTTGTTAATTGGGTATATAATGTTTGTAAATGATAATATATTAGGAGGATAAAAATGAAAGATTTTAAAAGTTTAAATGTTTATTTATCAAACATTGCAGTTATGACTACTAAATTACATAACTTACACTGGAATGTAGAAGGAAGAAATTTCTATCAAACACATATTTTTACAGAAGGATTATATGACAAATTCTTCGAATGGTATGATGAAGTTGCTGAAGCAATTAAAATGAGAGGTGGATTCCCATTTGCATCATTAAAAGAATATGTTGCTAATGCTACTGTTAAAGAATTAGAATCTAAGAAAGTAACAGTTGATGAAGTTAACGAAATAGTTATGAATGATTTAGCTGCTCTTAAAGAAGAAGCTACAAAAATTAGAGAAGAAGCTGATAATGATGGAGATTTCATAATTGTTTCAATGTTAGAAGATCAAATTGGAGAACTAGAAAAGAATGTTTGGTTCTTAAGAGCTTCAAAACCTTGTTGTCATAAATAAGAATAAAAAATTTAGGTTGAGTTTATACTCAGCCTTTTTTTGTTCCAATTTTTAATTTTAATTTTTTATAGTTGACTTTTTATGCTAAATTTAATATAATTTATTTGTTAGATATTTAGTGATGATAAGAAATAGTAGATTATTTATGTATATGTAGAGAGAAGTTGCTTGGTGAAAAACTTTTATGCAGGTAATTGAACCTATCTTTGAACTTGTATTAAAAATACAGGGTTGTGCCTTATAGCTTTTGAGTATAAATTAGAGTGGTACCACGGCTTTCGTCTCTTGGAGATGATTGCCGTTTTTTTTTATTAATTATAGAAGTCATTTTATAAAAATCATCACAAAAATTAATTTATTATTATGGAGGAAATTTATTATGAAAATGAAAAGATATTATATGCCAACACTTAGGGAAGATCCTCAAGAGGCAGAAATTATAAGTCATAAATTGCTTTTAAGAGCAGGAATGATAAGAAAAACTGCTGCAGGAGTTTATTCTTATCTTCCACTTGGATATAGAGCAATTAGAAAAGTAGAAAATATTGTAAGAGAAGAAATGGATAGAATGGGTGGATATGAAATTTTAATGTCTGCACTTCAGCCAAAAGAAATATGGGAAGAATCAGGAAGATGGCAAACTTTTGGACCTGAGATGTTCAAAGTTAAAGATAGAAATGAAAGAGAATTCTGTCTTGGACCAACTGCTGAAGAATATTTTACAACTTTGATAAGTGGAGAAATTAAAAGTTATAAACAATTACCTTTAAATATTTATCAAATTCAAACTAAATATCGTGATGAAAAAAGACCACGTTTTGGGATAAATAGAGCCAGAGAATTTTCAATGAAAGATGCTTATACATTTGATGTAAGCCCTGAAATGATGATGGAATCATACAAAGAAATGTGGAAAGCATATGAAAAAGTTTTTAATAGATTAGGACTTAATTATAAAATTGTTGCCGGAGATGCCGGAGCAATGGGAGGTAATAGTTCACATGAATTTATCGCTCTTTCTGATGTAGGAGAGGGAGTAATCTGCTATTGTGATGAGAGTGGATATGCAGCAACTGATGAAAAAGCAGAAGTTATTTACAAAGTTGACGAAAGTGGAGATGAAAGGGAACTTGAATTAGTTTATACTCCAAATTGTAAAACAATAGAAGATGTTGGAAACTTTTTAAAACAAGATGCATCAAAATGTATTAAGGCGATAGATTTGATTGTTGCAGGAGAACCTGTTATAGCATTTATTCCGGGAGATAGAGAGCTTAATATGACAAAACTTTGCGCTTATCTTAGAGTTCCTGAACATGAAGTTGAAATGATGGATGAAGAAACTATTATAAAAATAGGTTCATCTGCAGGATATACAGGACCTGTAAACTTAAAAGTAAGAAAGATTTTAGATAAGAGGGTTACTCTTATGAAAAATACAGTTGTTGGCGGAAATAAGGCAGGCCATCACTACATTAATTGTAATTTTGGAAGAGATTTTGACGGAGAAATTGCAGACGATTTAATTATGGTTCAAGAGGGAGATGTTTGCCCTATAAGTGGTAAGCCTTTGAAATTTGCAAGAGGTATAGAAGTTGGAAATATCTTCCAACTTGGAACAAAATATTCTAAATCTTTAAATGCAACTTTCTTGGACGAAAATGGTGTTAGTCAATATTTCTGGATGGGAAGTCATGGTATTGGTATTACAAGAAGTATTACTGCGATTATTGAACAAAATAATGACGAAAAAGGAATTATTTGGCCAATTCAAGTTGCACCATATCACGCAATAGTTACAGTTGTAAATATTAATGATGAAGATCAAATGAAACTTGGTGAAAAAATCCATGATGAATTGGAAACTCAAGGTGTTGAAGTTATGCTTGACGATAGAAAAGAAAGAATTGGAGTTAAATTTAATGACAGAGATTTAATTGGTATTCCTTTAAGAATTACTGTGGGCAAAAAAGCTAATGAAAATATAATTGAATTTTCAACAAGAAGAGAAATGGAAAATGTTGAAATGTCTTCTGAAGATGCAATAAATAGAGTTGTAGAAGAAGTTGGAAAGATAAAATAATTTTAAATACCACATAACGTGGTATTTTTTCAGGGATATATTGAGATTGATTATATTTTTAATTTTCTATTTAATGGGGTATCATATAAATAGTTAATATTAATTTGTATAAGGAGTTTTTTATGGATAGTGATTTCAGTACAAAAATTCAAAAGCAAAAAATAAGTCGTGAAAGGCGAAAAGAATTAAAAAATAGATTAAAAAAAGAATTGGGAGATAGGATGAGATTTGTCTATATAGCATCTTTTTTATCTTGGATTCAGTTTTTGATGAGAATAATTTCTTTTGGATTTATAGCTAAAGGCTTTTCTAATTTATATAATAAAATGGAGTTTAGCCTTTTTACTTATGCAATAATTGTTATAGGATTAAATATTTTAGGTTTTGGGATTTCAATTTTTGCTAAAAGATACCAAGGAGTAGCATCTCAATTTGCGAGAGATAATTTAAAAGTTAAATTTTTTGATGCCTTTTCCAAAAGTGAAGAAGAAGTTTTTAAAGGTTATTCAACAGCTGATGTGCTTACTGTTGCATCTCAAGGAATTGACAGTTTGGATACATTTTACAGCAATTATTTATCTACAACTTTAAGGACATTTTTTAACTGTGCGACAATTTTATTGATTGTAGCCTTTATTTATCCTTTGGGTGGTTTGGTATTTTTAATCAGTATTCCATTTATTCCCGTTTCAATAGTGTTAATACAAAAGCGTTCAGCAAAAATTATGCAACATTATTGGTCGACTTATATGGATGTAGGCAATTTATTTATGGATGATTTAAAGGGATTAAATACTCTTTATTCTTATAGTGCTGATGATATTTATGAGAAAAAATTTAATGAATCAGCCGAAAAATTCAGACTTTCAACTATGGAACTTTTAAAATTTCAACTTCAATCAGTTGGATATATGGACGGAGTTATGTATCTTGGAATTGCAATTTCAGGATTTTTAGCAGTTCTTTCAGTTTCAAAAGGGAATATATCAATTTTTAATTTTATTTTCTTTGTTTTGATTGCAACTGAGTTTTTTACTCCAATCAGAGAACTGGGATACTGTATGCATTTACTTATGATGAATACTAAGATGGCAGATAGAATTTTTACTTTTTTAGATAGTGTTAAGTTAGAAAAGAAAAAAGACATCTCAAATATAGAATTGGAAAGTATAGATAATATTGAATTTAAAAATTTATCTTTTTCGTATGATGATAGAAATGTTTTAAATAATATTAATTTAAGTATCACTAAAGGTAGTTTATTCGCAATAGCAGGAGAGAGTGGACTTGGAAAGAGTACATTTGCAAAAATTTTGTTTAAAAATCTTGAGAATTATTCCGGTGAGATTTTGATAGATGGAAAATCTTTAAGAGATTTTTCAAAGTCTGATATAAATTATCTAGGTTTTTATGTATCTCCTGATTCATATGTCTTTAATGAAAGCATTATGGATAATTTGAAAAAAGCTACAAAATTATCTGAAAAAGAAATTTTAGAATGGATTGAGGAGAAACATATTCTAAAATTTGTAAAGACTTTGCCTGATGGTTTTAATACAATTATCGGAGAAAACGGAAGATTGATTTCTCCTGGTCAAAGACAACAGATAATCTGTGTTAGAAGTTTACTTGCAAATAGAAAAATTTACATTTTTGATGAAATGACTTCAAGTGTTGATACCGAAAATGAAATAGCGATTTTGGATTTAATCAAAATGATTTCTAAAAATTCTATTGTTATGTTTATTTCTCATAAGATGAAACAGGTTAATAAAGCTGACTTTGTTTTATTTATGGGAAAAGAAAAAAGTTGGGATTTTGGAAAACCTGAAGATTTATATAATTCAAATTATGAATACAAGATGTTACTGGATAAACAAAATGAAATGGAGGCAATTTTAAATGAAAGATAGTATAAAATTGATTATCAGACTTATAAATTTTATGAAAAAATTACTCCCAGTAATTTTGTTGGCTGTATTTTTTGCTGTTTTCGGCTTTTTGATTACAGTATATATTCCTGCAAGAATTATTTCATTGGGATTTGATGCACTTAATGGAGAAAAAATAAAAATAATATCTTTGATAGTTTTAGTCATTTTTGCGATTTCAAGAGGACTTTTCAGATATGGAGAGCATTATTTCGGACATTTTGTTGCTTTTAATGTTTTGGCTGATTTTAGAAGAGAAATTTTTTCAAAACTTAGAAGACTTGCTCCGTCAAAACTTGACTCTCAAGACAGCGGGGCTTTACTTAAACTGATAGGAGAAGATGTTGAAGCGTTGGAAGTATTCTTTGCACATACTCTAGCTCCAATTACAACAGGGATTATTGTTTCAATAGTTTTAATTGTATATTTTTTACAATATAATTTTCATTTAAGCTTAATTGCAATAATTGTATATTTTATACTTGCAGTTATTATTCCAAATGTATTTTCAAGCAAATTAAAACCACATCTTGAAATTCAACAAAAATATAGAAAATCATATACTTCATATTTCTTGGAAAGTTTAAGAGGGATGAAAGATTTACTTCAACTTGGAGTTGAAAAGGAAAGATTTGAAAATTTGACAAAAGAAAGTAGAATTGTAAATAAAAAGGAAAGAAATGTTGCAAAATTAAATTTCTTACAATTTTCATTCAGTTTTTTAACAATAGGTTTTGGAGTTTTAACTTTTGCTTTTGCGGAATTTATACTTGTAAATAAAAATATAATAAGTATTAAAGATGCAGTAATTACATTGGTTGTTTTCAGTTCATCATTTGCTCCTTTTTTAGAGTTAAGCAGACTTCCTTTAGGACTTGGACGTGCATTACAAGCTGCAAAACAAACTTTTAGTTTATTAGATGAAAATGAGCCTATTGGAAATGATGGAAATAAAGAAATTGAGAAATTAAATGAAATAAAATTTGAAAATGTTGATTTCTCTTATCCTAATAGAGATAAGAATATTTTTGAAAATTTGAATTTACATTTTGAAGATAAAAAAATTGTCGGACTTGTTGGAGAAAGTGGATCCGGAAAAAGTACATTGATGAAAATGGTAATGAAATGGTATATGGCTAAATCCGGAAAAATATTTTTAAATGATGAGGATATTTTAGATATAGACAGTAGAAAACTACAAGAAAAAATTGCTTATATTCCACAATTTCCACAAATTTTTTCTCAAACAATCAGAGAAAATTTAGTTTTAGGAAATGAAAAGATTAGCGATGAAGAAATTTTAGAAATTGCAGAAAAATGTAGATTAAAAGATAAGATTTTATCAACTGAAAATGGACTCGATACTAAAATTAATTCAGAGAGAATTATTTTCTCAAGTGGAGAAATGCAAAGACTTGAACTTATGAGGGCATTGTTAAAAAGAGCGGATGTTTATATTTTTGATGAACCTACAAGTAATTTAGATACTTTAAATGAATCAATAATTTTGAATTTGATTAAAGAAAATTGTAAGGGAATGGTATTTTTAATTTCTCACAGAATGAGTACAGTATCATTTTCAGATGTTGTGTATAAAGTTGAAAATGGTAAATGCTTTAAAATATAGCCTTGAAGATTAAGATGAAATATGTTATCATTACCATATTAAAGATATGAGGGGTAATATATGAAGATTAAATTTGTAAGATACACTTGGATTATAATAGGACTGATATTTTTTGCAATAGGAACTATTGGAGCTTTTTTACCAATATTGCCTACGTTTCCATTTTATATTATAACATTATTTTGTTTTGCAAGAAGCTCTAAAAAGTTGCATAATTGGTTTGTTGGAACTAAATTGTACAAAAATAATATAGAAAAAATTGCAAACAGAAAAGGTCTTTTAATAAAACAAAAATTAAAGATAATATTCTTTTTTACCTTGACGATGGGAACCGGTTTTTATTTTATGAAAAATACAAAGATTGGAAGAATTATTTTAGTAATAGTTTGGTTTTTCCATATTATATATTTTTTGTTTGGAATAAAAACTATAAAAGACAATAAAAATGAAATAAAAAGTATTCAAACTGATATGAATTTTTAAAAATTTGTATCAGTTTTTTCTTGCATAAAATATTTTTAAGAAAATTAAAAAAATTTTTTTAAATATTTGTTCTACTTGTTGATATAAAATATTTTACAATGGATTTCAAGCTATAAAATGGGTAAATATACTATATATAGTAGTAAGTATTTTTATTGACAATATATATTGTTGATGGTATAATCTTACTACCGAGAATTTTTAAGTGTTTATGGAGGTAGTTATGATTAAGGTAATAAAAAGAAATGGTCAAGAAGTTGATTTTGACGCAAATAAAATTGCTATCGCAATAAAAAAAGCAATGCATAGCAGTACGGGAATTTATGAAGAAGGATTAGCAGAAAAGATTGCATCAGAGATAGAAACTTTTGCAACAACAATTGGGAAAAAGATGAGTATATATGATATAGAAGATCATGTTTACTATAGTTTAATTAAATATGGAAATCCTGCAACTGCAAGAGCTTATGAAAATTATAAGGCTGTTCAAACTTTTAAAAGACTTAAAAATACTACCGACGAAAGTATTTTAGGGCTTCTTGATAAGACAAATTTAGATGTTATAAATGAAAATTCAAATAAAAATGCAATTCTTGCATCAACTCAAAGAGATTTGATTGCCGGGGAAGTTTCAAAGGATATCGCAAGAAGAATGTTAATTCCTGTAGATATTGTTCAAGCACATGATGAAGGAGCTATCCATCTTCACGATATGGACTATTTAATTCAACCTATGTTCAATTGCTGTTTAGTTAATATTGGAGATATGCTTGACAATGGAACAGTAATTAATGGTAAAATGGTTGAAACTCCAAAATCATTCCAAGTTGCTTGTACAGTTATGACTCAAATAATTGCACAGGTTGCATCAGGACAATTTGGTGGGCAAAGTTTAAATGTTGCACATTTAGGAAAATATCTAAGAAAGAGTTATGAAAAACATTTAAAACTTGCAAAAGAAATTTTAACAGATGAAAAAGATATTGAAAATATTGCAAAGGCAATGACTAAGAAAGAATTGGAAGCAGGTATTCAAACTATCCAATATCAAATCAATACTTTGATGACTACAAATGGACAAAGTCCTTTTGTTACTCTATTTATGTATGTTGAAGACGGTTTTGAATATGAAGATGAAGTTGCACAAATTGTTGAAGAAATAATAAAACAAAGATTAGAAGGAATAAAAAATGAAAAAGGTGTTTATATTACACCGGCTTTTCCTAAATTGATTTATGTTTTGGATGAAAACAATGTAAGAGAAGATAGTAAGTACTATTATTTAACAAAACTTGCTGCAAAATGTACTGCAAAGAGAATGTATCCTGATTATATCTCTGCTAAAAAACTTAGAGAACATTATGAAGGAAATGTATTCGGACCTATGGGTTGTAGATCATTCTTAGCACCATATAAAGACGAAAATGGAAATTATAAATTTGAAGGTAGATTTAACCAAGGTGTTGTAAGTTTGAATTTACCTCAAATAGGAATTTTAAATATGGAAAATGAAGAAGGATTCTTTGAAATGTTGGAAAAAAGACTTGAAATTGTAAAAAAAGCACTTTTATTCAGAAACTCACTTCTTCAAAATGTAAAGAGCGATAATTCTCCTATTCATTGGCAATATGGAGCTATTGCAAGACTTAAAAAAGGCGAAAGCATTAAGAAATATTTGGAAAATGGATATTCAACTCTTTCTGTAGGCTATATCGGATTGTATGAAGCAACAATGTGTGTAAAAGGTGTTAGTCATACAACAGAAGAAGGAAAAGAATTTGCTCTTAAAGTTATGAGAAAGATTAAAGAAGCGGCAGATAGTTGGAGTGAAGAAACAGGGATGTCATTCTCATTATACGGAACTCCTGCTGAAAGTTTAACTCATAGATTCTGTACAATTGATAAGAAAAAATATGGAGAAATAAAGGATGTAACAGATAAGGGATATTATACAAATAGTTATCATGTTGATGTTAGAGAAAATATTTCAGTTTTTGATAAATTCAGATTTGAAGAAGATTTCCAAAAATTATCAACTGGTGGTTGTATTTCCTATGCAGAAATTCCAAATATGAACCATAATGTTGAAGCAGTTGAACAAATGATTAGATTTATCTATGATAATATTCAATATGCTGAATTTAATACAAAATCAGATTATTGCCATGTTTGTGGATTTGACGGGGAAATAATCATAAATGATCATAATGAATGGGAATGTCCTCAATGTCATAATAAAGATAAACAAAAAATGAATGTAACTAGAAGAACTTGCGGTTATCTTGGAGAAAATTTCTGGAATGAAGGTAGAACTAAAGAAATAAAGGCAAGGGTGCTTCATATATAGTGAGGGATTAATATGAGATATGGTCAGATAAGAGCTTATGATGTTGCAAATGGTGTTGGTATCAGAACTAGTATTTTCGTAACTGGCTGTACACATAATTGTAAAGATTGTTTTAATAGAAAATATATGGATTTCAATTTTGGGGAGCTTTGGACAAAAGAAACTACTAATTTAGTAATAGACTATTTGCGTGATAAAAATGTTTCTGGTCTTACTTTGCTTGGTGGAGAACCGATGCAAAATGCAAAAGAGCTCCTTGAAATTGTAAGGGATATAAAAAAAAGTGTAAATAAAAATATTTGGATTTATTCGGGATATACCTTTGAGGAAATTCTTGAAGATGATGACAGATTTGAGCTTTTAAAAGAATGTGATGTTTTAGTTGATGGAAGATTTGATTATAGATTAAAAGACTTAACTTTGAAATTTCGAGGTTCTTCAAACCAAAGAATTATAGACATAAAAAAGACAATTGAAACCGGAAATATTGTACTGTTTATGGAGTAAATATGTTAGAGAAAAAAATATTGAATATTTCAAAAATAGAAAATACAGATAAATATGATAGAAAAAAAGTCGGATATCTTTCAGGAATGATAGGAACATTTTTAAATGTTACTTTGGGAGTATCAAAATTTGTAATTGGAATTTTAGCAAATTCAGTTTCAATAACTGCTGATGCAGTAAATAATTTCTCGGATGCAATTTATTCCTTTGCAACAGTTTTAGGTTTTAAATTTTCTTCTGCACCTCCGGATAAGGATCATCCTTATGGACATGGAAGAGTTGAATATATAACTACCTTAATAATCTCAATGATGGTTATGATTGTAGGAGTTCAATTTGCAAAGACATCTGTAGAAAGAATTATAAATCCTGAAAAAATTATTATGGGGAAAATAGGAATTGCTTTTTTAGTGATTTCTATTTTTATAAAACTTTGGATGAGTTTATTCAATAGAAAACTTTCTAAAGCAATAGATTCAAGTATTTTAAAGGCAACCTCAATTGACTGTTTGAGCGATGTTTTTACAACTTCAGTTGTTTTAATTGCAATGATTTTTGCTAACTATACTACTTTTCCGGTTGATGGAGTTGTAGGTCTAATTGTTTCTGCATTTATTCTATTCTCAGGTTTCTCTTTGGCAAAGGAAACAATTAGCCAACTTATTGGAGAAGCACCAAGTGTAGAATTGATAAAGTCAGTTTTGACAGACATTGAAAAGCACAAAGAAATTTTGGGAATACACAATTACACTTTTCATAGATATGGACATCTTAAAACAATAGCAACTGTTGATGTTGAAGTTGATTCGGAAATGAGTTTAATCAAAGCTCATAATCTTATGAGTTTGATTGAAAAAGAAATTTATGAAAAATATGAAATTGTATTGGTAATCCATGTTGAACCGGTCGGGGGAAACTTTACGGAAAGAGAAATTGAATTAAAAGAAATTACTGAAAATTGGAAAAACAAGTTTAGCTATATAAAATCAATGCATGACTTTGCAATTTACAAACAAGGAGATAAATACTTTGTAGGATTGCAATTAGCATTAGACGGAAACAAATTAGATAAAAATTTTGACGAAAATAGTTTAAAATCAGAGCTTGAAGAACTGATAAAAAATTATGATGAAGAACTAAAAACTTCAATAACAATTTTATATGAATATTTTTAAAATAGCACCTCGGTGCTATTTTTTGTATAAGTTGACGTCTATGTAATTTTTTTATATAATCAGGGTAGCAATTTATTTGGAGAAATTTATGAAAAATTTAGTATTACCTTTTATTAGAAAAAATATTTTTAAAATTTTGATTTAT
This sequence comes from Parvimonas oralis, assembly GCF_047608425.1. Classification (NCBI taxonomy): domain Bacteria; kingdom Bacillati; phylum Bacillota; class Tissierellia; order Tissierellales; family Peptoniphilaceae; genus Parvimonas; species Parvimonas oralis. Next base: position 31,266 of record NZ_JBLKRS010000003.1, read on the forward strand.
AATATTTGTTTTATAGTTGCATATTTTTTAGATGCTTATTATTTTGGATATATTTTTTCTTTAGTCGAAAATAAAATATATAGTTATAATAAATTTATCGTTATTATACTTTTTTTGTTTGCTATAATTATATTTTCTAAAATTATGTCAAGTATTTTATTTTCAAAGCTATCTTATGAAGTAGTTCGTTTTAGATTTAAGTTAGCAAGAAAACTGAATAACTCAATTTTACAAAAGAATATGGAAGATATTGAAAATCCTAAATTTGAATATTCAATGAATAGAGCTTGGAATTTTTTAGCTTATGATAATGCAGGCTTTAGTGCAATTTTAATGGATTTAATAAATTTTATTCCTATTTTTGTGTTGCTTATTTTTTCAGGCTTGATTATTTCTAAAACTTCTTTTTACATTGTAGTTTTTACTTTTTTAATTCAACTTGGAGCATATCCTCTAAGAGAAAAAATTAATGAATTTGACTTGGATACAGATTTAGAGCAAGGAAATGTATTGACAAAACTTGAATATTACAATAATTTTAGTATGAGAAATGAATATGGAAAGGATATTCGTATATTTAATTTAGGAAATCTAATCTTAAAGAGATATGAGAAAATTTTTAATGAAGCGATGGCTATTATAAGAAATAAAACCAATTTAGGTATAAAATTAGGTATAATTTCAATATTTTTGGAAATTATAACTGATATTTTTACAATTGGAATGTTGATATACTTATTTAGTATTAATTCCATTTCTATTTCTACAATTTTCATAGTTTTCAGTATATATCAACTTTTTGTAACTAATGAAAAGGAAACTTTGAGAATTATATCCGATTTAAAGAAAAATATAAAAATGTTTGATAAATACCTTTTACATTTAGAAGAAAATAGTTTAAAAAGTAAAAATGCCAATATGGAAAATAAAGAAGCATCCTTTGAACTTAAAAATATTTACTTTAAATATCCAAATGCTGATAAATACAGTTTAGAAAATATAAATATGGAGTTTTCATCTTTCGATAAAATTGGAATAATTGGAGAAAATGGGGCTGGAAAGAGTACACTTATAAAAGTAATTATGGGTATTTACAATCAAACAAGCGGAAAAATTCTCATTAATGGGAAAGAAGTTTCAGCAAAAGAAAGACTTGTTTATTTTTCAGCTGTTTTTCAAAATTCACATTTTTTTGCAGGTACACTTAAAGAAAATTTATTCGGGTTTAATAATGTAAAAAATAATGAAGAAAAATATGTCGAAGAATATTTAGAAAGTTGTAAACTTGACAATGTAAATGGGAAATTGATAGATTTGAATACCAGATTTGGAAAAGAGTTTTTTGATGATGTTTTTGAACCTTCAGGTGGTCAATTACAAATGCTGACTATTCTAAGAGCATTAGTTAAAAGTGGAACGATGTTAATTTTAGACGAACCTACATCTGCACTTGACGCAAAAAAAGAAATGGATTTTTATAACAGATTATCTCTTGAAGAAAAGACAAAGGGATTTATTATTATTTCTCATAGATTGGCTGTTTCTAATATTGTGGATAAAATTTATATTTTAAGTAATGGAAAAATTTTGGATTCAGGTTCTCATTTTGAATTAATTGAAAGATCTGAATATTATAGATACTTAAAAGAATTGACTAAAAATATGTTTAAATTGAAAGTAGGTGATAAAAATGATTAATTCATTTAAAACTATTTTCAGATTTTTAAAATTGTCTTTTAAAATAGATAAGAAATTTATTTATAGAATTTCAATTGATATTTTAATTAATATTCTGTTGACTTTACTAGCTTTATTTATGGTTAGAGATTTTACAGAATATTTACAAATTGGAAATATTAGAAATATTTCTATAAAATTGATTTTTGAGGCTATTGTTTTTGTTGTATTAAGAATTTTTAAAGAAGTATTAAAGTGGAAAGTACAATACTCTGCAAGAGAGTATTTACTTAAAATGGAGAAAGAACTTCTGAAAAAATCAACGGAAATAGATTATTTTAATTTAGAAAGTCCTGCTTTTCATAATTTACAAGAAAGAGCAAGATTTTCCCTTAGAAATCAATACTGTCTTGAAAATTTATTAGAGGCAATTGTAAAAAGTATAGAACATATTTCCATTATGATAACAACTTTTATTGCAATAGGATATTTTTCTTTCTATCTAAGTATAGTATTACTTATCCTATTTGTTATAAATATATTTGCAAAGAAAAAATACAGTAAGGAAGAGAGTAAATTTTATGAAAATTTATCTCCGATAAATAGAAAATATTGGTATTATAGCTATATGGTTTTGAATAGAGATGATGTATTAGATATAAAATCAAATGAATTTGAAAGTTTCATAGATAATAAATTTTCTAAAACTATAAAAGATATATTAAAATGTTTTAAGCCTTTTTATAGAAATAAGGCTATTGTAAATATAATTGAAGTTATAAATTCAATTATCTGTACTTTATTTGTAATAATTTTTAGTGCAAGTAGGGTTTATAAAAATGAAATCAGCTTTTCTGATTTTAGTTTTACTGTGGTAGGTATACTAAAATTTACTAACAGTATGAATGAATTTTCTGAGAATATAATTGATTTAGACAGATTTTCAAAATATACCATTCCTGTTTTGGATTTCATTGAATTTGACATTGGGAAAAATGTAGAGAGAAGTGTTGAGAGTAAAGATTTGGGATTAATTGCAAAAAACATTTACTTTAAATATATAGATTGTGAAAATTATGTTCTAAATGATATCTCATTTGAAGTAAAAAAACCTAAAATTGTAGTAATTATTGGAGAAAACGGAGCAGGGAAAAGTACTTTAATAAAACTTATTTCAGGACTTTATGAGGCTTCAAAAGGAAGTTTAACTTATGACGGAAAGTCTATTTATGAAACTGAAAATAAGTATATAAGTACAATTTTCCAAGACTTTAAGTTGATTGATGATATAACTTTAAGAGAAAATATTTGCTGTAAATTAATTGAAAATGAAGACGAAAAATACATCGTAGATGAGGAAATTTTTAAAATTGTTGGTAAACTCGGTATAAAGAAAGAAGATTTTAAAATTAATTTAGATGATAAACTCGGAGTTGAGCTTGATGATGGAAATATTGAATTGTCAGGAGGTCAAGCTCAACTAATTGCAATCTTAAGGGCAATTTATAAGAGCAGTCCTATACTGGTTTTAGATGAACCTACAGGAAGTCTTGATATTGAAAAAGAAAATTCTGTTTATAAAATTTTAAAAAATATAAAAGAAGATAAAATAATATTTATGATTTCTCATAGAATGGCATCAGTTCATATTGCTGATGAAATATGGTTTATGAAAGATGGAAAAATTCATTTCGGAAATCATAATGAGCTCATCGAAAATTCTTTAGAATATAAGGAATTATATTTATCACAGGCAGAGAGATATAATTAGAATGAAGTCTAGATTCTATTTAGAATTTAGACTTTTTTGTTAAAATTATTTTAAAAATACTATATTGATATTGAAAATTTGAGATTTCAAATGATAAATTGACTTATATTAAAGTCAAGTGTTATAATACTATTGCGATTAATATTATATAATACTTATAATTTAAAGAAATGGGAGATGCCATGAATAGTATAAAAAATTATTTAAAACTTATGTCTTACATAGGAGAATATAGAGTTAGAAGGTTCAAAATAACTTTACTTTGTGCATTTTCTGTTATTTTGTATGCTGTTGCTCCATATATGATAGGAAGACTGGTTAATATGGTTCAAAATAGAGAAGATTTTTCTAAAGTTTTAAATTTTGGAATTTTGCTCATAGTTTTGGGAATACTGCAAGCATTTTTTGATTCGTATCAGAATTATAAGTGGCACACATATAGGGTTGAATATATGAATTATTTTAGAAGTATTATGTTAAAAGGTGCTTTGGATAAATCCCCAGAATATTATAAACAAAATCCGAGTGATTTAACTTCAAGAATTTTACATGATTGCGAAACTGTAAGTGAAGATATTAGTATAGGACTTCCAATGTTGTTTTTGAATGTTCTTAATATTTCAATAGTTATGGGACTTATGTTTTATATGTCTTTTAAACTTGCAATTATCGTTTTGTTTGTAATTCCAATTTATACAATATTTTTTAAAAAGGTTGATAGTGCCATAAGAAAGAATAGTAAAGATGAAAGAGAACATTTTGCATTAGTAACGGAAAGCGTAAAGGAATATACTGATGGAATTTTCCAAATAAAAATTTTTGGGAAAGAAAAATTCTTTTTAAATAAGTTTAGGGAAAATATAAAAAAATATGAAATTTATTTAAAGAACATTAAGAAATATACCGCAATAGGATATGGACTTACAGGACTTATTGTAGTACTTTTACCAATTGTAATATTACTTTTTGGAGCAATGGAAGTGAATTCAGGAAATATGTCTTTAGGTTCATTGTTTGCGTTTTATTTTTATTTGGGATATCTTTATGAGCCAATGAGAAATTTATCAGATTGGGTTTCAGGAGTTCAGGTAACTCTTGGAATGAGTGATAGAATTTTAGAATTTGTTGATAGTGCAGAAGTTGAAGATAAAAAAGAGGCTATTTCAAGCATAGATACTATAAAAGTTGAGAATCTCACTTTTTCTTATGACGAAAAAAATTATATATTTAAAAATTTTAATACAGAAATGGAAAAGGGAGATATTATAGGAATTATAGGTCCGTCAGGTTCGGGTAAAAGCACCTTAATAGATTTGCTTTTAAAGAGGATTTTAAATTACAATGGTAAAATTACAATAAATGGGATAGATTTAAAAAATATAAACAGAACTTCTTACTACAATTTAATTTCATATCTTGAACAAGATGCCTTTTTATTTAAAGGTTCATTAAAGGAAAATATAACTTTTGATAATTTTGATGAAGATAATTTTGAAATTTCTACTGAATTATCACAGGTTAAAAAGTTTAACGGAAAAAAAGATGGAGATTTTGAAATTGGAATTAAAGGGAAAAATGTTTCAGGTGGGGAAAAGCAGAGAATTGCACTTGCGAGAGCTTTGTATAAAAATTCTAATTTGTTGATTTTAGATGAATTTACTTCTGCTTTAGATTTCGAAACAGAACAGGAAGTTGTAAAAAATATTGAAAAAATCAGTAAAGATAAGATAATATTAATAATAACTCATAGAAAATTACCATTATCTATTTGTAATAAGTTAATAGATCTTGAAAAATAGATTTAAGGAGAGAATATGAAAATAATTTTATCACCTGCAAAGACAATTTCTAAAACTTGTGAGAGATTTTCTTCAGGACTTGATTTTTCTGATAAAACAAATGAAATTTTAAAGAATATTCCGGAAGTTTTGGTTTCAAAAGATTATTGCAAGGCTTTTTATATGTATGATGGAATGTGTTATAAAAATATAAAAAGAGAAGAGTTTGACAATTGCGATTTGGAGTATATAAAGGAGCATTTAATTATAATTTCTGCACTTTATGGAGTGATTAAACCTTTTGATTTAATTAATCCTTATAGACTTGATTTTCTTATGAAAACAAAAATGGGAAATTTATATAATTTTTGGAAAGATGATATTGCAAAAAAAATTTTAAAAGATACGGATTTTATTGTTAATCTTGCAAGTGATGAATTTTCAAAAACAGTAAAAAAGTATATTTCAGAGAATCAAATTTTGGATTTTGAATTTTATGAAAAAGTCGATGAAAAACTAAAAAAACATTCTACAATTTCGAAGAAGGCTAGAGGAATGATGCTTAATTTTATGGCTAAAAATAAAATTGAAAATATTGAAGACATAAAGAAATTTGACAAAGATGGATATGGGTTTGTTGAAGAAATGTCTTTAGAAAATAAATTTGTATTTGTGAAAAATAGCTAATAGTATTTTATGAGTTAGATATTATTTATAGAAAAAATAATTTTTATAAAAATTCTCTAATAAAATAATGAAATATGAAAACAATTTTATTTAAAAACTTGAAAAAAATCTATTTTTGATATATAATTTTAAGTGAGTGAAAACTTAAAAAACTAATTAAGGAGTGTGTTTTATGACTAAAATAGCTGTTATTGGAGCGGGCCCAGGAGGATATGAGGCTGCTATTAGAGCTGCACAAATGGGAGCAGAAGTTGTACTTATTGAAGCTGATAGACCAGGTGGTACTTGTTTAAATAGAGGATGTATCCCTACAAAAACACTTTGGAAAAATGCTGAAATTATGGAAAATATTCATAGAAAAGCAGAATTCGGTTTACTTATGGACGAATGTAAAATTGATCCAATAAGACTTAATGAAAGAAAATGCGAAGTTGTTGAAAAAATCGTAGGTGGGGTAGAATTTTTAATTGGTTCTTATCCTAATATTGAATACTTAAAAGGTTTTGGTTCTTTTGTTGATCCACATACAATTCATGTTAAATTGAATGATGGTTCAGAAAAAGATGTAACAGCTGATTACATAATTATTGCAACAGGTTCTAAACCAAGTATTCCACCAATTGCAGGAGCCGATTTACCTAATGTAATCACAAGTGATGAGTTCTTAGATTTAAAAGAAATTCCTGAAGAACTTATCGTTGTTGGTGGTGGAGTTATCGGAATGGAATTTGCAAGTATTTATGCTCAATTCGGTTCAAAGGTAACTGTTATGACTAATGGTGTTTTACCTGCAACTGACGGAGAAATTCAAAAGAGAATTCCAAGTATTTTCAAAAAAGCAGGAATTAAGATTGTAAATAAAGTTCGTGCCAGTGAAATTAAAGAAGAAAACGGAAAATTAAAAGTTACAGCTAACAGAGTTGATAAAGATAAAGTTGAAGAGGCTGAAGGTACAATGGTTCTTTTAGCAACAGGAAGAAAAGCTAATATTGATGGATTAGAAATCGAAAAAGCCGGAGTTGTTACTGAAAGAGGAGCTGTAGTTACTGATAAAGAATTTAAAACAAATGTTGACCATATTTATGCTATTGGTGACGTTGTTTATGGAAATGTTCAACTTGCTCACGTTGCAAGTGCTCAAGCAATTCATGTTGTTGAAAAATTAATGGGAGAACATCCTGAAATTAATTTAGATATCGTTCCTGCTTGTACATTTACTTTACCGGAAGTTGCTCAAGTTGGTTTAACTGAAGAAGAAGTTATTGCTCAAAATATTCCTTATGTTAAGAGTAAATTTATGTTCAGTGGAAATGGTAAAGCTGTTTCATTAGGAGAGGCTGATGGTTTTGTAAAAGTTCTTGCAACTGAAGACTTAAAGAGAATTTTAGGTATCCATATTATCGGACCTCATGCAAACGACTTAATTCATGAAGGAACTGTTGCTATGGCAAATAATATGGGAGTTGAATCAATAGGAAAGATGATTCACGCTCACCCAACTCTATCAGAAGCATTTATGGAAGCGATTCATCAATTAGAAGGAAAATCAATCCATAGTGCACCTGCAAAATAATTATTTTGTTAGAATTTTAGGGAGCGTAAGCTCCCTTTTTTATGTAGAGAGGTAAGAATGAATATTTTTGAACAAATTGCAAAAGAATTGAATATCAAAGTAGGTCAAGTTGAAAATACTGTAAAACTTATAGATGAGGGAAATACAATTCCTTTTATTGCAAGATACAGAAAAGAAGTCACAGGTAATTTAGATGATGAAATACTTAGAAATTTAGAACAAAAATTACAATATTTAAGAAATCTGGAACAGAGAAAAGAAGATGTTATAAGATTAATTGACGAGCTTGGAGAGTTGACTGATGAATTAAAAAATGAGATTATAAATGCTGAAACTCTTTCAAAAGTTGAGGATATATATCTTCCATTTAGACCTAAAAAGAGAACTAGAGCAACTATTGCAAAGGAAAAAGGTCTAAAACCACTTGCTGATTTAATTTTAGATAGAAAACTTAATGAAAATAATTTTGAACAAAAAGTTTTAGAATTTATAAATGAAGAAAAAGAAGTTTTAAATATTGATGAAGCTATGGCTGGTGCTTTAGATATTATTGCAGAAATGATCTCTGAAGATAAAGATTTTAGAGATATTTTAAGAAAAGATGCCGAGAAAAATGGAATTTTAGTCTCTGAAAAGGGAAAAGAAGAGAATAATGTTTATGATATGTATTATGAATTTTCTGAAAAGATTTCTAAACTTCCAGCACATAGAATACTTGCTATAAATAGAGGAGAAAAGGAAAAAGCTCTAAAGGTTTCTATAAAGTTAAGTGACGAAAAAAATATCGGAGAGATTTTATTTGCACTATGTATGGATGATGAAAACTTCTGTCATAAATTTTTAAAAGAAGCGGTTATTGATGGATATAACAGACTATTATTTCCACAAATAGAAACTGAAATAAGATCAAATTTGAAGGAAAAAGCGGATACTCAATCCATTGAAGTTTTTGGTAAAAATTTAAAACCTTATATTATGCAATCTCCAATTCTTGATAGAGTTATTTTAGGAATTGACCCTGGTTATAGAACAGGATGTAAGGTAGCTGTTATTTCAAAAACCGGATCTGTTTTAGACCATGTAAATATATATCCTACAAAGCCACAGGAAAAGATAAAGGAAAGTAAGGAAATTTTAGCAAAACTTATTAAAAAATATGATGTAAGTTTAATTGCAATAGGAAATGGAACTGCAAGTCGTGAAACTGAAAAAGTTGTTGTTGAATTGATAAATGAATTGAAAAAAGAAGACTTATTCTATTCAATTGTAAATGAAGCAGGAGCTTCAATTTATTCTGCATCAAAACTTGGGCAAGAAGAATTTCCTGATTTAGATGTAACAGTTAGAGGTGCAATATCAATAGCAAGACGTATTCAAGACCCAATGGCTGAGCTTGTAAAGATTGAACCAAAACATATTGGTATAGGACAATATCAGCATGATGTAAATCAAAAACAATTGACAGAAACTCTATCTGATATTATTGAAGATTGTGTAAATAAGGTTGGGGTTGATGTTAATACTGCATCATTCTCTCTTTTATCTTATATTTCAGGTATGACAAAAACTATGGCTAAAAATTTAGTTTCCTATCGTGATGAAAATGGAGCTTTTAAAAATAGAGATGAAATTAAAAAAGTAAAGGGAATAGGTCCTAAAGCATATACTCAATCCGCAGGATTTTTGAGAATTAGAAATGGAGAAAATCCACTTGACAATACTGCTGTTCATCCTGAAAGTTATGAAATTGCAGAAAAACTTTATGGTAAAGATTTAGATAAGATTAATGTTCCAAAACTTTCAAAAGAATTAGAAGTTGGTGAATTGACTTTAAAAGATATTATTGAAGAGCTTAAAAGACCCGGTCGTGATATTAGAGAAGATATGCCAAAACCAATTTTAAGGTCTGATGTTCTTTCCATTGAAGATTTAGAGGTTGGAATGGAATTAAAGGGAACTGTAAGAAATGTTGTAGATTTTGGAGTTTTTATAGATATTGGAATTAAAAATGACGGACTTGTTCATATTTCACAAATTTCGAATAAATTTATAAAGCATCCGTCAGAAGTTTTAAAAGTAGGCGATATAGTTAAGGTTAAGATTTTAGAAATTGATCTTGAAAAACAAAAAGTAAAATTGACAATGAAGTAAAAGGAATGCATTTAATTGCATTTCTTTTTTTGCATAAAAATAATAGGACTATAAATATCGATGTTATGTAAAATATTTATAAAAATGGTAAATTTGTTATCATAAGTTTTTTTATACTTTCAGAAAGTTATTAAATGTTTAAAAGTCAAGCAAATATTTTTATGATAAAAATAAATTATTAATATTGTCTATCTATAAGAAAAAAGTATTAGACTTATTCTTAATCCTATGATAATATAATATTGATTATATTTGTTTGCTAATTCGCAAAGTATTTTATCAAATATAAATATAAAAATTAAATAGGAGGTTTTGAATGGATATTCAAGAAAGTGTAAAACTTATCGATTCGTATTTAGATTTAAATCGTAAAGTTGTAGGTGTGAAGTTTTTTCACGATGAAGAAAGTTATGAAAATTTTGAAGTACCTGAAAGAGAAAGTAAAGTTACATATTGTAATGCTGTTAATTTAGCATCTAAAGGTTCAAACATAAAGGTAAGAAAGGTACATCAAGGGTGCCCAAACGGTGCAGTTGCTTTTGGCTTTAATCAAGCGCCACCAAAGATGGCATCTGGAGAAGCAAGATTTAGTAAAAATATTTATAATGATGTTAAGACATCAAAGAGTGTTTCTGATGATATGATATTTTTAAAAGACAAGGTTTATGGTATAGCAATAATGCCTTTAGAAAATTTTAAAGTTGAACCTGATGTTGTTGTTATGATTGAAAAGGCATATAACATAATGAGAGTTGTTCACGGATATTCTTATTTTAATGGATATTCTCCGGAAATGAAAACTGTTGGGTTACAAGCTGTTTGTCATGATCTTACAACTCTTCCTTATGAACATGGAACAATTAATATTACATTCCTATGTCCTGGAACTAGATTAATGGCAAATTGGCATCCGGATGAATTAGGAATTGGAATGGCTTGGAAACATTGGTACAATGTTGTTCAAGGAATTATGGAAACAACAAATCCATTTGAACGTAATATCAATAAGAGAAAAATAATTAAGAAGATGAAAGCTAATAATATGGATGATTCTGTAATTGAATTAAATAAAAATTATGATACAGGAACATATTTAGGTGGACCAATAGACAAATAGATAAAAAAAGTTAGGAGTTTCTTTTTTGAAATTCCTAACTTAAATATTATGAAATATTAGTAAAGGAGAATTTTATGAGTTTATTAAAAAAATTACCTATTCCTATTGCAGGTTTGATTTTATCTATGTTTGCACTAGGAAATTTGTTACAATCATATAGTAATGTTGTTAGATTATGTATAGGTGGAGTTGCACTTATTTTATATATTATTTTTGTTTTAAAAATTGTAGTTTTGAATGGTAAATTAAAAACTGTTTTAGAAAATCCAGTTCCTGCAAGTGTTCTTTTAACAATTACAATGGCTACTATTTTACTTAGTAGTTATGCAAAGCCATATTCTTCAGGTTTAGCTGTTGGATTTTGGTTTGTTGGTGTTATACTACATACTTCACTTATGATTTGGTTTAGCTTGAAATTTTTACCTAATTTTTCAATAAAAAAAGTATTTCCATCTTGGTATATAGTTTATGTTGGTATTGCAACAGCAAGTGTTACTGCAGGAGCTGCAGGACAATTAAAGTTAGGACAAATTTGTTTTTGGTTTGCTTTAGTAGCATATTTAATTTTAATACCTGTTGTTTGTTATAGAGTATTTAAAGTTAAAGAAATTCCTGAACCTGCCAAGCCAACTTTTGCAATTTTATCAGCACCTGGTTCACTTGCACTTGCAGGATATTTGAATACTTTTCCTGAAAAGAATTTTACTTTCGCTGTTATTTTATTTGGGTTTTCACTATTTTTCTATTTAGTAGTTTTAGTAAATTTACCAAAATTACTGAAATTGAAATTTTCTCCTGGGTTTTCAGGATTTACATTCCCACTTGTAATAAGTGCAATTGCTACAAAATTATTTAATGGATATGTTACAAAATTATACGGAGCTAATTCAGCTTTAAAATTATTAGTTAATTTCCAAGAGATAATTGCAACATTAATTGTGTTATATGTTTTTATAGGATATATGAAATTTTTATTTGAAAAAGAAAACTAAAAAATTATTAAAAATTACTTGACTATTTTATTTATATATGGTAAAATATTCAAGTAATATGATGAATGAAGTAGAGTACTCGCTCTCACCTTGTTACTATTTTGTTTCAGGTTTATGTTAATAATTTAAGTTTTGTAATTATTATGGCGGGTGTTTACTCGCCGTTTTTTTGTGGAGGTGTTATTATAAAAGAGCTTTTAATTAATGAAGAGATTAGAGCAAAAGATGTTAGATTAATTGATGCAGAAGGTAATCAAATTGGAGTTGTTCCAATTTCAAGAGCATTGGAAATGGCAAATGAAAAGAAATTGGATCTTGTAAATATTTCTCCTAATGCTAATCCGCCTGTTTGCAAAATTTTAGATTATGGAAAATATAGATATGATTCTTTAAAGAAAGAAAAAGAATCAAAGAAAAAACAAAAAGTTATAAATGTTAAAGAAATTAGACTTACTCCGAGTATTGACAAGCATGATATAGAAGTTAAGGCAAAACATGCAAATAACTTCTTAAAAGCCGGAGACAAGGTAAAAGTTTCTGTAAGATTTAGAGGTAGAGAATTGGGACATACTGATATTGGTAAGGTCGTTTTAAATCAATTTAAGGAACTTACTGAAGAATTTGGAAATGTAGAAAAAGATTCCGTAATGGAAGGTAGAAATATGACAATGTTTTTATCACCAAAACAAGATTAATAGGAGGTTTTAGGTATGGCTAAAATGAAAACACATAGAGCGTCAGCTAAGAGATTCAAGAGAACTGGTACTGGTAAAATTAAAAGATTTAAGGCATATAAGAGCCATTTAACAAGTAAAAAATCACCAAAGAGAATTAGAAATTTAAGAAAATCATCAGTTATCAGTAGTGGAGATCAAAAAAGAATCAATAATATGATTCCTTAATTATGGAGGTAAAGAGTAATGGCAAGAATAAAACGTAGTTTAAATGCAAGAAAAAAACATAGAAAAGTATTAAAACAAGCTAAAGGATATTATGGTGCGAAGTCAAAATTATTCAAAGTTGCTAACCAAGCAATTATGAAATCAATGACTTATGCATTCATCGGAAGAAAGAGAAAGAAAAGAGATTTCAGAAGCTTATGGATTGCAAGAATTAATGCCGGAACAAGACAATATGGTTTAAGTTATAGCAAATTTATGTATGGGCTTAAGAAAAATAATATAAATATGAATAGAAAAATGCTTTCTGAAATGGCTATAAATGATCCTGAAGGATTCAAAAAATTAGTTGAATTAGTAAGATAGAGAGATGTCCCTTCATAATTGAAGGGATTTTTTATTGCAAAGCAACAAGATTCCCGGGCACCCACCCGATGCAAAGCATCGTGGAAGGGTGGGGTTGTTATTGTGAAGCAACAAGGTTCCCGGGTACCCACCCGATGCAAAGCATCGTGGAAGGGTGGGGTTCTTATTGGAGGTTATATTGAAAGATTTTATAAAACAGCTAAAAGATAAGCTTGAAACAAATCCACCTGCGGTTTTAACTTTAGGTTTTTTTCTAATTATAACCGTTGGATCAATTCTTTTATTTTTACCTTTTTCATCTAAAAACTTAAATTTTACAAATTTTTTAGATTGTGTATTTATATCAACTTCATCTGTTTGTGTAACAGGGTTATCGACCATAAATATCACCAACGAATTTAATTATATTGGGAAATTTATTATAATGCTCTTAATTCAAGCTGGAGGCTTGGGTTTTATGACAATGGCTACCATGGTAGCAATGATTTTAGGTGAAAAGATAACTTTGAAAGATAGGCTTGTAATTCAGGAACAGATGGGGACAACAAGACTTACAGGAATGGTAAGGCTTATAAGATATGTGATTTTTTCAACTTTTATAATAGAAGGATTGGGAGCATTTTTGCTCTGTTTTACATTTGTTCCAAAGCTAGGTTTAAAGGGAATTTTCTATTCTATTTTTCATTCCATATCAGCTTTTTGTAATGCCGGTTTTGATATTTTGGGTGAAAATAGTTTGGAAAGTTTTAATACAAATCCATATTTACTTCTAGTTATTTCTTTTTTGATAATTTTAGGGGGACTTGGATTTAATGTATATATTGATATAAATAATTATAAATTAAACTATAGAAAATATTCTTTGCATACTAAGATTGTTTTGGTAATGACTTTAGGTTTACTTATATTTGGGACAATTGCATTTTTTATTTTAGAATATTCCAATGTAAAGACTTTGAAAAGCTTTAACCTTTTTGATAAAATAATAAATTCGTTTTTTCAGTCTGTAACTACCAGAACGGCGGGATTTGCTTCTATAAATCAAACAGGGTTTACTGAATCTTCAACGATTTTAAGTATATTTTTGATGTTTATAGGGGGTTCACCCGCAAGTACAGCAGGTGGGATAAAGACTACCACAATATTTTTATTAATTGTAACTACTATTTCTTTTATTCAAAATAATAATGAGATAGAGGTTTTTAAAAGGAGAATTTCTTTTTCTTTAGTTAAAAGGGCAATAGGTATTTTTGTTATATCTATATTATTGGTCAATGCTGTAGTTTTTGTTTTAACTTTAATTGAGGATATTAGATTTATAGACTTGCTTTTTGAAACGGTTTCAGCTTTTGCAACCGTTGGTCTTAGTAAGGATTTAACTCCACATTTGAAAGATATTACAAAAATGATTATAATTATATTGATGTTTATTGGAAGGGTAGGACCTCTTACAATTATTTTTTCTTTTTATAAAAAAGTCAATAAGAAGAAATTTAAGTATTCAAATGGAAATGTTATTGTTGGATAGGAGATATTATGAAACAAATTGTTGTTTTAGGTTGTGGAAGATTCGGAATGAGTTTAGCCATCACCTTAGAAAGACTTGGAAATGAAGTAATGGTAGTAGATAAAGATGAGGAGATTATAAATTCCATTGCGAATAAGGTTACTCATGCCATAGTTTGCGATGTTAGTGTTGATGGAAGTTTAAAGGAATTAGGGCTTACAAATTTTGATATTTGTGTTGTTGCAATAGGTTCTGATTACAAAACTTCAATTATTGCAACTGTTGAAGCTAGAGAACTTGGTATTCCAAAAATTATTGCCAAGGCTACTGATAGTGTTCAGGCTATGGTTCTTAAGAAAATAGGAGCTGATAGAGTTATTATTCCTGAAAGAGATATGGGAATAAGAGTAGCAAATACTATTAGTAATTCAAATATTTTAGATTCCATCAATTTGTCTGATGAGTATTCTCTTGTTGAAATTTCGCCAATTGCTGATTGGGTTGGAAGATCAATAAAGGAATCTGAAATTAGAAACAAACATCATGTAAATATTGTCGCAATAAAAAATAAGGATGGTTTGGAGATAAATGTCGGAGCGGACTATGTTATAAAGGATAGTGATATTCTTCTTGTTGCAGGAAGAAATGACCGAATTGGTAAGTTGGTATAGGATGGAATTTAAAATAATAGATAGTAAAGAAAATAAAAAGTACAAATTATTTAAAAGTCTGTATTTGAAAAAGAATAGAGATAAATACAAATTATTTTTATTAGAGGGCAAAAAACTTTTATTAGAAGCAATAAACGAAAATCTAAATATTGAAAATATAATTTGTACTGAAAATTTTGTTAAAAATTTTGATTTTAATGAAAAATATATTGATAAAATTACAATTTTATCTGAAAAATTATTTAAGAATTTAACTGAACTTACAAATTCAGAAGGAGTTATAACCATTGTAAACTATTTTAAAGAGAAAGAAATTTCTTCTAGAAATATAATCTGTCTTGAAAATGTTAGTGATCCCGGAAATTTTGGGACTATAATAAGAACAGCAAATGCCTTTGGAATAAAGGATATATTGACTATAAATTGTGTAGATAAATATAATTCAAAAGTTTTAAGGGCAACTATGGGTGCATTGTTTAGAACAAATATTATAAATTGTGATATTGATAAAGTAAAAGGGCTTCAAAAAGATGGTTATAGAATAATTTCTACTACTTTAAGTGAAAATTCAAAATTTTTAGAAGATTTTAATTTTGATGAAAAAAATATTGTTGTTATGGGAAATGAAGCAAATGGTGTTTCAGATGAAATGCTTAAAATTTCAAATGAACATTTAAAAATAGATATGGATAATTCAATGGAGTCTTTAAATGTTTCAATAGCAGCTGCAATAATAATGTATAAAATATATAAAAATTAAAGGAAGTGTTTATAAGCACTTCCTTTTTTTGTACTATATATATTTTATTGTACAATTTTTAAATTATTTTAATCTTGCCAATGCACCAAATGGATCCCATGGTTCAAGTTCTACAATTTCTTCGTCAAGAGCTTTTAACCATTTTTCATCAACGTATTTTTTGTCAACCATTACTTCATAGTTGTATTCGTCGAACCATTCATCAGACATTGAAAAAATACCTTTATCTCCAACTGTATCTCCCCAAGAGTTTTCAACTTGCCATTCTAATGGTTTTCCATTTTCATCAAGATTTACTCCTGTAAATACCATTGCATGAGTTAATACACTTTCATGATAATCAAGTCTTTCAGCTTTTGTAAAGTTTTCTAAAGTAGGGAATATGTCATCATATATGAACATATCTAAGTCCATAATTCCTTTTTGTTTTTCCAAAAACTTAATTACATCACAGCCAAACCATACAGGTTCTCCGGCTTTAATTGATTTTATAGCACTTTCTTTCAATACTTCTATAGGAACATTTACGTATTTTATTTTGTCTGCTTCTTTAATTGTTCCTAAGAATTTTACAGTGTAAACTTTTCCGTAAGGTTTGTCATCGGTTGGAGCATTGATTAAGCTTACTTTATCTTTTAAATTCCAACCAACATACTTGTCGAAAAATTCTTTAGGAGTAATATTTGATATTCTGTGGAATTTTTCGTCTTTATCTCTGTATTCATAGGTAAAAGTTTCAGGAACTTCTCCTAAACATTTAGTTAAAATATTGTAAACTGCGTAAAGAGTTTCATTTTTTAAATCTTCAATTTCTTTTAAAGATTTGCCTGCTTTATGAAGTCTTCTCATATCACAAGCAGCTTTTCTAAGATATTTAGTTAGTATTGCTTCCATATCTCTTGTGTTTGAAGAGTGGAATGTTTCAGGCATGATTCCTTTAGGAACAACACCATATTTTTCTAAAAGACCTTTAAACATATCCCATTGACCGCCATCTTGCACAGGAGCAGTTAAAAGATGAGAAACAACTCTTGAATCTGTTTTTTCGTCTAACGTTTCAATTATACTTTCTAAAAAGAAGTTTGCTTTTTCAAGTTTATCCCAAAATAGAGTATATGTTTGAGAATATTCCATAGTCTTTAAGTTTAATTTTTCCATAGTAGAAACTCTGGCAACATTTAATGCAGAGAACATCCAACATCTACCACTTGATTTTTGGTTTGTTATTTCACCTTTTTTTGTAATATCGGAAAATTGAAAATCGTGTCTCTTATAGACTTCATGATTTGTAGATGCTTCATTTATACCGACTTTTGAAACACTTGCAGCTACAACCTTATTTGTTTTACAAGAATTAAATCTTTCTTTAAATGACTTAAGAACTTCATTTGTTAATGCCATTTGTATCACTCTCCTTAAAAAATTTTTTTGTGAGAAACCTCACAATTACATTGTAACATAAAATTATAATAAATAAAAGATAATTATTATCAAAAATGATAAAAATTATAAGTTTTTAAATATATTATATATTAAGATAAAATAATAAGTAACCTAAAAAATGATATTATAACAATAGTTTTTTATTATAAATATTATAAATTTTTAATAGTTTTTAAAATATAGAAATAGGAAATATTGGACTAAAAAAATTCTTTAAATATTGATAAAATGGTAATAGGTCATATTAATCGCTATAACATTAGAATAATTGCAGATAATTAAAAAGGAATGTTTCCTGATAATTACAGGTCACATTCCTTAAAGTAATTAATTTATTTGTATTATGAAAATCTAATATTAATCATTTAAGAATTATTTTAAAACTTCTCTTAGTTTTTCAAGAATATATTCATCAATTGGTTTTCCATCAATAAATGCATTTTCTCCATCTGGTAACATAATTCTAAAGAAGTTGATAATTAAATTTCCGTCAACTATATAGTAATCATCCAAATGTAATGGAGCAATATATACTTTTAAAATCTCTTTATCATTATTTGGAAATTCTTTGTTTAATTCATCAATAAGATGATTTACATTAAGAACTTTTATAGGTTTTGCCATAAGTTGTGGAAGCTCAAGGTCTTCCATCATCCACATATTGTTATTCCAAAATCTTTTTTCTTCTTTAGTAGCTGTAGAAAGTAATTCTCTGTTTTGAATAGCAGATAAAACTCTTCTAACTGATTCTTCATTGAAATCGTTAGTTTTAATAGCTTGTAGTGGGTATTGTTTAGCAACATCAACAAAAAAGCTTTCAGCAACTTTTTCTTTTTCAGCTAATGCAGTCCATAAGTATAACATGGATTCGATAGTTTCTAAGTTTAATTCAATTTGTTTAATCATATAAGCCTCCGATAATTATGTACTTTAATTTACAATAAATTTGTAAATTAAAATTTTAAATTTTTTATATTTTACCCAATGTAAAATATACTATAAAATAATTGTAAACTTTTTTTATAAAAAAATCAATAGTTATACAGTTTGGTTGTTGTAAAATTTGAAAAGTTCTGTTATACTTGTACAGTAAGTTAGTAGGAGGGATTAAATATGAATTCAAGTAAGATTAATAAAATTTTAATTACGACATTAGGAGCTATTTTAGTTTCAGCAGGAGTTTACTTTTTTATGGTTCCATATAATTTGACAATTGGGGGAACATCCGGACTTTCAATAGCACTTGCAAAGTTTTTTCCTAGTGTATCTGTTGGTACGTTCCAACTTGCAATAAATGTAATTTTGTTTATTTTAGCTTTTTTATTAGTAGGAACAGAATTTGGGGGACTTAGTATATACGCTACAATTGTATTGTCACTTTCACTTATAGGTTTTGAACAATTGTTTCCTAATATTCAACCTTTAGTTGATACTGCATTTATGAGTATGGTTATAGGGGTTGTTGTTACTGCTGTTGGTATAGCTTTGACATTAAATCAAAACGCATCTACAGGTGGAACTGATATTGTTGGAAAAATTTTGAATGAGTATTTTCATATAGATATAAGTGTAGGACTTTTTATTGCAGATTTTTCAGTTGTAGTAATGGGTTATGCGGCCTATGGACTTAATGCTGCATTGTATGCAATAGTTGGTATATTATTTAATGCAATTGTTATTGATAAAGTTCTTACAGGTTATAAAACTAGAATTAAATTATATATCCATTCTCAAAAATGGGAAGAAATTAATGATTATATACTTCATGTAATTAATAGAGGCAGTACACTTTATGAAGTAAAGGGTGGATACTACAAGAGTGAAAGAGTTATGATTGAAACAATTCTTACAAGACCTGAATATATTAAAGTTATGAATTATATAAAAGACTTCGACAGTAAAGCATTTGTAAATGTTTTAACAGTTAGCGAAGTTTCAGGAGAAGGATTTAGCTATTTTAAAGAAGATAATAAAAAGGTATCAAAAGGTAAGAAATAATACTATAAGAATAAAAATTTAAAACTGTTATGAATATTTGATTCATAACAGTTTTTTTGTGTGAAAGTAACAGGAATAATTGTTAAAATTCAATTGACTTTTTTAGAGATTTTGTATATACTATATTCAGTATTTTAAATAAATGTTTAAAACAAAATCTAGTTAAATTTTAAGTTTTTATATGTTTTAAATTTTTACATAGGAGGGGTTATGAAAAAGAAATTTTTATCAAGAATTTTTTTAGTTTTGTCTTTGCTTATGTTAAATGTATTAGTTTTAAATAAGTATACAGATAAAGCTGTTGTCGTTGCAGAAGGCTTTAATGGATGGAAAGAAGATGGTAATGAAAAGTATTTTTTCCAAAATGGTAAAAAATTTACAGGTGAATATCAAAATAAATATTTTGTAGATGGAAAATATGCTAATGGAGTATATAATGGCGTTTTATATAAAAATGGAGATGTTTCAACAAATGTTTATTTAGATGGAATTTTTTATGGTTCTGATGGAAAACCTGCAAATGGTTGGCATGATGATGGGAAAGCATGGTATTTCTTTAAAGATGGTAAAAAATATACAGGAAAAGCCGTAGATGGAAACGGTGAGATGTATTTTATTAATGGGAAATATGCGAATACTTATGTGGATGGATTTTTTTATAAGGATGGGAAACTTGCTAATTGGTGGTGCGATGACGGAAATGCATGGTATTTCTTCCAAAACGGTAAAAAACATAATGGTTATGGTGTAGACGGAAACGGAAAAAGATATTTTTCAAACGGAAAATATGCCAACGGAATATATAATGGGAAATTATATAAAAATGGTTTGGAGTCAAAAGGAAATACTTATGTAAATGGGATTTTTTACGGATATGATGCAAAGCCTGCAAATGGTTGGCATGATGACGGAAATGAATGGTTTTTCTTCATGGATGGTAAAAAATACACAGGAGAAGCCGTAGATGGAAATGGTGAAATGCTCTTTATAAAAGGAAAATATGCGAATACTTATGTAGATGGAATTTTTTATAAGGATGGGAAGCCCGCTAATTGGTGGTGTGATGACGGAACTGATTGGTATTTTTTCCAAAAAGGTAAAAAACATAAGGGATATGGAATAGATGCTAATGGAAAGAGATATTTTTTAAACGGAAAATATGCCAATGCTTATATAGATGATATATTTTATACTGAAGGAAAAATTGCAAACTGGTGGTGTGATGACGGAACTGATTGGTATTTTTTCCAAAAAGGTATAAAGCATAATGGTTATGGAATAGATGCTAATGGAAAGAGATATTTTGTAGATGGAAAATATGCCAATGGAATATATAATGGTAAATTATATAAAGAAGGTGTAGAATCAAAAGGACAAACTTATGTAAATGGAATATTTTACGATGAAAATATAAAACCTGCAAATGGTTGGTATGATGATGGAACTGCATGGTATTTCTTTAAAGATGGTAAAAAATATACAGGAAAAGCCGTAGATGGGAACGGTGAAATGTATTTTGTGAAAGGAAAATATGCAAATACTTATATAGGCGGACTTTTTTATAAAGATGGAAAACTTGCAAATTGGTGGTGTGATGACGGGAAAGCATGGTATTTCTTTCAAAGTGGTAAAAAACATAATGGATTTGGAACAGATGCAAATGGAAGAAGATATTTTGTAAACGGAAAATATGCCAACGGAATATATGATGGCAAATTATATAAAAACGGTTTGGAGTCAAAAGGAAGAACTTATGTAAATGGAATATTTTACGATGAAAATATAAGTCCTGCAAATGGTTGGTATGACGACGGCTTTGCATGGTATTTCTTCAAAGACGGTAAAAAGTATACGGGAAAAGCTGTAGATGGCAACGGAGAGATGTATTTTATAGAAGGAAAGTATGCTAATACCTATATCCAAGGAATTTTCTATGGAGAAGGTAAGATTGCAAATGGTTGGTATGACGACGGAAATGCATGGTACTTCTTTGTGGATGGTAAAAAACATACGGGATTTGCAGTAGACAGCAACGGAAAGAGATATTTTGTAAAAGGAAAATATGCCAACGGAAGATATAATGAAAAATTATATAAAGATGGTTTAGAATCATCAGGAAATACTTATATAAACGGAATCTATTATGATGGAACTAAATATCCTGCAAATGGTTGGCATGATGACGGATATGATTGGTATTTCTTTAAAAACGGAGAAAAACATACAGGATATGCAACAGATGGGAATGGACAAAGATATTTTGTGAATGGAAAATATGCTAATGGATTTTACGACGGAAAATCTTATTTAGATGGAGAAGAAGTAGGTTTAGCTGATTCTGATTGGTATGTTTCAGATGGTGTTTGGATATCTAGAGATACAGGTAGAAGTTGTTATGTAAATGGTGACTTTATAGTTATAAGTTTAAGTGATCAAAAACTATGGCTTGTTAGAAACGGACGTATAATTTCCAGAATCGGTATAGTAAGCGGTAAGCCTGTAAGTCCTACTGTAAGGGGAAATTTCAGAGTTCTTTCAAAAGAATATTCAAGGATATTAAGAGGTCCGGGATATGCTTCATGGGTTCAATATTGGATGCCATTCCATGGAAGCTATGGAATTCATGATGCAAATTGGCAACCATATTCTGCTTTCTCTAATAGTAATTACTATAGATGGGGAGGATCACATGGTTGCGTAAATGTTCATCCTAGTAAAATGGGATATATTTACAGTAATTCTTATGTTGGAATGAGAGTTATAGTTTATTAGTATTGATTTTAAAATCTAAATATGTTAGAATTAGATTGTTAATATTTACGTTGAACGATAAAAAATAGTACAAAATTTTTAGAGAGTGATTGTTTGGTGAAAAATTACATTTTTGTATTATGGGGAAATCGGGAGTAATTTTTTTAGAGTGATGTTTTTAACATAATTAGGGTGGAACCACGGTCATATCGTCCCTTACGATATGGCCTTTTTGTTTATTTATTTTTAGGAGGAATATTATGAAATCAGAAAAGAGTATGGAAAAAATTGTTTCTTTATGTAAAAGTAGGGGAATAATATATCCAGGGTCAGAAATTTACGGAGGACTTGCTAACACTTGGGATTATGGTCCTTTAGGTGTTGAATTTAAAAATAATGTAAAAAAAGCTTGGTGGCAAAAATTTGTTCAACAATCTAAATATAATGTTGGTCTTGACAGTGCAATTTTGATGAATCCGGAAGTTTGGGTTGCTTCAGGTCATGTTGGAAGTTTTAGTGATCCTTTAATTGACTGTAAAGAATGTAAATCTCGTTTTAGAGCTGATAAACTCATTGAAGATTTTTATTTTGAAAATAATCTTGGGGATATAAATGTTGACGGTTGGGAAAATGAAAAAGTTGAAGAACTAATGAAAGAAAAAAATATTTGTTGTCCAAATTGTAAAAAACAAAATTTTACTGGTATTAGAAGATTCAATCTTATGTTTAAAACTTTTCAAGGTGTAACTGAAGACAGTAAATCTGAAATTTACTTAAGGCCGGAAACTGCACAAGGTATTTTTGTTAATTTTAAAAACATTGCCAGAACTTCAAGAAAAAAAGTTCCTTTTGGAATTGCACAAGTTGGTAAATCTTTTAGAAACGAAATTACTCCCGGTAATTTTACTTTTAGAACTCGCGAATTTGAACAAATGGAATTAGAATTTTTCTGTAAACCGGGAGAAGATTTAGAATGGTATGAATATTGGAAAAACTATTCTTTTAATTGGTTATTATCTTTGGGAATGAATGAAGAAGCTTTAAGACTTAGAGATCATGAAAAAGAAGAATTGAGTTTTTATAGTAAAGCTACTTGTGATATAGAATTTTTATTTCCATTCGGTTGGGGAGAACTTTGGGGAATTGCAGATAGAACGGATTATGACTTATCAAGACATATTGAAGTTTCCGGAGAAGATTTAAGATATATTGACCCTGTTACAAATGAAAAATATATTCCATATTGTATTGAACCTTCACTTGGAGCTGATAGAGTTGCTCTAGCTTTCCTATGTAATGCTTATGATGAGGAAGAAATAGGAGAAGGAGATGTTAGAACTGTTTTAAGACTTCATCCTGCTTTAGCTCCATTTAAGGCTGCAATTTTACCACTTACTAAAAAATTGTCAGAAAAATCTGATGAAATTTATAATGAACTTTCAAAATATTTCATGATAGATACAGATGTTTCAGGAAGTATCGGAAAGAGATATAGAAGACAAGATGAAATTGGAACTCCATTCTGTATAACTGTCGATTTTGATACTTTGGAAGATAATTGTGTAACAGTTAGATTTAGAGATACTATGGAACAAGAGAGAATAAAAATCTCAGAACTAAAAGATTTTATTGAAAAGTCTTTAGAATTTTAGGAGGTATTATGGTTAAGAAAAAAGTTGTTTTTGGTTCAAGTATGTGCCCTGATTGTATAGTTATGAAAGAGGCACTTGATGAAAGAGGAGTTAAGTATTTGTATTTAGACATTACTGAAAATTTAGCAAATCTTAAAAAATTTTTAAAATTTAGAGAAAATTCTGCATTTGATTTTGCAAAAGAAAAAGGCTCAATAGGAATTCCTGCAATGGTAATAAATGATGGGGAAAAAATACTTTTCAGCATAGAAGAATTTGATGAATATAATAAATAGGAGGCAATTATGTTAGAAAATTTAAAACCTGAAAGAGTTTTTTATTATTTTGAAGAGCTTACAAAGATTCCAAGAGAATCAGGAAATGAAAAGGCAGTCAGCGATTATTTATACAGCGTTGGAAAGTCTTTAGGACTAGAAACTATTCAAGACGAAAGCAACAATATTGTCATAAGAAAACCTGCATATAAAGGGTATGAATACCATGAACCTGTTGTTATTCAAGGACATATGGATATGGTTGCTGAAAAAGCTGACGGAGTTGAACATGATTTTCTAGTTGATCCTATCCCTGTAATTGTGGATGGAGATTGGGTTAAGACTAAAGGTACAACTCTAGGAGCTGATGACGGAATTGCAGTTGCAATGGGACTTGCTATTTTGGAAGATAAAGAAGCTAAACATCCTGCACTTGAATTGCTTGTAACTACTGATGAAGAGAGAACAATGGCAGGAGCAAGGGCTGTAAAGAGAGAACTTTTAAACGGAAGAAAACTTTTAAATATTGACGCAGAGGAAGAAGGAGTGCTTTTATCAGGTTGTTCAGGTGGACATAATGTTATGGGAACTTTGAAGGTTAAATTTGAAGAAAATGATAAGAAAAATACTTTTGTTTTATCTGTAAATAATATGCTTGGTGGTCACTCCGGAATGGAAATTCATCAACAAAGAGGAAATTCATTAAAATTTGCCCTTAGAGCTATGGATATGGTTAAAGAAATAGCGGATTACAGATTAGTTAGTATTGAAGGTGGAACTAAACATAATGCTATTCCTAGAGATGCAAAAGTTATTTTTACGAGTGATTCCGACAATTTTAATCTTGATTTTTCTAAATTAATTAGTGAATATCCACTTGATAAAGATATGAGAGTTTCCATAGAAAAAGTTGAAAATGCAAAAGAAGTTTTATGTAAAGGATGTCAAGAAAAAATTGAAAATGTAATAAGAAATATTCCACATGGAGTGTATTCAATGATGGAAGAATATCCATCAATCGTTGAATGTTCAGATAACTTTGCTATGATTAGATTTGATGGAAATTTTGTTAGATTTACACTTTCATTAAGAAGTTCAAATCCTAAGACTTTTGAAGAATATACTAATATTGTAAAGAAAATTTATGAAGAAAATGGTGTTGAATATACTTTAGAAGATTATTATAAACCTTGGGAATTTGCAAAAGTTTCAAAATTAAGAGATACTGCATTAGAAGTTTATAAGAATTTAACAGGAAAAGAAATGAAAGTAGAAGTTGTTCACGCTGCATTAGAACCGGCAGTTTTTGTTGATACATTCCCTGATATGGAAATGATATCAATAGGACCTACAATGAAAGATGTTCACAGTCCTGTTGAAAGATTGAATATTCCTTCAACTCAAAGAACTTTTGAATTTGTAAAAGAATTATTAGAAAAATTATAAAAAATAAGTATATAATATATAAAAAATCGCGATAACTTTACTCGCGATTTTTTTATGTACTACTCACCAAACACTTTTGTGAAAGGTGAGGAAAATTTTATTCTGAAGTGTTTTCATTTAAGACATCAAGAAGTAAATCTAAATTTAATCCATGAACCATTGTTGCTTCTTCAAGAGTTTCCATTTGACTTGCAGGACAACCAACACAAGAAAGTCCGAAATTAAATAGAATTTCAACAGCATCCGGATGAATTTGGATAATGTCTCCTATTAGCATATCTTTTGTTATTTTCATAACTGCACCTCCTAGTTATCTTATACCCATATAATACAGGTAATTTAGAAAAAAATCAAGTTATATTTAACTCTAAAAAATAAAATTGCTTAGTTGTAAAATATCGTGGTACATATAGAACGAAAGATTAGACTATTATTAGATTTTGTGATAAAATGATTAGGTTATATGGAGGATTATTATGAAATGTTGTGATAATAAAAAAGTAATAGATAATTTATATAAAAATATTGCTTTAAAAGATAGATTAAGTGAAAGCGAAGATAGTAAAGAGCTTGAAAAGAAAATAGCTCTAAGTTTAGGATATACTTTAGAAGATTTAGAAAATGGGGCAAATCTAGGCTTGGGTTGTGGAAATCCAATTGAAAATGCAAATTTAAAATCCGGAGAAACAGTCTTAGATTTAGGCTGTGGCAAAGGAATGGACGTTTTTAAAGCCTGTAAAATCGTTGGGAAGGAAGGACTTGTGATTGGGGTTGATAGACTTTCGGAGATGGTTGAAAGGGCAAATTACATAAGAGAGAAAAAAGGATTTTTAAATACAGATTTTAGAGTTTCAGATATAGATAATCTTAAAGTTGAGAGCGATTTTGTTGATTGTGTAATTTCAAATTGTGTTATAAACTTATGTGAAGATAAGGAAAAGGTGTATTCTGAAATATTTAGAGTTTTAAAACCGGGTGGAAGAATTTCAATTTCAGATATTGTTCAGTTTAATGAATTGCCTACTTGGGTTAAAGACGAACCGATTTTTCATGCTACTTGAGTCGCAGGTTCTATAACTTTGGAGAAGTTAAAGAATATATTGAAAAAGGTCGGGTTTGAACTTTATACAATCATTGAAGAGGATCTGACTGATGAATATCTTGCAAAATGGGGACATAAATTAGATTTAAAGAAATATATAAGACGTGGTAAAATTTTGGCAGTTAAGCCAAAGAATTAGGAGTGAAAAATGTATAAACTTTATTCATCAATTTTTATGATAATTTTAACTTTTATAATTATATTTTTTATTTCAAAAAAATATGATTTAGACAGAAATCAAAAACTTATATTCTGGTTATTTGTACTTTTTTGGAGTGGAATAACTGTAGTTAGAGCATATAGAAAGCTTTATGCCATAAGTCCTATGGAAGAGGGAGGGCTAGGCTTTTCAATTGTTTTAGCAGCACAGATAACTTCTGCATATGGACTTATAAGTTGCTTTATAAGATTACCTATTTTTATATTAAGTGATATTTTTAATAGGAAAAAAATATTTATTCAAATTGCACTTTTTGTTTTGACATTGGCATCACTTATGGTGGTTTTAAAACCAAGTTATAGTAGCCTTTATTTTTCATCAATAGCTATGGGAATATGTGCTTCAATGCTTGCGGTTTTCAATGTGTTGTTTTCAGAGACTTTTTCTAAAGAAAAAGCAGCAATTTCTGCATCTATATTATCAATAGCACCACTTTTAGCAGAATTTATAGCAGCACCCATTCAATATTTATCAACTTATGGAACATATAAAAATTTTAAATTGCTTTGGACTCTTTCTGCAACAATTTCAATTGTAGCTTTAATTTTAACTTTTTTTGTTAAAGACGTTTCTTATTCTGCAAAGAGATTTAGCTTTGAGAAAGTAAAGAAAGTTTTTGAATTTAAAGGATATTTCTATATCTGTTTGATAGCGATTTTAGTTTCATTTATAAAATTTTCAACTTCAGGGGCTAATATGATTGCCTATGCAAAAGTTAATTTGAATATGCCCCCAATATTTTTGGCGTATATTGATGTTTTATTCGCATTTCCTCAACTTATTGCAAGTGTACTTGCAGGAACGTATTTTGCAAAGAAAATCGGAATTGAAAAAACTTTGGTTTTAGGACTGGCTTCAAATTTAGTTTTTTATATAATAATTTTATTAACAAATTCTTATCTTCCAGCATTTTTAGGATATGTATTTAACGGTTTTGGATATGGAATTGCATATACTTGTCTGATTTCAATGGCAATGCAATATTTTGAAAAGGAAGATAGAAATGTAAGTATGGGAATATTTCAATTGTTTTTTGCGATGGGAGTATATTTTGGAGACAGAGTTTATCTTTGGATTTCAAAATTAATTCCACAAGGAATTTTAGGCTTTGAGCAAAACAAATCAATTTATCTTATTGTAATTGGAATAACATTGGTAAGTATATTAATGGCACAATTTAAAATAAAAGAAAAGATTTAAAGAAAGATAATGTATCTGTACTGATAATGACTAAAAAACAAATGGTTGTAGTGCATTGATACATTATTTTTTTATTACAAATAATGATTTTTTTAAGATTTTATGATATAATTATTTTGATTATGTATGTAATCGTGAATAAATTTATAACTTAAATAGGAGAAAAAATGGGTAATTATTTTGGAACAGATGGAGTTCGTGGGGTTTATGGCGAAAATTTAACTAACGAACTGGCTTATAAAATTGGAAAATCTGTTGGATATATTTTAAAAGATAAAGAAGAAAAATTATTTATAATAGGTAGAGATACTAGAGAAAGCGGAAAAAATCTTGAAGATAGTTTAGCAAAAGGGTTGTTGGAAATGGGATTTAATGTAGTTAGCATTGGAATTGCACCTACACCAACTGTTGCTTATTTAATTAAATATTTTAAAGCGGTTGGAGGTGCTGTTATTTCTGCATCTCATAATCCTTTTAAATATAATGGAATAAAGATTTTTAATGAAAATGGATTTAAGCTTTCAGACGATATTGAATTTAGAGTAGAAAATATTTTAGATGATGAAAATTTTGATTTTGGAGAAATTCACGAAGGAATTTTTACGGAAGAAAAAGAGGCAGTTTCAATTTATACAGATTATTTAAAATCAAGAGTAGATGCGGATTTTTCAAACTTAAAAATAGCTGTAGATTTTGGAAATGGAGCAAGTTATAAAATTGCCAGAAAATTATTTGAAGAACTTGGAATGGAAGTTATATCTTTAAATACTGCACCTGATGGCAAGAACATTAATCTAAATTGTGGTAGTACAAATATGGAAGTTGTGAGAAAAGCTGTTTTAGAAAACGAAGTTGATATGGGTTTTGCCTTTGACGGAGATGCTGACAGATGTTTAGCTGTTGATGAAAAAGGAAATATTATGGACGGAGATCATATTTTGGCAGCTATGGCTAAATCATACAAAGAAAAAGATGAGCTTACAAATAATGCTGTTGTAGGAACAGTTATGAGTAATATCGGATTAAAGAAATATTTGGACTCAATAGATGTTGATTTTGTTGCAGCAAAAGTTGGGGATAGATTTGTTCTTGAACAAATGCTTGAACACGACTATATTCTTGGAGCTGAACAATCAGGACATATGATTTTCTTAAATGACAGTACGACAGGAGATGGAACTTTTACAGCTCTTAAAATTTGTGAATTAGTTGCAAGTAGTATAAATAAGCTATCGTATTTTAATGAACTTATGATTTCATATCCACAAGTTTTAGTAAATGCAAAAGTTAAATTAGAAAACAGAAATGCTTATTCACAAGATAAAGAAATAGTAGATAAAATAAAGAAAATAGAAGAAAAATTTTCAGGAAATGGAAGAGTTTTAATAAGACCTTCTGGAACAGAACCTTTAGTTAGAGTGATGATTGAAGGAGAAAATCAAAAAGAATTAGAAATTGAAGCTAAAAAACTTGCTAAATTTATTGAAGAGAGGTTAGGATAGTATGAAAGAAAGATTGATAGTTGCTGACAGTTGTTGTGATTTAACTGAGGAGATGAAAAGTAAACTAGATATCGAATTAGTTCCTTTGACATTACAACTGGATGATGTTGATTATTTAGATGATGAGAATTTAGATGTCGATAAATATATTCAAGCAATGAGAAATGCTAGTTCTATAAAAACAGCAGCACCTTCTCCTAAACTTTTTATGGATAAATTTGAAGGTGCAAAAGAAGTTTTTTGTCTTACTTTATCTGGAAAGTTAAGTGCAACATATTCTAATGCTTGTTTGGCAAAAACTATGGTACTTGAAAAAGGCAAAAGATTAATTCATGTTTTTGATACAAAATCTGCTGCAGCTAGTGAAACATTAGTTGCATTGAAATTACAAGAATGTATAGATAAAAAAATGTCATTTCAAGAAATAGTTGATGATGTTACAAAATATATTTCAGAAATGAATATATTTTTTGTTTTAGAAAGTCTTGATAATTTAATAAAAAATGGTAGAATTTCTAAAATAAAAGCTATGATTGCATCTGCATTTTCAATAAAACCTGTTATGCAGGGGGTTGATGGAGAAATAGATATTTATAAGAAAGTTAGAGGTCTAAAAAAGGCATATAGTGAGCTTATTGATGCAATAGGTGCAAATGGTTCTAATTTTGAAGAAAAAATATTGGTTATAACTCATTGTAATTGTTTAGAAAGAGCAAAAGAAATAAAGGATAAAATTGTTGAAAGATATAATTTTAAAGATGTTTTAATTGTTCCTGCAAGAGGTTTATCTTCAACTTATGAAAATGAAGGCGGAATAATTATCAGTTATTAGTGAGGTAATTTTGAATAGAAGAGTTATTTTAGGAATGAGTGGCGGGGTCGACAGTTGTGTTGCCTGCCATTTGTTATTGAAAGATGGATATGAAGTAATTGGAGTTACTATGAATTTAGTACCTAAAGGGCATCTTTATGATGAAGAAAAGGGCTGTTGTTCTTTATCTTCTGTTATGGATGCAAAAATTGTTGCTGAAGCTATGGGAGTAAAGCACTATACAATGAGCTTTAGTGAAGAATTTGATAGAAAAGTAATTGAAAATTTTGTAAGAGAGTACTCTCTTGGTTACACTCCAAATCCTTGTGTTGCTTGTAATAAATATATTAAATTTAATAGTTTTGTAGAGAAAATAAAGCCACTAAAAGCAGATTTTATTTCTACGGGACATTATGCAAAAGTCGAGTTTGACAAAAATTATAATAGATATCTATTAAAAAGAGCAAAGGATTCAAAAAAAGACCAGACATATTTTTTATATAATACAAGTCAAGAAGTTTTATCAAAAACATTATTTCCACTTGCAGATTTAATAAAAGATGAAGTAAGAAATATCGCTAGAGATGAGAATATTTTGACTTATTCAAAAAAAGACAGTGAAGAAATTTGTTTTGTTCAAAATAGAGATCATGGATTATTTATCAAACAGAGAAATCCTGAATTGATAAAGGAAGGATATTTTATTGATGAAACTGGGAATAAACTTGGCAAACATAAAGGTATAGTTTACTATACTGTAGGACAAAGGAAAGGACTTGGAATCGCGTTAGGGAAGAGAGTTTTCGTTTCAAAAATAAATGCAATAGACAATACTATTACATTATCAGATGAAGATTCACTTTACAAAGATAAAATAAAAATTAGGGATGAACATTTTATACCTTTTGATATTTTGGAAAAGCCATTAGAAGTAAGTGTAAAAGTAAGACATGGACAAAGTGAAACAAAAGCATTATTATTTTATAAAAATAATGAGCTATTTGTAGAATTTGAAAAACAGGTAAGAGCTCCGAACAAAGGACAATCAGCTGTATTTTATTTGGAAGATATAGTAGTCGGTGGTGGAATAATAGATGAAGTATACTAAAAAAGAGTTGCAAATTGCAACTCTTTTTTGTGTTAAATACTATTCTTCGTTATTATTATTATTGTTACTGTTATTATTTGAATTATTATCATCATTAGGATTTTGTGAATTGTCTGAATCTATTATTTCAGAAACCTCTGTTGGAGGTGGATTTACAAAGTCTTCCTGAGCATAATCGGTTTTACCTTTTTTGTAAGCTTCAGGTTTTATATAATACTTTTTGTTTTCAATATACTTGTCTTTTGTTGTAGTATTTGCCAATTTTCCATTTCGCTTATCAATTTGATAAATTATATAATACAATTCTTCATATTTTGTAGGTTCAGTACCTTTTACAAAGTATTCGTAAATTCCGCCTCCTGATCCTTCAGGCATTAACAGACCGGATCGTATAGAAACATATTTTTTAATTATATTTTCAGATGGTGGATCGAATTTTTTAGCAGGTTTTCCTTCCAGAACTATTTTATTAACTTTTCCCCAAAGTGTAGCTGCCATAGAATTATTGTTACTAAGTTCAATATTTTGATTATCAAATCCTATCCAAGTTCCAATTGTATAATATGGAGTAAAACCTACGAACCAAGAGTCTCTGATGTCACTTGTTGTACCTGTTTTTCCCGATACTTCTATAGTTGGATGTTTTGCTCCTTGTGCCATTGCATCCGGAACACCTTTTAAAATATCTCTCATAATAAAAGCATTTTCCTTAGAAGTAACTTCTCTTTGCTTTTGCTCCGGTTCTAAAATAACTTTTCCTGTTGAATCAACAACCTTTGTAAATGAAATAGGTTCAAGATACTTTCCATCATTTGCTATTGCAGCGTAAGCTCCGGTCATTTTTAAGTTAGTAATACCTCTTGTCATAGCTCCTAAAGCCATACTTGACAAGTTTTCATCGTTATAATCCACACTTTCTGATCTTGAAACATAAGTATCATCCAATTCATTTTCTTCGTTTATCAAACCGAATCTCTTTAAATATTCTTTTGATTTTTCAATTCCAATATCTTCTAAAGTTTTTACAGCATTTACGTTTATAGATTGTACAAGGCTTTGTCTTAAAGTTTGCAATCCTCTATAGCCATTATACCAGTTTTTTGGCCAAAGTTCTTTTTTATCATTATAATGTGGGGCATCTTCAATTCCGGTAGCTGCAGTATATCCATTATCCAATGCAGGAGTATAAACACCTAATGGTTTCATTGTTGAACCAGGTTGTCTTGGAACTCTGTAAGCTCTATTTAGTGGATGTCCGGTTGTTTCTCTACCACCAATTATAGCGATTAATTCACCTGTTCTATGATTCATTACAACGGAAGATGATTGGGGTTGCAATGTACCTTTTTCATCTATTTGGAAATACTTTGAATTTAAAGATAAACTTCCATTATCATTTATATTATAAAAATCTTTATAAGTTTCAAAGAATTCTGCATTAATT
Organism: Parvimonas oralis; assembly: GCF_047608425.1. Taxonomy (NCBI): domain Bacteria; kingdom Bacillati; phylum Bacillota; class Tissierellia; order Tissierellales; family Peptoniphilaceae; genus Parvimonas; species Parvimonas oralis. Next base: position 64,146 of record NZ_JBLKRS010000003.1, read on the forward strand.
TTAAAACTTTTATCGCTTTCTGAAGTTAAATTTCCTTCCGGAATTTGAAAGTTTCCAATTCCATGTGTAACTAGGTTATTTTGGTCGTTAACTGTATAAAAACTTGCTATTGACAATACATTTTGATAAATTGAAACCCTTGAGCTTTTTATTTCTAATGATTTATCTTCATTTACAGTAAACTCACCTTTTGGTATTATTATATTATTATTTCCGTCAATAAGGTTAGATTTTTTATATAGTATAATTTTCCCTTTTGAATCAGTGATATTACTTGATTTATCTTTGTTAAAAGAAGCGAAAGCAGGATTTCCTCTCTTTGGAGCTTTCATAACATTTGCAAAATCACTGTATAGTTTTTCTAAATTTTTCTGAATAGTTTGATCCATTGTTGAATGAATAGTAAGTCCACCATTGTAAATTTTATTCCAGGCTTCTTCTTTTGTATAGTTGTACTTTTTCATTAACTTTTCAGCTACTTGGTATTTAACATACTCAGTAAAATAAGTTGAAACTTCTCTTTCAAATCCTTTGTTAGGTTTTATAGCGGCAAAAACATCTTCATTAAGTGCATTATCATATTCTTCTTTTGTTATTTTCTTAAGTTCATACATTTTTTTCAAAACATATTTTTGTCTGTCCAAAACTTTAGGATTGTATACTGCTTTATATATTTGACCTCCGATATTTAAGTCTTTTATAACAGCAGATTCATCACTTACATTTTCAGGCTTTATAGTTTTATAAAGAGAATAGTTTGTAGGACTTTGAACGATTGCTGCAAGAAGTGCTGACTCTGCAATAGTTAAGTCTTTTACATCCTTAGAAAAATATCCTTGACTTGCAGATTGAACCCCATAGGAATGTTGTCCCAAGAAAACTCTATTTAAATATGCTTCAAGAACACCTTCTCTTTTTATAGTATCTGTTATTTTTATAGCAAGATATGCTTCTTTTAACTTTCTTTCAATCTTTTTTTCGTTTGAAAGATACATATTTCTTGCTAATTGTTGAGCAATAGTTGAACCACCTCTAAGTCTTCCTCTAGCAGTATCTAAAAGACTTTTTGCTATTCCAATTGGGTCAACACCTTTATGGGAATAAAATCTTTCGTCTTCAATAGAAATAAAGGCATTTATTAAATGTTCAGGAACATCTTTTAGTTTTACTATCGTTCTGTTTTCTAGATTTTCTATTTTTTCAACCAAATTTTCATCTCTGTCAAGTATTTTTGATGATTGAATCATAAGTTCATTCATATTGGTTGCATCTACAACCGGTGTTTCTTTCATAATATCGACAAATGTAGTTGCAAAAATACCTGTTATTCCTGCCCCAATCATTAGAATTGTCAATATAGTGATATTTAAAACTTTGAAAATTGTTTTTACAAAACTTTTTTTCTCATTTTTAGGTTGTTTAGATTGTATATTTTTTATTTTTTTCTCTGACATAAAAAACCTCCTCAAATAACAATCATTTTATTTTTATATTAATTACTTTTTATCTTATTTTAAAAGTAAAATAAAACATCATATTAAAAATTACTATTAAGGTAATTTTGATGCAATAAATACAGTTTAGTGCATTGTGGCTAGACTGTATTTATTATATTATAATTTCATTTTGATAATTAAATCAAGCTAATTATAATGAAATTATTGTAGTCTTGTTATTAGCACAAGACTACAATAATTATATCACAAAATTAAAATAATATAAATATTTAGTTTTTGTTGAAATTTCAATCTTTTAATCTACAAATGTTATATAACTCTTTTTTTGTGAAAAATTTTTAAAAATCTTGATTTTTTATTGATTTTATGTTATACTACTTGTTGTGTTACCGCACGGATTAGGTTTTTGAAGCATAGCACCTAATTCGGCGAGTCTTAAGAATGAGGAGGTGCACTATGTACGCAATAATTGAAACTGGTGGTAAACAATACCAAGTTGAAGAAGGACAAAGCATTTTTGTTGAAAAATTAAATGTTGAAGAAGGTTCTAAAGTATCTTTTGATAAAGTTCTTTTAGTTTCTAAAGATGGAGATATTAAAGTTGGTTCTCCAGTAGTTGAAGGAGCTAAGGTAGAAGGAACTGTTGAAAGACATGGAAGAGGAAAGAAAGTTATAATTTTCAAGTTCAAAGCTAAGAAAAATTATAGAAAGAAAAAAGGACATCGTCAACCATTTACAAAAGTTAAGATTGAAAGTATTGCATTTTAATGACTAATATTTATATTTTTAAGAAAAAAGATTTATATTATGGATTTGAAATGGATGGACATGCTGATTTTAGTGAAGAGAATGATATTCTCTGTGCATCACTATCTATTTTATCTATGAATACACCTAATTCTATTGAAAAGATTTGTTCCATAGATTCTAAAGATTTGAATTTGGAAGTAAGAGACGGATATTTAAAGATGATGATAGATATTGAAAAATTTGATGAAACTAAAATTAGAGATATTCAAACGATAATAAAAACTTTTGAAGTTGGCATTATATCATTGAAAGAAGTATATAATAAATATATTGAGATTTATTATAAGGAGGTGTAGAGTATGTTAAAAATTAATTTACAACTTTTTTCTAGTAAAAAAGGTTTAGGTAGTACTAAGAACGGTCGTGATAGTAGAGCTAAAAGATTAGGTACTAAAAGAGGGGATGGACAATTCGTTCTTGCAGGAAATATTTTAGTTAGACAACGTGGAACAAAAATACACCCAGGAGTAAATGTTGGTAAGGGTGGAGATGATACACTTTTTGCTAAAGTTTCTGGTGTTGTAAGATTTGAAAGAAAAGGTAGAGATAAAAAACAAGTTTCTATTTATCCAGTATAATAATGAGCTCCCTTAGAGGAGCTTATTTTTTTAAATAACAAAATATGTTAAAATATATATTAAGAAGATGGAGGTGAATTTATGGAAAGACCTTTAGTTTGTGTAGTTGGACGACCAAATGTTGGCAAGTCAACACTTTTTAATAAACTTATAAATAAAAGAATAGCTATTACTGAAGATACTCCGGGTGTTACAAGAGATAGATTATATCAAGATGCAGAATGGCAAAATAAACATTTTATACTTTGTGATACAGGAGGTTTAGAGCCTAATAGTGATGATATAATTTTACAAAAGATTAAAGCTCAAGCTGATGTTGCAATGGAAAATGCAGATGTAATTTTATTTGTAGTTGATGGAAGAAATGGTTTAATGGATGAAGATAGAGAAATTTCAAACTATCTAAGGAGAACTAAGAAACCTATTATACTAGCCGTAAATAAAATAGACACTCATAAAACGCCTATGGAAGTTTATGAATTTTATGAGCTTGGTTATGAAAAATTAAATATTATTTCTGCAACTCAAGGTTTCGGACTTGGGGATTTACTTGATGAAATAATTAAAGAGTTTCCTGAAAACAAATATACGGGCGAAGAGGATGAAGTAACAAAAATTGCATTGATTGGTAAACCTAATGTAGGTAAGAGCTCTTTAATGAATAGAATTCTTGGAGAAGAAAGAATGATTGTTTCTGATATTGCTGGAACTACTAGAGATTCTATTGATTCAAGAGTTGAAATAGATGGAAAAACTTATATTTTCACTGATACTGCAGGGCTTAGAAGAAAAAAGAATATAACTGAAAATTTGGAAAGATATAGTGTTGTAAGAACTTTAAATGCAGTTGAAAGATCAGATATTGCAATTCTTTTAATTGATGCAACAGAAGGAGTTATTGAACAGGATACAAAAGTTATAGGATTTGCTAAAGAGCAAAATAAAGCTTTAATTATTGCGGTTAATAAATGGGATTTGATTGTTAAAGATAATAAGACATATAAGGCTTTTGAAGATGATATAAGAACTAAATTAAGTTTTGTTCCTTATGCTCAACTTGTTTTTATTTCAGTTAAAACAGGACAAAGAATTGATAAATTGTTTGAGGCAATCAAAATTGCAGATGAAAATTATAGTACTAGAATTTCAACAGGAATTTTAAATGATATTATAAATGATGCAGTTGTTCATAATTCACCACCTACTGATAAAGGACAAAGACTTAAAATTTTCTATGCAAGTCAAGTTTCAGTAAGACCACCGAAATTTGTAATATTTGTTAATAAAGTGGAGTTGATGCATTTTTCTTATTTGAGATATTTAGAAAATCAAATAAGAAAGAATTTTTCTTTTACTTCTTCTCCTATAGTTTTTGAACTTAGAGCAAGAGGAGAAGAAAATGTTTAAATTTATCATTTGCATAGCTATTGCATATCTTTTAGGTAATATTTCAGGTGGTATGATTTTTGGAAAACTATTGTTTAATAAAGATATAAGAGATTATGGAAGTAAAAATGCAGGGACTACAAATGCATTGAGAGTTTTTGGACTAAAGGCAGGAGTTTTAACATTTATTATTGATGTTTTAAAATCAATTTTAGCTTGTTTTATTGGAATGAAGCTCTTGGGATTAAATGGCGTGTTATTAGCCGGTATATTTGTAGTTTTAGGACATAATTGGCCTGTATTTTTAAATTTTAAAGGTGGAAAGGGGATTGCATCATCTTTCGGCTTTATAATGTTTTTGGACTATAAAATTGCAATTGTAGCGATTTTAATATTTGTAACGATAGTTATACTTAGTAAATACATTTCGTTGGCATCAATGCTTACAACAACTTTAGTTTTACCAATATCATATATATTTTTTGTATATAGAAATTTTTACGTTTTATCAACATTTTTTCTTTTAGCAAGTTTAAGTATATATAGACATAAGAGTAATATTGTAAGACTCATAAATGGCAATGAAAATAAAATTAAAATAAAAAAATAATTTAAAAAAAGCAGAAAGTCGAAAGATTTTCTGCTTTTAAATTGTAAAAACATTCTATAAGCATTGATTTTACTATTATTGTGCAAAATAAATTTTTTTAATTAAAGTGTTGACAAATATTACGTTTTATGATATACTCTAATTACGATATATCATAAAACGTAATATAAAGGAGGAAATAATGGGAAGACAAACAAACAGTGGAGCTTTGACAGAATCTGTTTTTTATATTTTACTTCGTCTTCATAATCCTGCACATGGATACGCTTTAATGAAAGACATTGCAGAGATGACAAACAATCGTGTTAATCTAGGAGCAGGAACTCTATATGGTGCATTAGATACATTACAAAAAAAGAGTTGGATTAGACAGTTGGATAATAATCCACAAGATAGAAAAATAGAATATATTATTACAGATACAGGAAAAAAATATTTCGAGTTGGAATTAATTCGTTTAGAAGAATTATTAAAAAATTCAAAAACATTAAAGGAGAAAATCAATGAAAACAACAGTTAAAAAGACTTTTTTGGATATTTGTAAAGAAGAAGAATGGTTAAATGAACAAGGTGAAAGTGGACTTATGTTAATAGGATATAGCAATGGAAATTATGAGTTTGAAGATGTTTCACCCGCTAAGTATCAATATAAAATTGATATTCCAAACTATCGTGGAAATAAGAAAAAAGAGTATCTTAATTTTTTAGAACAAAGTGGAATTACTATCCTTGCAGAATATGCTGGAAGGGTATATATGAGAAAAAATAAAGCTAATGGACCATTGGAATTATATACAGATAGTAACGAGATTAATAAGCAAGTTAGAAAAAAATTTTCAATGTTTATTTCTATTGGAGTTTCACAATTTGCTTTTGGAATTATGTTACTAATTTCAATGTTAAAATATATTAAAGAAAAAAATGCACCATTTTGGATAACTGCGATTTTTGGATCATGTTTTGTAATTTGTGGAATAGTGTTTTTTATCATGGGAATTCTTAAGCAAAGAAAAAACACTATTAAAAAGGAAAAAGTTGATATTTTCGAAGAATAATAGCTCTTGGTTGTAGAGAATAATAAAAAATTGTATTGACTTATTGAGAGCAAAATAGTAAAATATTTGTGTATGTAAAATATGCTTTTTTAAAAATTAGGAGGAAATTAATGAAAATTTTAGTTATTAACTGTGGAAGTTCATCTTTAAAATATCAATTATTTGATATGACTGATGAAAGTGTATTATGTAAAGGATTAGTTGAAAGAATTGGTATTGAAGGTTCAAAATTAACTCACAAGGTTGGAAATGAAAAGTTAGTTGTTGAAGAAGCGATGAAAGACCATACAGCAGCTATCAAACATGTTTTTGATGCTCTAGTTCACGAAAAATATGGAGTTGTTAAGAGCTTGGATGAAGTTAATGCAATTGGACATAGAGTACTTCACGGCGGAGATAAATTAACAGCATCAACTATTATTGATGAAAATGTAAAAGCAAAAGTTAGAGAATTTATTAAATTTGGACCATTACATAATCCTGCAAACTTAATGGGAATTGAAGCTTGTGAAAGCCTAGTACCGGGAAAACAAAATGTTGCAGTATTCGATACAGCATTCCATCAAACAATGCCTGCAAGAACATTTATGTATGCGATTCCTTATGAATATTATGAAGATTACAGACTTAGAAAGTTCGGTTTCCACGGAACAAGTCACAGATATGTAACTTTAAGAACTGCTGAATTGTTAAATACAGATAAGAAAAATCTAAATATTATAACTGTTCACTTAGGAAACGGTTCATCAATTGCTGCAATTAAAAACGGAGAATGTTATGATACAACAATGGGACTAACACCGTTAGAAGGACTTGTAATGGGAACAAGAAGTGGAGATTTAGATCCTACAGTTATGACATTCTTAATGAATGAAAAGGGATATTCAGCTGACGAAATGAATCAAATTTTAAATAAAAAATCCGGAGTTCTTGGAGTTTCTGGATTAAGTTCAGACTTTAGAGATTTAGAAGAAGCTGCTGAAAAAGGAAATGAAAGAGCACAACTTGCTTTAGATATGTTTATTACAAGAGTAAGAAGATATGTTGGTGGATTTATGGCTGAATTAGGTCACGTAGATGCTATTTCATTTGCCGGTGGTATTGGAGAAAATTCAGCTTCAATGCGTAAATTAATATTAGAAAATATGGAAGAATATGGAATCATTATTGATGATGCTAAAAATGATACAAGAGAAGAAGCTGTTATTTCAGCTGATAACTCAAGAGTAAAAGTTTTAGTTGTTCCTACAAATGAAGAATTAATGATTGCAAGAGATACTATGAATTTAGTAAAATAATGTTGACAAATTAAATTTTTTGTAGTATAATACTTCTGTTATCCGTTTAAGACGGAGGTATATGTTATAAGAATTCAGAGGAGGTGTTATAATGGCAGTACCTAAGAGAAAAACTTCAAAAGCAAAAAGAGATAAAAGAAGAGCATCTTCATATAGACTACCTAAAGTGGCTCTAGTTAGAGATCCTGAAACTAATGAATTGGTTGTACCTCACAGAGTTAATCCTGACACAGGAATGTATAAAGGAAGAAAAGTATTAGATGTTGAATAAAAAGTAGTTTAAAGGGATTTAGTTTTCTAAATCCCTTTAATTATATGATAATATAAATTAGAGGGGATAATTTTGAAAAAAACAAAAAGTAGAAAATTCGTTGTTTTATTATCTATTTTTGTATTAATTTTTGCTTCATTAATCTTTTTTTATTTTAAAAATAAAAACAAAAAATTGGAAACAGAAAAAAATATGCCTTATAATTTTGAAAATATAACTTCATCGGAGATTACCGATTTTTCAGATTTTTTAACTAATTATGCAAAAACTTTAGAAAAAACACCTATTTATGATAATTCTGATCTTCTAAAAGAAAATGGAAATGTCGAAAAGGGAAAATATCTGGAAGTTTATGGATATAAAGATGGTATTAGTAAAATTAAATTTAATGAAAAATTTTATTATATAGAAAGTAAAAAAATAGAAAATGTATCTAAGGATAAAAAATTCAAAGTTATTAAAGGTATTCTTTTAGTAAATACTGAATATGAATTACCAAGTGATTTTAATCCACAAATGGATAAATTTGTTGAGAAGCAATTTGAATTAATGAAGGTTGATGCAAATAGAGAAAAAATAACTTTAGATTTATATAAAGGTTTTATAAGTTATGAAGAACAAAAAGAGTTTCATAAAAATGCTCCAAAGTCTGATAGAGATGTGGTTTATGCAATGTACACTATTGCAGGACATAATGAATCACAGATAGGACAAAGTTTGGATATAATTGGTAAAGATGAGGAAAAAAATCTGACTGAAGAATTTAAGAACACTGAAGAATTTAAGTGGCTTATGAAAAATGCTCATAAGTATGGCTTTATTCTTCGTTATCCTGAAAATCAAGAAGATAAAACCAATTATAGATTTGAACCTTGGCATTTTCGCTATGTTGGAGTTGAAAATGCAAATAAAATTTTAAAAAATAAGCTTACATTAGAAGAATTTTTAAGATTGAATAACTAATATGGAGATATTTCTAAAATGTATTTAATTTTTATGTGAGAAAAAGGCAATGTTACGAAAACATTGCCTTTTTTTATGCTATTTATATATCAATTTTGAAATTATTTTTTTAGATTAATACCTAAAAAATATCATAAAATAAAGTAATCCTACAACAATTACAAAATATACAATTCTACTATATATTACAAATTTTTTAAGTGATATATTTTTTTCTTTTTCTATACTAGGTATTACAAATTTTTTATAAAGGATTTGTATATAAAAAATCATAAGCCAAGATAATACAAAAAGAAACCATTCTCTTGATGTCATAACAGAACCTCCTAATTTTCATATATTTTTTATAAGAGTTTATCGAGCGATAAATAAAATGTACGCCATATAAACTACAATCAAAACAACAACTGTTAACCCGATTCTTAAATACCATTTATATCCTTCATAAGTCCCATTATTTTTTAAAGTCGGTACAACATATTTCTTATGAACATATACACTTTGGATTATTAGAATAGTAAATAATATTCTAAGATATAATTCTTTTGATGTCATAACAGAACCTCCTAGTTTTTGCACAATATATTTCTAAAGTAAGCATATCTTATATATTTATAACTGTCAAGTTTTTCTGTGAAAAAGTTCGTTATAAACTATAATATCTTGCGAATATTAATTGTTTAATTGAATATTGAATTTTTCTATTAATAAACAATAATTTAATTGACTTTTTAACTTTGATAATTTATAATCTATATAACGTTATATTTTTTGGAGAAGATAGATATGATAGATAAAAAAGTAAGGATAAAATTTTTATTCTTAGTTAGTTTTTTAGTTTTAGCTTTTATTTTTTCATTTAGTATTGGAAGATATCCAATTAAGTTTTTTGATGTAATAAAAGTAATAACAAATAGAATTTTTTATGGAATAATTGATAATTCACCTGCAAGTACGGTGATTTGGAATATAAGAGTACCACGTGTACTCTGTGCTATATTGGTAGGAGCGGGAGTTTCTACAAGTGGAGCATTGTATCAGGGACTTTTGAAAAACCCTATGGTAAGTCCTGATATTTTAGGCACAACTCAAGCGGCGGCATTTGGAAGTGCTTTTGGAATACTTATGTATTTTAATTTTTTTGAAATAACACTTTTATCCTTTAGTTTGGGTGTGATCTCAGTTTTTATTACTTATAATTTAAGTAAAATTTTTAGAAGTGATAGAATTTTAGGACTTATTTTAACGGGGATGATGATAGGAAGTTTGTTTTCTTCCTTAATATCTTTTGTGAAACTCGTTGCAGATACGGAAAATCAACTTCCAAGCATAACATATTGGCTTATGGGCTCTTTTGCTTCTGTAAAAATGATTGATTTTAAATTTATATTTTTTCCTATTGTAATTGGTCTTATAGTTTCCAATTTATATAAAATAGAAATAAATATTTTTACAATGGGAGAAGAAGAGGCAAAAACACTCGGACTTAATACTGAAAAAATTAGATTTATTATAATATTTTTTGCAACATTAATGACTGCTTCAAGTGTTGCAGTTACTGGTATAATAGGCTGGATTGGACTTGTAATACCACATTTTTCAAGACTTATTTTCGGAGACGATTATAGATTTGTGATTCCTGCATCCGGACTTTTAGGAGCGAGTTTTTTACTTGTTGTGGATATTTTATGTAGAAATATTACTACATCTGAAATTCCAATAGGAATAATTACTTCTTTTATTGGAGCACCGATATTCTTGTATTTGATTTATAAAAAAGGTAGAGATTATGATAGAGGTTAAGAATTTAAATGTTTTTTATGGGAAAAATGAAATATTAAAGGATATTAAATTTTCTTTGAACAAAGGAGAGATAATCTGCGTTTTAGGGGAGAATGGTGCAGGAAAATCAACTCTTTTAAAAGCACTTTTAAAACTTATTCCTATAAAAAATGGAAATGTATTGATTGATGATAATAATTTAAAATTGTTGAAAAGTAAAAAACTTTCAAGATTTATTTCATATATTCCACAAATTCATTTTCCTGCATTTGACTATAAAGTTATTGATGTTATTTTAATGGGAAATTATTCTAAAAAAGACGGATTTTTCTATAAAACAACTAAGGAAGATTATAAAAAATCAGTTGAAATTTTACAAACTTTAGGGATTTCTTATTTAAAAGATAAAAACTATAGACAAATCAGCGGAGGAGAAAGACAGCTTGTTTTAATTGCAAGAGCATTGTTACAAGCTAATAACTATATTTTTATGGATGAGCCGGTAGCAAATTTGGATTATGGAAATCAGCTTAAGATAATGGAAATTTGTAATTCATTGAAGAAAAAAAATATTGGATTTTTAATAACTACTCATAATCCTAATCATGCTTTAACTTATGCAGATAAGGTGTTGATAGTTAAGAAAAATAAGGAAAGTCAATTTGGAGATATTTCTATTTTAAATAAGGAAACTTTAGAAAAACTATATAATGTTCCGATAAATTTAATTGAAACTGAAAGTGGAAAATTCTGTATTCCTGATTATAAGGAGGTTAGACGCGATTATGTTTTGGAATGAAGATAGAATAAAATGGTATTTAGTTGCTTCAGAATATACTAAATACCATGATAATATGACTTTAGAAATCAAAAAAATCATTCCAAAAGGAGAAAGCCTTATTGACTTCGGTTGTGGATTAGGTATTTTACCTATGAAATTATCTGATTATTTCAGTGATATAATCGGAGTAGATTATGATGAGCAAGTTTTAGAACTTTTGGAAAAAAATATTTCAAAAAATAAAATTAAAAATTTCAATACAATTTGTTCTAATTGTTATGACGGAGAACTTATAGAAAAAATTGGTAAAAAAGACAATATTTTATTTTCTCATTTTGGAAATATTGAAGATTATTTTTACAATTTTTTTAACTTATTTACTAAAAGGATGATAATAATACGAAATGATGTTGAAAAAAGTATTGTTCATAATCCGAATAAAAATACTATTCAAGATATTTGTAAGTTTTTAGATGATAGAAAAATTCCCTATAAAATTTACAGACAAACTTTTGAATTTGGTCAACCGTTAAAAGATGATAAAGAAGTTATTAAGTACTTAAATAAATGGTATGGCGAAAAAGGAATTAATTTGATATCTAATGTAAAAGATATAGATTACAATTACAATGGGGAAATTTTTAAAAAATATTATTGTAAACCAAAAAATACAGCCATTGTAGTGGTGGAGAAGGAGGAAATATGAAAAAATTTAAGAGAATTTTAGCTCTTTGTTTAACTTTCGGACTTCTTTTTACAGCTTGTTCGAAACCTGCTGAAAAGAAAAATGAACAAACAGAGACAAAGAACGAAACTAGAGTTTTTAAAGATGACTTGGGAAGAGAAGTTACTTTAAAACAAAACATTACAAGAGTTGCTCCATCAGGAAATCCTGCACAAGTTATGTTGCATATTTTTGAACCGAATAAATTAGTTGGTGTAGCATCAAAATTTTCAAAGAGTACAGAAAAGTATATATCTGATGAGTTGAAAAATTTGCCTGAATTTGGAGCGTTCTATGGAAAGAAAGCAAATCTTAATATGGAGGCTGTTATTAATGCTAAACCTGATGTAATAATTGATATGGGTGAAAAGAAAAAAGGAATTGAAGAAGACTTAAACAAATTACAAGAGCAATTAAAGATTCCTGTAGTCTTTATAGAATTATCTTTAGATAAATTACCGGAAGCTTTTGATAGACTTGCTGAAGTTTTAGGAAATAAAGAAAGAGGAAAAGAGCTTTCAGAATATATTAAAAAGACATATAAGGAAATTGAAGAAAATAAGGCAAAGATAAAAGATGTTAAAAAAGTTTACTATGGTGGTGGAAAAACAGGATTATTTGCAAATGCAAAAGGATCTATTCACGCTGATATTATTGAATTTATCGGAGCTCAAAATGCAATTACTGTAGAAAAAGTCCAAGGTGGTTCAGGAAACGAAATTCCTTTTGAAAAATTATCAGAAGCAAATCCTGATTTCTTAGTTTTTGAATCAAAAGAATTAGCTGAACAAATTAAAGGAGAAGAAACTTTTAAAACTTTAAAAGCTGTAAAGGAAAATAAAGTTTTCTATGCTCCTAGTGGACCATATAACTTCTTCGGAAGACCACCTGCAGTTAATAGAGTAATTGGAATGAAATGGCTTGGTAATTTAGTATATCCGGATATTTATAAATATGATATGGAAAAAGAAGTAAAAGAATTTTATAAATTATTTTATAACTATGAGTTAAAAGACGAAGAAGTAAAAAGTATTTTAGGAAAATAATATTTATTATTTCACAAAAAAGACTGTGTTTTTAATTGCGCAGTCTTTTTAGTCTTAATTAACTTTTAAACATTAAATCTAAAGTAAACTACATCTCCATCTTGCATAATATATTCTTTTCCTTCAAGTCTTACAAGACCTTTTTCTCTTGCGGCAACCATGCTTCCTAGAGAAATTAGATCATCATAATTTACAATTTCAGCTCTTATAAATCCCCTTTGAATATCTGAATGTATTTTTCCCGCGGCATTTACTGCACTTGTTCCTATTTTAATAGTCCAAGCTCTTGTTTCTTCCGGTCCTGCTGTTAAAAAGCTCATAAGTCCTAAAAGATTGTAGCTTTCTTTAATTAATTTTGAAACTCCGCTTTCAGATATACCTAAATCATTTAAAAATTCAATTTGTTCATCTTCTTCAAGTTCGGAAATTTCTTTTTCTATTTGAGCACTAATAACTACAATACCTGAATTTTCTTTTTTTGCAAAATCATCTAATACTTTTACATATTCATTACTTTTTCCATCGTCAAGCATATCGTCTTCATTTACATTTGCAACATAAATTATAGGCTTTACACTAAGAAGAGAAAAGTTTTTCAAAATTGCTTTTTCGTTATCATCAAAATTTAAAGTTCTTATAGATTTTCCTTCTTCCAAAACAGGTAATATTTTTTCCAAAAGGTCAACTTCTTCTTGGAAACTCTTATTACCCTTTAAGGACTTTCTGGCTTTTTCTAATCTTTTTTCAACTAGTTCAAGATCTGATAATATAAGTTCCAAGTTGATAGTTTCAACATCTCTTAGAGGATTAACTTCTCCGTCTACATGGACAATATTTTCATCTTCAAAACATCTTATAACTTCAACTATCGCATCAACTTCTCTGATATGAGATAAGAATTTATTTCCAAGACCTTCGCCTTTACTTGCTCCTTTTACAAGTCCTGCAATATCATAAAATTCTATAACTGCAGGTATTGTTCTTTTTGAATTGTAAAGTTCTGTCAATTTATTTAATCTTTCATCGGGTACATTTACAAGTCCTACATTAGGATCTATAGTACAGAAAGGATAATTTGCAGATTCAGCTCCCGCTTTTGTAATTGCATTAAATAATGTACTTTTACCAACATTTGGTAGTCCAACTATTCCTAATTTCATTTATAATCTCCTTTTGACAATCTTTTTAATCTAAAATACACAAGACATATTATATCATAATTCTTCTTAGATAATCAAATATAATACAGTTCTATTGCATAATTGTTTATATTTTTCGGGAATAAAATATAATTTAACTTGAATTAATTACTTTGACTATATAAATTGAATGTACATTAAATTCGTGTTATAATATTAGGAAGATAAGTGAAAAGACAATAGGAGGGATTATGCTAGAAGTTAGTGCCGGTGGAGTTGTAATTCATAATGGTGAATTTCTGTTGTTAAAGAAATTTAGCAATGAATGGGTTTTACCGAAAGGAAGACTTGAAAATAATGAAACTAAAGAGATTGCCGCTATTAGAGAAGTTCAAGAAGAATCCGGAATAAAAGCCAGAATTATAAAGTATTTGGGATTTGTAAAATATGATTATCAACATAATGACGGTGAAAAGGTGAAAAAAACAGTTCATTATTTTTATATGGAGCCTGAAGATTTGAATTTAATTCCACAGAGAGAGGAAGGCTTTGTAGAAGCAATATTTTTACCGTATGATAAGGCTATGAAATTAGTAAAGCATGATGCTGAAAGAAATATGTTAAAGAGTGCAAATTATTTTTATGAAAAGAGAAAGAGAAGATAATGGCTTTTTCAACTGATTTAAAAAATGAACTTTCAAGAAGAGAAATAGTAGAAAGGGAGTCTGCTATTTCTGAGCTTTCTGCTTTCATAAGAACTAATGGAACAATAGTTTTCAGTAATTTTGCTTTTATAATTCGTTTTGAAACTACAAATAATTCAATTATAAGAAGAATTTTTAAACTTTTTAAATTTTTATATTCTTATGATGGGAAAATCATAGTTTCCAAGATTTCAAATTTAAGAAAGAATAATGTATATAAAATTGTAATAGAAGATGAAGAAATTTCGAGAAGATTTTTAGGAGATACTTTTTTCTCTGATTTGGATAGTCTTTTTCCAAAAGATGATTTATATGAAGATTCAACAAAAAGTAAAAATTTTATTAAAAACTTTTTATGTGGAATTTTTTTGGGAGCGGGTTCAATAGCCAATCCGGACAAAAGTTACCATTTGGAATTCACTTTGAATTCTGAAGAATTGGCAAAACTTGTTATAAAATATTTGAGGGTATTTGGAATAAAGGCAAAAAGTCTTGAAAAAAAAGGTCAATATATCGTATATATAAAAGACAGCGAGATGATTTCAGATTTTCTTTCACTTGTTGAAACTGTAAATAGTTTGTTTAAGTTTGAAGAAACCAAGATGATAAAGGAAATAAAGAATAATACCAATAGACTTACAAATTGTGAAACTGCAAATCTGGATAAAACTTTAAATACCGCTTTTGCTCAAATTGATGCAATAAACAAACTTTATAAGAGATATGGTAAAAAAAATATAGATAAAAATTTACTTGAACTTTGCGAATTGAGATTAAAAAATCCAACCTATTCATTAAAGGAATTGGCAGAGATTTTAAAAATCAGTAAGTCTGGAGTAAATCATAGATTCAAAAAAATAATGGATATGGCGAATAAAGTATAATTTATTCGCTTTTTTAATTATGGAATAAAAAAATACTTGACATCCTATATATATATATATATATAATGGTTACGTTATTATATTTATTTAGGAGGATTATTAAAATGAAAAATACTTTGAAGAATTTTTCAAAAAAAGCTGTTTCTATGCCAATGGTTTTACTATTGATTATAATAGTTGGAGGAGGAACTTATTTTTGGTTCAGAACAGATAATGGGAAAGCTAAAATAACTAATGAAACTATAGGAGTACAGGTTAAAGAATTGAAAGAATTAGCTACTATTCAGTATAAGTACAAAGAATTAGCTAGTAGAGAAGATTGGAATACATTATTTAATATTAAGTTACCATTTACAAAATCCAGTTTTATAGTAACTTATACAGGTGTTTTGAAAATTGGAATAGATTTGTCTGAAACTAAGGTTGAGGTTGATAATGCTAATAAAACTATAAAAGTTACTTTGCCTGAATCCAAAATATTATCAAATGAGTTGGATATGAAATCCATAAAAGTTTATGATGAAAAAAATTCTATTTTTAATCCGGTTAAAGTTGGTGACTATGCAGAGTTCACTCAAAATGGTAAGGAAAATGCAGAAGCTAATGCAAGAGAAAGCGGAGTTTTTGAACAGTCAAATGAGGTTGCAAAGAAAGTTATTACAGATCTCCTAAATACTACAAAGGAAATAAAAGAAAATTATAAAATAGTATTTGAATAAAATTTTAAATAAATTTAAAATGACTTTACATTTTGTAAAGTCATTTTTTCATTAAATAAATTGAACTGTTGTTTTACTATTTTCCTCTTTGAAGTCGTCAAATGAAAAAGAATTTATATTTTCTAAATTTGTATATTTGAAATAATATTTTAAAGTTTTTGCATTTGATACGGAATAGTAAAGGGTTATATTTTGTGAATCTTCTGGAAGATTTTCCAAGTCTGTTTTATTAATTGTAAATTTTTTTAAAGAACTAAATAGAATATTTTCGTTACTTTTCGAAAAATTTTTATCTTTTAAATTTTCCAACTCTATGTATGCTCTTATAAATCTTTTTGTAGGAGTGAAAATATTTCCCTTTAATTCTCTTTTTTCTAAATATTTTTTTAAATTTCTGATATGCTTTGTAAAACTTGGACTGTTAGTCATTATATTGTATTCATTTTCGTAAACTTTTAAATTTCCATTTTCAATTTCTACAATTAAACTCTTATTATTTTTGTCTGTAAACATATAATGATAATGTCTTGAGTAGTTATTTTCATCAACAAGAGATTTTTCTACAATGTATATATTCGGAGCCAAATTTTTTATATCTTCAAGGGTTTCACAATTTGTTAAAAATACATTTAAAAGTTTTGTAGATGTTAAATTTAATTTTGAATTCATAGGCTCGCTTTTGAAATTTATTGCATTTCTAAAGGAGTTGGTACAGCCTAAAAGACCTTTTTCGTTTATTCCGTCAATTAAATGGTCATAATATCTAAAAGTTGCACCCATAATTTTGTATTTAGTATATAATTTGTTTCCAAAAACATCTTCTTCATAGTTAAAATTTTTAGGAAAGAACTTAAATTCATATTTGTGATACGCTCTTAAATCCATAGTTCTTCCAAGTAGTGTTTCTCCATTTCTAAAAATAGAAAAAGTTGTGCACATAAAATCACCTCTTAAAGTATTATAACAAAAAAACTTTAGAAATCCAAATAAATTTGCCTTTTTGTCTAATTTAGATTAAAATATAAGTAAGTATGTTTTGAGGTGATATGTTGAAAGAAATTAAACTTTTTTGGAAGATTTTGAAAAATAATAGATTGACTTATTTTCTTTCTATGATTTCAACAATTTTTATACAAATTTTTTCCGGAATGACACCTATTGTAATTATGATTACTGTAGATTCAATAATTGGAAATAAGGAGTACAAATACGATATTTTAAGAAAGGCCGTTAATCTTATAGGCGGTAGAGATTTTCTTAGAGGAAATATATACATATTAGCTTTTGTAATAGTTATTTTAACAGGAATCAGTTGTATTTTTATATTTTTGAGGAATTATTATTCTAATGTTGCCTGTGAAAATTTAATTTTTAATTTAAAAGAAAAAATGTATAATAAATTTTTAAATATAGATATAAGATGTTTGAAAGAGTATTCTACAGGAGATTTAATTCAAAGGAGTTCTTCAGATATTGAAACTGTAAGAAAACTTTTTGCAGCTCAACTTGTCAATGCTTTTGGATCTATTGCGACAATTATTCTGGTAATTATCGTTATGTCTTTGATTAATTTTAAACTTGCAATGATAAGTATAAGTCTTTGTCTTGTCATTTCTGTTTTATCTTATGTTTTTTATAAAAAAATCGGTGAAATTTTCAAAAAGACAGATGAAGCAGAAAGTAAACTGATGGTTTTTATAAAAGAAGTTTTATTTAATATAAGGGTTATAAAAGCATTTAATAGAGAAGATTATATTTTAAATCGCTTTAGAGAAAAAAACGAAGAATTTAATATAACTCAAAATAATTTTATGAAGACTTTTGCTAGATTTAGAGCAGTGAATGACTTTTTAACTTTCCTACAACTTGCAGTAATTTTGGTAGTTGGAGGATATGAAACTATTACAGGTAAGATGAATTTCGGAGATTTAATTGCCTTTGTTATCTATATAAATATGATTATTTGGCCAATTAGACAGATGGGACAATTGCTTAGCGATATGGCTAAAGCGAGTGTTTCTATTTCTAGAATTTATGAAGTCTTGGATTTGCCTGAAGAGGATTATGATTATGGCATAAGAGATGTATCTTTTTCTGAAAAGATTGAATTTAAAAATGTTAGCTTAAAAGTTAATGATAATATTATTTTGGATAATATAAGTTTCGTTGTAAATGCAGGAGAAAGTCTTGGAGTTATCGGCTCTACCGGAAGTGGTAAAAGTATGATAGTTTATCTTTTACTTGGATTTTTTGAAGCTACGAGTGGAGAAATTTTAATCGACGGAATAAATATAAAAGAGATAAATAAAAGATATATTAGAGAAAAAATCTCTGCAATTATGCAGGATAGCGAACTTTTTAATATGTCAATTTTGGATAATATAAAAATTGTAAATAATGATATTGATGAAAATTCTATTTATAATGCTACTAAAATTTCATCTATACATAATGAGATTTTGAATTTTTCATCTAAATATGAAACTGTAGTAATTGACAACGGTGTAAATCTTTCAGGTGGACAAAAGCAGAGAATTTCCATTGCCAGAAGTTTGTTAAAGCCTTTTGAAGTATTGATTTTAGATGACAGTTTAAGTGCTGTCGATATGAATACGGATTTAAAGATAAATAATGCACTTAAGTCAATGGATAGAAAATTTACTTCTATTTTTATCTCTCACAGAATTTCAACTATAACTAATTGTGATAATATAATTGTTATGGACGCAGGAAAGATAGTTGAAAGTGGTACACATAGTGAGTTAATAAAGAAAAATGGAATATATAGTAAAATAAATGAAATTCAAAGTAAGGAATATGATGTAAATAATGAATAAAAAGAAAACTGTAAATATAAATGTTTTTAGAGATTTAATAAAATTTTATAAAATTGAATATAAAAAACTTTATATGCTGATGTTTGTAGTTATAATTTCGGGAGTTTTACAAGCAGTAGTTCCTTTATCAATAAAATTGCTAACTGATGATTTTATAACAAAGCAAAATTTAAAGGGATTTATTGTTGCAGGAATTAGCTTTTTTTGCCTTGTAATTTTATCGACTTTTTCAATTTATAGTTTCTATGTTTTTGGAGGAAAACTTGAATATCAAGTTTCAAAGGAGATTAGAAAATCAGTTTTTGAAAAGATTGAAAAATTTTCTATAACAAATATAAAGAAATATGAAACCGGAGAGTTAATTTCCAGATTGACTTCCGACGTTCAAAAACTAAGTGAAGTTTTTAGTTGGGGAGTTATAGATGCAAGTTATAGTATAATTGTATTGTTAATTTCAATTTTTGTTATGCTTTACTTAAGTTATACTTTGACTTTGATGTTATTTTTAATGTTGCCTGTAATATATATTGTAACTTTACTTTTTCAAAAAAATATTTTGAAATTTCAAAGAAAAGTAAGGGATTATAACTCTAAGATTATAAGAAGTTATACAGAATCTTTAAGTTACATAAAGACTATAAAATCACTTGGAATTGAAGATAAAAAGAAAATAGAATTTATGTATTTTAATGAAAAATATAGAAAAAATAATTTAAAATCCATTTTGATATCTGCTATTTACGTTCCTGCAGTAATGTTTGTAGCAAGTATAGGAGTTGGTTTTGCTTTTAATTTTTCATCAATTTCAGTTATGAAAAATGTTATGACTTACGGAGCTTTTTTGAGCTTTTTAACTTATAGTTTTCAAATATTTGAACCTTTTAAAATGCTTGCACAAATTTTTGCCGATTTAAAATCTGCACAGGCATCAGCTGAAAGAGTTTTTCAAATTTTATATGAAGAAGATGAAATTCTTGAAGAAAAAGAAAGTGATTTTAATTTTAATGGAAATATAGAATTTAAAAATGTTTGTTTTCACTATTTTGATGACGATAAATTAATTTTAAAAGATTTTAATTTTGAAATTAAAAAAGGAGAAAGTGTTGCCTTTATTGGCAGTACGGGAAGTGGAAAATCAACAATAGTCAATTTGATTTGTAAATTTTATGATCCAACTTCCGGAGATATTTATCTTGATGGTATAAATTATAAAAATATTGATAAGACTTGTCTTTATAATAATTTGGGATATGTTTTACAACAACCTCAACTTTTCTCAATTTCTATAAAGGAAAATATAAAATTTGGAAATGCAAATGCAACAGATGATGAAATCTTTGATGTTTGTAATTTATTGGGTATAGATGAGTTTATTTCCAAGTTACCGGATGGGATTGATACTGTAATTGGCGAAACGGGCTATAATATTTCAAATGGACAAAAACAATTAATTTCTTTTGCAAGAGCATTGATAAAAAATCCAAAATTATTAATTTTGGATGAGGCAACTTCTTCAATAGATACTGAAACTGAAAAAATTATTCAAAATAAAATGAAAGATATTTTAGAGGGAAAGATATCTGTAATAGTTGCGCATAGATTATCAACGATAAAGCATTGTGATAAAATAGTTTTAATAGAAAAAGGAAATATTTTAGAACAGGGAACACATTTAGAATTATTAGATAAAAAAGGAATTTACTATAAAATGTATATTTCTGAAGAATTGAAAATATAGGAGGTTATTATGAGCGATAGTTGTAGTTCAGGAGGATGCTCCGGTTGTGCTAGTGCATCAAGTTGTGGAGTGTCAGAAGAGTTTGAAAGTTTGTTGGTTGATCAAAATCAATTTAGCGATATAAGAAAAGTAATTGGTGTTATTAGTGGTAAAGGTGGAGTTGGAAAATCTTTAATAACTTCCATGCTTGCTACCGGAATGATGAAAAGAGGTAAGGAAGTTGCAATTTTAGATGCTGATGTTACAGGACCTTCAATACCTAAATCTTTTGGAATTGATAGTAAAGCTAAAATTGATGAAAGAGGAATTATTCCTTGTAGAACTGAAAATGGAATAAAAATAATGAGTATAAATTTATTGCTTGAAAAAGAAACAGATCCTGTCATTTGGAGAGGACCTGTTATAGGTGGAGTAATAAAACAATTTTGGACAGATGTAGTTTGGGAAAATGTGGATTATATGTTTGTTGATATGCCACCTGGAACGGGGGATGTTCCACTAACAGTTTTCCAATCATTACCTGTAGATGGAATTATAATTGTGACATCTCCTCAGGATTTGGTTTCTATGATTGTAGAAAAAGCGGTTAAAATGGCAAGAATGATGAATATTCCAATTATTGGAATAGTTGAAAATATGAGTTATTTTAAATGCCCTTGCTGTAATGAAGAAGTAAATATATTTGGTGAAAGTGATTTACCTTATATTTCAAGAAAATTTGGACTTACTAATGTTGCAAAGATTCCTCTTGATAAAAAAATACCTGAAATGGTTGATGAAGGTGAAGCCGAAAAAATAGACACTGATTGCTTAACAGATATACTAGATGTAATAGAAAAATTATAGAGAGAACGCGTTCAGTACGAACGTGTTTTTTTATGTGGTAAAAATAAGATTTTTTATAGACTTAAAGGGCTTACTATTTCTAAAATTGAAATTAAGTACTTTTTGGTGTATAATTATTGTAAAATATGGATTAAATAAGAGGTTTTTATGGAGCATTTTAAATTAAATTTGGAAAGTGATTTTAAATTTGATGACATTGTTGTAGCTCTAGGAAATTTTGATGGCTTTCATAGAGGACATCAAAAATTGATTTCGGAATTAAATAATGTAAAATTAAATAAAGGTTATAAGAGTGCGGTTTTTCTTTTTGAAAATCATACAAAAGATTTGATTTTTCATCAAAATGCAAGTAGGATAATGTCCTTTGAGGATAAATTAAAAAAACTAGAGAGTTTTAAAATAGATTATGTATTTAGTATTGAATTTTCTGAAAAAATTAAAAATCTTTCTCCAACAGAATTTTTAGATTTTTTAACTATCAATCTAAATATAAAACATATTGTGGTTGGAAAAGATTACAGATTTTCAAAAAATCGTGGAGGAAATACGGATTTTATAAAATCATATATGAAAGAAAAAAGTTTATCTTGTACCATTGTTGATAAATTAAACTATGGTGATATTGAAATCAGCAGTACAAAAATAATTGAATACATAAAATCAGGAAAAATTGAATTGGCAAATGATTTGTTAGGAGATAATTATTCAATTAAGGGAAAAGTAACTCACGGCTTTCAAAGAGGAAGAAATCTTGGTTATCCTACAGCAAATTTGGAGATTTCTTTTAATTATGTTATGGTAAAAGAGGGAGTCTATTTTACCAAAACTATAGTAGATAAAAAGGAATATTTTAGTTTTTCAAGTGTTGGATATAATCCGACTTTTGATAATAAAAAATGCACGATAGAATCTCATATATTTGATTTTGATGGAGATATTTATGGGAAAAATATTGAACTTTGTTTTTTGGAAAGACTTAGGGATAATATAAAATTTAATTCTGTTGAGGAACTCATAGAGCAATTAAAAAAAGATGAAATTAGATGTAGAGAATTAATTAAGAATATAAAATAGGAGATAAATATGAAACAAATTTTAGTTACCGGAGGGGCTGGATATATTGGCTCTCATACTTGTATAGAACTTTTAAATGAAGGATATGAAGTTGTAATAATTGATAATTTTTACAATTCCAGTGAAAAAGTTTTAAAGATAATAGAAGAGCTCAGTGGTAAAAAATTCAAATTTTACAAAGGCGATATTAGAGATAAAGAAATACTTAGAAAGATTTTTTCGGAAAATGATATTTATGGAGTAATTCATTTTGCAGGACTTAAGGCTGTTGGAGAATCTGTTGAAAAACCTATAGAATATTATGATAATAATATTAATGGAAGTATAAAACTTATAGAAGTTATGAGAGAATTTAATGTAAAAAATATAATTTTTAGTTCTTCTGCAACAGTTTATGGGAAGCCAAAATCAGTTCCTATAAAAGAAGATTTTTCACTTTCTGTAACTAATCCTTATGGAAGAACAAAATTATTTTTAGAAGAAATTTTTACAGATTTATATATTTCTGATAATGAATGGAATGTTATTCTTCTTAGATATTTTAATCCGATTGGAGCTCATAAGAGTGGTAGAATAGGGGAAAATCCGAATGGAATTCCAAATAATTTAGTTCCATATATAACTCAAGTAGCAGTTGGTAAATTGGATTATGTTAGAGTCTTTGGAGATGACTATGAAACAAAAGATGGAACAGGTGTAAGGGATTATATTCATGTTTTAGATTTAGCATTAGGTCATATAAAGGCAATTAAAAAGTTTGAAGATAGTAAGGCTGTTAGAATTTATAATCTTGGAACAGGCGAAGGTTATAGTGTTCTTGATATGATTAAAAATTTTGAAGAAGTTACAGGTAAAAAGATAAAATATTTAGTTACTCCAAGAAGAAGCGGAGATATTGCAGAATGTTATGCTGATTCTACTAAGGCAAAAAAAGAGCTTGGCTGGGAAGCTAAATATGGAATAAGAGAAATGTGTGAAGACAGTTGGAGATGGCAAGTAAATAATCCAAATGGATATGAGGATTAAAGAGGTTTATAAAAATGGATACGAAAAGTATTTACTACGAAACTAATATAGTTAAGGCAATATTACATTTTGCAATACCGGGAATTTTGAGTATTCTTATTGCGGAATTATATAATATGGTTGATACATTTTTCGTTGGTAGATATGTCGGAGCTGATTCAATCGGGGCTTTAAGTGTAGTTTTTCCGCTCCAAAGACTTGTTATTGCAATTTCTGTTTGTCTTGGTATAGGAGTTTCAAATTTAATTTCCAGAAGACTTGGAGAAAAAAGAAATAAAGATATAACAAAATATACCACAGCTGTAAATGGACTAACTTTACTTATTATATTTGCAGTTACAATAATATCAATTCTTTTTGTTGAGAATATTTGCGTGTTTTTAGGAGCTAGAAATAATATTCTGATGTATTCCATCAAATATCTAAGAATTGTTATGTGTGGCAGTATTTTTTTAGCATTTACAACGGTTTTCGGTTATATGAACATAGCTTACGGAAATATGAAAGTTATGCTAATTGCTTCAAGTATTGGAGCTTTAATAAATATAGTTGTAGATTATATTTTAATTAAAAATTTGAATATGGCTGTAGAAGGAGCTGCGATTGCCACTATTTCGAGCCAATTTATATCTTTTTTATTTTCATTTGTTTTTGTAAAAAAATTACAGAAAGAAAATAATTTCAGCTTAATTCCAAGACTTGACTCGAAAATTTCATTTAATATTTTAGCAATAGGTTTTTCTTCATTTATAATAGAATTTTCAGATGCTATATTAATAAGTGTCCTTAATCATTTGCTTTTACCGGTTGGCGGTAATGATGCGATTATTCTAGTAGGAGTAATAACAAAAGTTTCTATGTTTATGTTTGTTGCTATGATAGGAGTAAGCAGTTCAATTCAACCACTTATTTCGTTCAACTATGGTGCAAAAAATTTTGTTAAAATCAAGAAAATTTTAAAAACAGGATTTATTTTTGTATTTTCATTATCCACTCTTATATGGATATTTATGAATTATAATGTTAAATTTATTATAGGTCTATTTTTAAAAGACGAAAGACTTTTACAAATGGCTGCAGATAGTTTTAAATATGTAATTTTAGTTTTTCCAATTTTAAGTTTTTATTACATTTGTATATACTTTTTCCAATCAGTCGGTAAGGAAAAATATAATTTTTTCTTATCAATTTATAGAGAAACACTTCTATATATTCCGATAGTTATAATTATGGTAGGAAGATTTGGTGTTTTAGGAGCATGGATTAGTTATCCGATAGTTGATTTTATTTCTGCTATAACAGGATTTATCTTGCTTTTAAAAACTGTTAAAAAGATTAGTACTTTTTAGGAGGTCGTTATGGATTTAGGTAAAATTAGAGAAGATTTAGAAATTTGTATGGATGAACTTATCGAAAAAGCTAAATTTGAAGAGGGAGACATCTTTGTTTTAGGTTGTAGTACAAGTGAGGTAAAAGGAAAACATATAGGAAAAGACACTGATATTGAAGTAGGAAAGCTAATTGTTGAAACTATAAAAGAAAAGTTAGATAAAATTAAAGTTAATTTTGCTGTTCAATGTTGTGAACATTTGAATAGAGCAATAGTTATAGAAAAAGAAGTTGCGATTAAAAATAATTTTGAAATAGTTAATGTAGTACCACAAAAAAATGCGGGTGGTGGAGTAGCTACTTCTGCATACGAATTATTTAAAAATCCTGTGGTTGTAGAAAAAATAGTTGCAAAAGCAGGACTTGATATAGGAGATACATCAATCGGAATGCATGTTAAATTTGTTCAGATACCGGTAAGATTATCAATAAAAGAAATAGGAAATGCACATTTAACAGCATTAACTTCTAGACCGAAATTGATTGGAGGAAGTAGAGCAGTTTATCAATAATTAATTGGAGAATATATGTTTGAATTTTTAAAAGATATAAAAGAACTGGAAGATGTAGAAAGTGTTGAGAAAATAAATAAAGGATATTCTAAAGATGAAAAGTTTAAGATAAAATTAAAAAATAAAGATGAGTATTTGCTTTTAAGATTATCTGACATTTCTCTTTATGAACAAAAAGAGAAAGAATATGAAGTTATTTCAAAATTTTCTAAACTAGGCTTTGAAATGTCAAAGCCTATAAGTTTTGGAATATGTAATGATAAAAAGAATGTCTATATGCTCTTATCTTGGATTAACGGAGTTGATTTAAGTGATGTGCTTCCAAAACTTTCAAGCGAAGAACAATATTTACTTGGAAGAAAAGCAGGGAAAATTCTAAAAGCTATTCACAGTCTAAAAGTTGAGGACAAAAATTTTGATGATAGGCTTAAAATAAAATTGTTGGATAAAATAGAAAAATATGAATCATCTGATGTGAGAGTTGAAAATGACAGTAATTTTATTGAATATGTTAAAAGGAATGTAGATAAAGTTTGTGGAAATTATTCTTATTTACATGGAGACTTTCATCCTTCAAATTTAATTTTAATGGAAAATAATGAGATAGGAGTTATAGATTTTAATCGTTGGGAAATATACAACTCTTATGAGGAATTTTATAAATTGGAAAGTTTCGGGATAGAGTTTAGTATTCCATACTGTGTAGGGCAGATTGACTCCTATTTTGAAGATGATGTTCCGAATGAATTTTGGGAGATTCAAGCAATTTATGTAGCTTGTTATACCTTGTATTCAATTAAATGGGCTGAAAAATTTGGAGAAAAAGAAATTCTTGGAATGAAGAGAAGATTTTATAAGACTTTTGAAAATTATGAGAATTTTAAAACAATTATACCTAAATGGTATTATGATTATAAAAATAATAAAGGCTATTCGCTTTAAAACGAATAGCCTTTTTCTCTATTTAGAATAGTTTGGAGCTTCTTTAATTATTTGAACATCATGTGGGTGAGATTCAATAAGTCCAGCACCTGTCATTTTAACAAATTGTGCAGTATCTCTTAAAGTTTGTAAGTCTTTAGCGCCTGTATATCCCATGCCTGCTCTAATTCCACCTACGATTTGATAGATTGCATCTGCTAAAGTTCCCTTATAAGGAATTCTTCCTTCAATGCCTTCCGGAACAAGTTTTTTACCTTCTTCTTGGAAGTATCTATCTTTTGATCCTTTTTCCATTGCCGCAAGAGATCCCATACCTCTGTATGTTTTAAATCTTCTTCCTTGGAAAATTTCAAATTCTCCCGGAGATTCATCAGTACCTGCAAGCATTGAACCTAACATTACAACATTTCCACCTGCAGCAAGTGCTTTAACAACATCACCTGAATATTTTAATCCACCGTCTGCAATAATTGTTTTTCCCATTTCTCTAGCAACAGTAGCACAATCATAAACAGCTGTAATTTGTGGAACTCCTACACCTGCAACAACTCTTGTTGTACAAATTGATCCCGGACCAACACCAACTTTAACAACATCAGCACCTGCTTCAAAAAGTGTTCTAGTTGCTTCTGCTGTTACAACATTACCTGCAATAATATCAAGGTCAGGATATTTTTCTCTAATTTCTTTAACCTTATTAACAACTCCCATAGAATGACCATGAGCAGTGTCTATAACTAGAGCGTCAACACCTGCATTTACGAGAGCTTCAACTCTTTCAAAAGTGTCTGCACCTGTTCCAACTGAAGCTGCAACAAGAAGTCTTCCTTGAGCATCTTTTGCTGAATTTGGATATTTAACAACTTTTTCTATATCTTTGATAGTAATTAAGCCTGTTAAAATTCCTTTATCATTTACTAGAGGTAATTTTTCTATTTTATGATTTCTTAAAATTTTTGCTGCATCATCCAAAGTAGTATGAGAAGGAGCTGTTACTAAATTTTCTTTTGTCATTACTGTATCTATTTTTACAGAATAATCTTCTAAAAATCTTAAATCTCTATTAGTCAAAATTCCAACTAATTTTTTTTCTTCCATTGAATTAACTATTGGAACACCTGAAATTCTATATTTTCTCATCAAATCTTCAGCTTCTTGAACATTATGATCCGGAGTTAAGAAAAATGGGTCATTAATAACGCCACTTTCTGAACGTTTAACTTTTTTAACTTCTTCGGCTTGAAGTTCAATTGGCATATTTTTATGTATTACACCAAGTCCACCTTCTCTAGCCATAGCAATTGCCATCTTATGTTCTGTTACAGTATCCATTGCAGCAGAAATAACAGGAATATTTAATTTGATTTTCTTAGTAAGTTGTGATGTTAAATTAACATCCTTTGGTAGAACTTCACTCTTTGCCGGTATTAAAAGTACATCATCAAATGTTAAGCCTTCTTTTTGAAATTTTGTTTCCCACATAATATTTTCTCCTCCTAGATTAAATTATTTTATTTAAACATATTTTTAAAAAATTTTAATAATAATTATAATATATAAATATTCAAAATTGAAAATTTTGAAATTTAAAAAATATTGAATTACACAAAATTTATTAAAAAAATATATTAACATATATTATACAACAATTTATAAAAAAATCAATTGTAAAAAGCAAAAAATATGTAAAAATAAAAGTTTTCCTGTAAAAAAATCTAAATTTTAATAATATTCTTGTGAATTAATAAAATATAAAAAATTTTTATTACAATATCTTAGCTTTAAGATTGTAAAAATTTTAAGTGTGAATTTATGTTATAATTTCACAGTCTTAACATCATCAGTATCTTTTATTTAATGTGAAATTAGGTGCAAAAAATATTTTTAAATACCAAAACTTAATAAATTTTCGATTTTATTGAATAAATTGTAAAAAAGTTCTAAAAAAGTAATAAAAGGTATTGAAATTTTTTGCAAACTACACTATAATTTAAGTATACTATAATATTTATAGTAGATGTCCAATAAATTAGTACATAGTTGGATATGTTGTTATAGTAAAAATTTTAGGAGGTATATTAGAATGAGAGTAGAAAAAGGATTACTTTATACTGAAGATCATGATTGGGTAAAAGTTGAAGGAAATATTGCAACAGTTGGATTATCTGATTATGCACAAGATCACTTGGGAGATATAGTTTATGTTGAACTTCCAGAAGTTGATGATGAAGTTGAAGCAGGTGACTCTTTAGCATCTGTAGAATCTGTAAAAGCTGCAAGTGATATTAATGCTCCTGTTTCAGGAAAAATTGTTGAAGTTAATGAATTATTAGACGATGAACCAGGTGAAATTAACAAAGATTGTTATGCTGCATGGGTTTGCAAAATTGAAATGTCTAATCCAGCTGAATTAGAAAAATTAACTAATGACGCTGATTATGAAGCATCATTATAATAATTTCTTAAAATTAATTTTTAATAAATGCCACTTGTGTGGCATTTATTTTTTTGAAAAGGAGGTTTTATGGTAGAAAATTCCAGAAATAAAAATTTAAAATTAGGTATTATTTTTATGATTATTTCTACGCTTGGTTTTAGTTTTATGCAAATTTTTGTAAAGCTGACATCAGGCAAATTTACACTTATGCAACAAGTTTTTATGCGAAATTTTGTTATGTTAATAATTTGTGCTATATACATACTTATAAGAGGTAGTAGCTTTTTGGGTGAAAAAAGAAATAGGAAATTACTTCTCATGAGATCAGCTTTCGGATATATGGGAGTAATTTTTAATTTTTATGCTATAAATAATATGGTTGTTGCAGATGCCGGAATATTGCAGAGAACCAGTCCTATTTTTGTAGTGTTGATTGCATGTTTTTTATTTAAAGAAAAATTTACTCTAGAAAGATTTTTAACTTTAACTTTTTCTTTTATTGGTGCTATTTTTGTTGTAAGACCACAATTTAATTCCAGATTATTTCCTGCGATGGTTGCAATGAGTTCTGCACTTAGTGCATCTATCGCATATATGTGTGTTTCCAGAATTGGAAAAGCTGAAAGGACTGAAACTATAATTTTTGTGTTCTCATTATTTTCAACTATTTTCAGTTTTCCATTTATATTCAAAAATTTGATGATTCCGGATTTAAAAATTTTTATATATTTAATATTGATAGGTGTCGCATCAGCTGTTGGGCAATTTGGACTAACTATTAGTTATCAATATGCTAATGCTTCAGATGTAAGTATATTTAATTACTTAGGAATTGTATTTGTTGTAATTCTTGGAAAAGTAATACTTGGAGAGTCTGTAAGTATATACAGTTTAATTGGAATTAGCCTTATTTTCTCTATGTCATTAATGTCATATATAGTAAATTCAAGGAAAAACAAACAGAAAAAAGCCTAAAAACAGCAAATATTACATTTTTTTAATATTTTCGAGTATTTTTTTCGAAAATCTTGATTTTTTTTGTAACTATTCTGTAACCTTTGAAAAATAGGGAATTAGAATTTTGAAAAAATTACAAAAAAGTTATAAATACTAATCTCCGATTTAAAACATTGTTAATTTTTTTGTTTTTTTATGATTTTTTTTAAAAAACATTTAAATAAATTGACGATTTTATACAAAATCATTATAATTCTATTATCAGGTTAAAGCTAATTGACCTGATTAATTTAATTAAGGAGTGATTATTTGAAAAGAGCAATATTTAGGAGTGTTTTAGCATGTTTGTGTATTTATGCTACATTTTCTGGATTTTCATCTAAATCACTTGCAGACGAAAAGGTTAAAGGTTTTGTAATTTCATCAGAATCCGAAACTAAAACTATTGAAAAAGTAAACAACAGAATTTTAGATAACACTAAAGGTAGTGCATCTAAAATATCTTATGTAGTTAATATAGACGACAAGATTAGCTTCAGTTTGGCAGGTTTACTTTCATTAGATAAGGGCGGAGTTGTTATTCCTGTTAAGGATAATAATATTGATGAGACTTCTAAGGCTATTTTAAAAAACAGTGAGCAAGTGTATGTTGTTGGAGATAAAAGTTCAATTTCAGATGGTATTCTTAATGATTTAGGTATCAAGTTTAACAGAATTGGTTCAGACAATCCTGAAGATACGAATTATCATGTAAATAATTTTTTAGGTAATCGTGATCTTTTGGTTGTTGATTCCGGAAATGATTCTGATATTTTGGGTGCTGTTCATTATGCAAGAATATATAATATGAATTTGTATATTTATGATTCAACAAAACAAATTGATGAAAATATCATTTCAGAAGTTAAAAATGAAAGAAATATATATTTCTATGATGGAGTTAATTCTTTATCAGATGAAGTAAAAGCAAAAATATATAATTTATCTGAAAAGGATAAAAAAGAAATAAAGAGTTATTCTTTAGATGGAAAAGATTTATTGAAAATTTTTAAAGATAGATACTCATTAAGAAAAAATGAAAATGTTGTTTTATCAGAAAATAAAAATTTAACTGATATGTTAAGTTCTTATATTTTAGCTGATAAGAGTGGATATGAGTATTTAGTTATGGATTCAGAATCTATGAATTTAGATGTTGAAAAACTAATTTCTGAATCTGGAAGTAAAAATTTACATTATGTATCAACTGATGAGTTGGGTAAATTTGTAAACTTTAGATCTTTATTATCATCAGTCAATAAAGAAGAAGTTACAGGATTTGAAGTTAATAAGGATAAAGGTGAAATTACTGTATCAGATTCAAATTCAGATAAAAAAGCTGAAAATTCAGTTTCGGAAAAAGTTACAGTAAAATCAAATGAAAAATTAGTTGACGGTAAAATAGTTCCAAAAGAAGAGGAAAAAAAAGCAACTGAAAATTCTAATGATGAATCATCAGGTAGTAAAAGCGGTGACGGAAGTTTTGAATATAGTAAAGTTTTAGTTATGAATGCTACTTCATATACTGACGATCCTGCTGAAAACGGTGGTTACAGTACAACGAGATTAGGAACTCCTCTTAGATATGGAGTTGTAGCAGTAGATCCAAAAGTTATTCCTTTAGGAACAAAATTGTATATTGAAGGTTATGGTTATGCTGTTGCAGAAGATACAGGCGGAGCTATAAAAGGAAATAGAATAGATCTTTGTTTTACTAATAAAGCACAAGCAAATGCTTTTGGAAGAAGAAATGTAAAAGTTTATATTTTAAAATAATTAAGTATAAAGGGAAGAGAAGAAATTTTATGATTTCTTCTCTTTTTTTGTTTTATATATTTGTATTTTAAAAGTTTTGAAATTACTTTATTTAAAAGTTTAGTAATTAGTATGAACAATGGACAATCGTTTTTAAATATGATATAATAGCTTTGCTAAAAAATTAATAATATATGATTTTAATTATGAATATGGTAATAGGTCGGTCATAATGCTACATTTTATGTTTTTGGTAAATTTTGAAGTAAAATATAGCTTAAATTAATTTTTTGTTATTATATTATTTGGAGGAAAAATATGTTCGGTTATTCAAAGAAAGAATTGAGCTGGATTTTATATGATTGTGCAAATTCTGCTTATTCTATGGCGATTACTACTGCCTTGTTCCCGATTTATTTCGGAATGGTCGGTGGAAATGAAATGAATTTAGGATATTACAATTCATTTGCCAGTATTATTATAGCTATTTTAAGTCCGGTACTTGGAACTATAGCTGATTTTAAAGGTATGAAGAAAAAATTATTTACATTATTTTCAATTATTGCAATTTTTTCGACATTGTTCTTATCTTTTGCAGGACAGTTCGGATTGCCTTTATTGATGGCTTTTTTTATTTTAGGAAGTGTAACTTTTGCAGGATCTAATATTTTTTATGATGCATTTTTAGTTGATGTAACTAATGATGAGAGAATGGATAAAATTAGTACAGCAGGATTTGCGTACGGATACATAGCAAGTGTAATACCTTTTATGTTTTGTTTGGGAGCTGTTTTGATTTTCGGGATGAAAAATCCGTTAGGTTATCAAATAGGTTTTGTTATAACATCCGTCTGGTGGTTGACACTTACAATTCCAATGTATAAAAATATTGATCAAATATATGGAGTAGAACCTGTTCCTAATCCTGTTAGAGAAAGTTTTAGTACTGTTTTTCATACTTTAAAAAATATTGAGAAAAATAAGGTTGTAGTTATATTTTTATGTTCTTATTTTCTATACATTGACGGAGTAGATACTATCATAAAGATGGTTATACCTTATGCTACATCTGTTTTAGATGCAGATAAGTTTAATACACTTGTACTTTTAGGAATTTTGATTTATGTTCAAATAGTGGCATTTCCTTTTGCTATTATTTATGGAAGATTGGCCAGTAAGTTTGGAACTAGAACTATGATTAAAGTAGGAATTATAACTTATATGGTTTCAGTAATATTTGCATATTTTATGAGCAACTTAGTTCATGTTTTCGTATTATCAACATTTATAGCCTCAGCTCAAGGTGGAATTCAAGCGTTGAGTAGAAGTTATTATGCAAAAATTATTCCAAAAGAAAATGCAAATGAATTCTTCGGTTTCTATAATATTTTTGGTAAGTTTGCTGCTATAATCGGACCTTTTATTATGAGTTTGATAACTACAATAACACATAATCCAAGATATTCAATTCTTGGCATAATTCCACTATTTGTTGTAGGTTATTTAATAATGTTGCAATTACCAAAGGAAGAAAGATAATGGTTTTTAAATATGATTCAAAAAACACTTGGAAAATGAAAAGTGAATTTAAAAAAAGTAAGTTTGATATAGATTTTGAGGCTTTAAAGAAAAAAGAATTAGAAATTTTAAAAAATTTTGTTTCTTGTTGTGAAAGAATGGATTTAACTTATTATATTGGATTTGGAACTTTACTTGGTGCAATTAGACATAAAGGTTTCATTCCATGGGATGATGATATTGATGTTTGTATGCCAAGGGAAGATTATGACAAATTTGTGAGAGATGGAAGTAAGTATTTACCTGAAAATTATTTTATTCAAACAATGACTTCTGATCCTAATTATGCTTTGAATTTTGCAAAACTTCGTGATAGTGATACTACGCTTTTTGAAAAGCATGTAATTGATGTAGATATAAATCATGGAGTATTTATAGATGTTTTTCCTCTTGATGGATATATTAAAGGACAAAATAAAGTTCTAGATTTAAGGGTAAAGGAAAAGCCTGTATTTGAAGAAGCGGATACTAATGCTTTTTCAAATGCTTTAAGCGGTTTTGGAAAAAAATTGGCATATAAAATTGGTGAGACAATACCGAACAAACTAAAAACAGATCTTTCAAAAATGTCTGTTCCAAAAGATAATCCAAAATTTGAAGACTGTGAATATGTTGCTTGTTTGGTTGATAATTTTTATATATCGCCTTTTAAGAGAGAGTTTTTAGGAAAGGGAGTAAAGGTTGATTTTGAAAATTTAAAAGTCAATGCTCCCGAAAAATATGATGAATATTTAAAAGTTTTATATGGAGATTATATGAAATTACCACCAGTGGATCAAAGAGAAAATCATCATAATTTCCATCTTGCAGATGTAAATAAAAGTTTTAGAGAATATCAGGAAAAAAATTAAGCTATGAATTAAATCATGGCTTTTTTTATTTCTTTTGTAGAAATTTTTCTTAATTTTTGATATAATAATTACAGTTTTGCGCTATTTTTAAAAATTGCATAAAATTAAAAATTAGATTGATATTAATTTTAAATAATAAAGATTATAAGGAGGTGTATTATGAGAGAAGTTGTTGATAAACTTGTTGAATGGCTTAGAAATTCTGTTAAGGAAGCTAACTGTAAAGGAATAGTTTATGGTCTAAGTGGAGGAGTCGATTCAGCTGTTGTTGCTGCACTTTCAAAACTAGCCTTCGGTGATGAATCTTTAGCTATAATGATGCCTATAAATAGTTCTAAAGAAGATGAAAAAGATGCAAAGTTGGTTATAGATAAATTTAAACTTAATGCAATAAAAGTTGATTTATCTAAAACTTATTCTGTTTTTACAGATTCCCTTGAAAAAGGTGATAATTTAATGGCTTATGCAAATGTTAAGCCAAGACTTAGAATGACAACCTTGTATTATTATGGACAATTAAAAAAATATTTGGTTGTTGGAACAAGTAATAAATCAGAATTTACTGTTGGATATTTTACTAAATACGGGGATAGTGGTTCTGATCTTATGCCACTTGTGGATTTTACAAAGAAGGAAATTTATGAACTTGCAAGATTTTTGGGTGTTCCCGATAAAATAATTCAAAAGCCTCCAAGTGCAGGACTTTTTGAAAATCAAACTGATGAAGATGAAATGGGATTTTCCTATGATGATTTAGAGAAATTTATAAATAATGAAAAATTGGATAAAAATATAGAAGAGAAAATAAAAAAGATGGTAAAATTTTCTGAACACAAGAGAAATTTTGCTAAAGGATTTAGGAGGTAATTATGTCAGGACATAATAAATGGAGTACGATTAAACATAAAAAAGGAAAAGAAGATGCAAGAAGGGGTAAAATTTTTACAAAACTTGCTAGATATATAATTGTTGCAGTTAAAGAGGGTGGAGCAGATCCGGAATACAATCCCGCTTTAAAAACTGCCATAGAAAAAGCTAAAGCTGAAAATATGCCTAACGATAATATTGAAAGGGCATTAAAAAAAGGTGCTGGAGATGGAGATGCAAGCAACTATGAAACTATAATCTATGAAGGATATGGTCCGGAAGGTATTGCGGTTGTAGTTGAATGTTTAACAGATAACAGAAATAGAACTGCTGCAGATGTAAGACATGCTTTTGATAAACATGGTGGAAATCTGGGACAAAATGGTTCAGTTTTATTTATGTTTGAGAAAAAAGGGGTTATTGTTATTACAAGAGAACAAGCTGAAGAAGATGATTTAATGGACTTTGCTTTAGAAAATGGAGCTAGTGATTTTGAATCTGATGAAGAAGTTTATACAGTATATTCAGAAGTTGCAGACTTCATTACTTTAAGAGATGCACTACAAGAAAAAGGATATACTTTTAGTGCTTGTGATTTAGAATACGTTCCAAGCAACAATTCACAAATTACAAATCCTGAAAATATAAAGAAAATGGTTAAGATGATAGATCAACTTGAAGATAATGATGATGTTCAAAATGTTTATCATAATTGGGAAATACCGGAAGATTTAGATGTAGAATAAGATGAAAAAAACATTTGCTTTTTTGATTTCTTTAAGTATTATTTTATTTGTTTTATTATATTCAATAGATTTTATGGCTAAAGATATTTCTTATTATAATAATTTTCATAATGAATATAAAATCGATAAAGAGTCAGGTCTTTCTAAAGAATGGATAGAAAATGCAAGTAATTCACTTGTTGAATTTATAAAAAATGGGGACAAAGAAGTTTTAAAACATCATTTTAATAAAAAAGAAATTTCTCATATGGAAGATGTATATAAACTTTTTAAACTTGATAGAGTAGTCTATACATCTTTATTTATAATTACTTTAGTCGTGTTTTTATATAAATTACTTAAAAATGACTTTATATTTTTTAAATATATAAGAAAGTATATTTTAATAACATATATTACTGTAATTTCTTTTTTAGGCATTTGTTCTTTATTCTTTTCTGAAAGTTTTATATATTTTCATAAATTATTTTTTAATAATGATTTATGGCTTTTAGACTATGAAACAGATTTAATGATAAGAATTTTACCGGAAGAATTTTTCTTTATCTTGTTTTTGAATGTATTAGTATTATCTACTATAGGTATTTTTTTAGTTTATATTTTTCTTAAATTTAAAGACTATGAATATAATTAGGAGGAAATATGGAAGTAAAAATTGACAGAGTTGCTTTTTCTCTATTTGGAATAGATATAATGTGGTATGCCATTATAATTTGTTTTGGAATTATGGCAGGTCTTTTTGTTGCGACAAAAAATTCTAAACTTAGAAATATAAAAGAAGATGAAATTTCAAATCTTTTGCTATTTGCATTACCGATAAGTGTAATAGGAGCCAGAATATATTATGTAATATTTGAATGGGAAAATTACAAAGGCAATTTTTTATCAATGATAAATATTAGAGAAGGTGGACTTGCGATATATGGCGCTGTAATTGCCGCTATTATTGTGGTTTATTTTTTCGGTAAATATAGAAAAATTGATTTTAGAGATTTAGCTGATGTTTGTGCACCGGGGCTTATACTCGGTCAAGCAATAGGGAGATGGGGAAATTTTATAAATCAAGAGGCTCACGGAACTGAAACTAATTTACCTTGGGCGGTTATAATAGATGGAAAAAAATATCATCCAACATTTTTATATGAATCAATTGGAAATTTTTTGATTTTTATTTTTTTGATGGTTTACATCAGAAAATATCAAAAGAAAAAGGGAGAGGTTTTACTCCTTTATGCAATTCTATATGGAGTAGTAAGATTTTTTGTTGAAGGTTTGAGAACTGATAGCTTAATGTTTTTAGGATTCAGAGTTTCACAAGTCTTATCTTTAGTTGGAGTAATTATAGGAAGTGTATTATTCTTTTTGAATAGAAAATATGGGAAAGATATTTAATGATTTACAATTTAATATTTTTAAACAAAAAATTTTAACTACATAGATTTATTTTATGTAGTTTTTTTGTATAAAAAATTAGATAAATTTAGAAATTTAAAAAATATTTTTGGAAAATTACTCCACTTTTTTATAATTTTTTTATAAATATTGAAAATTACAGAAGTTTATTAGAATATGAATTTTAATTTGTTAAAAAATTTTTATTAAAAAGGGTTGCAAAATATGAAAAAATAGTATAAAATATAAGTGTAATAATAATTGTGGTATAATATGGAGTAAAATGGAGTTAGTTTTTAGGAGGTGATGGCATTGTTTTTAGGAGATTTTCCACATACTTTAGATGATAAAGGCAGATTAATTATGCCATCAAAATTTAGAAATGAACTGGGAGCTAATTTTATAGTAACTCGCGGACTTGAAGGTTGTCTGTTTGTTTTTACTGAAAAAAAGTGGATTGAATTTACAGAACAATTAAATTCAAAGAGTTTTAGTAAAAAAGATGTTCGTTCAATTACAAGATTCTTTTGTAGTTGTGCGATGAATACCGATTTGGATAAGCAAGGAAGATTTGTAGTAAATAAAAATTTGCGTGAATTTGCAGAAATTGAAAGAGATGTAATGATTATCGGAGTTTCAGACAGAATCGAAATATGGTCTAAAGAAAAATGGGATGAATATAGTAAAGCTGAATACAGTGACGATGCTATTATGTCTGAAAGATTTGACGGTCTTGATTTTTAAGGAATATGTTTATGGAATTTAATCATATACCGATAATGTTAGATGAAGTAATAGATGGTTTAGATATAAAACCTGACGGCATTTATGTAGATTTGACTGTTGGTGGTGCAGGTCATTCAACAGAGATATTAAAAAGAATAAAAAATGGAAAACTTATTTGTGTTGATCAGGATGAAGAGGCTTTGTCGGTTGCCAAGGAAAGACTTTTAAAAATTTCAGATAATGTTTTGTTTTATAAAGGCAATTTTGAAAATTTTAAGGAGATATTGGATTATTTAGGTATCGACAAGGTTGACGGTGTATT
The DNA here is from genome assembly GCF_047608425.1 of Parvimonas oralis. Classification (NCBI taxonomy): domain Bacteria; kingdom Bacillati; phylum Bacillota; class Tissierellia; order Tissierellales; family Peptoniphilaceae; genus Parvimonas; species Parvimonas oralis. The sequence goes on from NZ_JBLKRS010000003.1 coordinate 102,387, forward strand.
ATTGGATATCGGAGTTTCTTCATATCAAATAGATAACGGACAGAGAGGTTTTTCATATATGATTGATGCTCCATTGGATATGAGAATGGACAGAGATCTTAAAAAAAGTGCATTTGATGTTGTAAATTATTACAATTCTGAAGATTTAGAATATATTTTTTATAACTATGGTGAAGAAAAATGGACAAAGAGAATTGTAGAATTTATTGTTAATTATAGAAAAGAAAAGTTAATAGAAACTACTTTCGAATTAGTTGATATTATTGAAAGAGCTATTCCGAAATCCGTTAGGGCAAAAGGCGGACATCCTGCAAAGAGAGTATTCCAAGCTATAAGGATTGAGGTTAATAGAGAGCTTGAAGTTATTAAAAAAGTTATTCCCAACATTGTAGATAGACTAAATAAAGATGGTAGATTATGTATTATTACTTTTCATTCTTTGGAAGACAGAATTGTTAAGGATTCCTTTAAAGAATTGGCAAGAGGTTGTATTTGCCCTAAGGAATTATATGTTTGTGTTTGTCACAACAAACCGAAAATAAAAATCTTAACAAAAAAACCACTAATACCTTCCAAAGAAGAGATGAATGAAAATTCAAGATCGAAAAGTTCGAAATTGAGGATTTGTTCAAAAATTTAGGAGGATGATTTATATGAGCACGGCTCAAGTAAAATATATTAATGTTTCAGGCGAGAGAATTTCAGAGCAAAATACAAAAGCCTACGGAATTACCAGAGAATCCAGTTTATATAAAAATATTACACTTTTTATATTCACTTTTATTACATTAGTTTTTAGTGTAGTAATTTTATATGGATATCTAAATATTGCTCAACAAAATAGAATAATAAATACACTAAACTCTGAAATTCGCTCGTTAGAAACTGAAAGAGATGATTATAATATGAAACTTGAGCCTTATAAATCTGTTGATAGAATTGCAAAGCTTGCAAGACTTAATTATAATATGGATTTTCCTAAAAAGGAACAAGTTAAATATTTGGATAAGATTGATTAATTTATTTTATTGTGAAATAACAAGGTTCCCTAGCACCCGGGAGAAGGGTGGGGTTCTTATTAAACTTAGACAAGGGGAGTTTAAATGAAAAATAAGAAATATAGTATTAAAAATAAAACAGTCTCTTCTCGTTCGGCTGTTTTATTTTTTATTTTTATAATACTTTTTAGCACTATAATTTTTAAATTGGCATATTTACAATTATATTCAAATAATAAATATAGTATTGAACAATTTAAAGATTCAGTAAGTTATACTTCACTTGAGGCTAAAAGAGGTTCAATTTTTGATAGAAATGGAAATACATTAGCAAAGAGTATAAGCGTATATAACGGATATTTTTCTACTTTTGATTATAATCGTTATAAAAAATCTAATTCGAAACTTAAAGATGTAGAAACAAAGAAATTAGATAAAATCTTTGATATACTACAGTTGAATAAAGAAGAAATATTTGAAAAAGCAGATCAATATAATAATTTGTTGATAAAGAAAGATATTACTGAAGAACAGAATGCAACTGTTAAGTCTAAAAATTCTCTTATTGTTAGTGTTACTAATAATAAAGAAGTGTATTTTTCAGTATTAGAATATGATAAATTTAAACTTTATACTCAAAAAGCCAGAGAGGCGGAAGAGAAAAAATTAGATGAAATTTTTTCAGTGCTTGAGCTTGATAAGAAAAAAGTATTTGATAGAGCGGATAGAGGTACTAACTTTAGAATAAAAAAAAGTATAAGTCCTGAATTGGCAAAAGAAATTAAAGAAATAAATTCTTCCATAATTAGTGTTGAAATAGAACAGAGTAGAAATTATATAGATGGAACTTTAGCCCCTTTTGTACTTGGTCATACAAGTGAAAATGGAGGTCAAAGTGGAGTTGAAAATTCACTTAACGAGACTCTTTCCGGAACAAATGGCTCTAAAAGAGTTATAAGAGAAAATTTAAATAAGTCTGTAGAAGATGTTATTGAAGCAAAAGATGGAAAAGATTTATATCTAACTATAGATAGTACAATCCAAAAATATGTTTCAGAATATGGTCAACAATATTTTGAAAAAGAAAAACCGCTTAAAATGACTGTTATTGTATCAGATGTAACGAATGGAGATATTGTAGCTATGGATAGTTTTCCAAAATATGATACAAATAATCCGACAGTCCCTCTCGATAATGATACAGTTAAAGAATTTGACAGTTTAGAAGAAAAAGAACGATTAGAAAGAATATTTTCTATGTGGAGAAATCCGGCGGTAAGTGATACTTATGAACCGGGATCTGTATTTAAACTTATAACAGCATCTTCATCATTGGAAGAAAATACAGATACTTTAGATTCTACTTTTTATTGTAACGGATTTATTAAAGATATTCCGGGAATTACACTTAGATGTTTTAACTGGCAAAATCCACATGGGAAAGAGACTTTTACTGAGGCACTAGATAACAGTTGTAACCCTGCTTTTGTACAAATGGTTAGACATTTGGGTAAAGAAAAGTTTTTTAGATATATAAATGGATTTGGTTTTGGTAATAAAACAGGAATTAATTTACCTGGAGAGTCTGTTGGACAAACACCAAAATCATTATCGGATATAGGTGCTGCCGAACTTGCAACAATGAGTTATGGACATGGTATTTCTGTTACTCCTATTCAGATGATTACAGCGGCAAATGCTGTCGTAAATGGAGGATATTTATTAGAACCGCAAATCAGTATTAAGAATGTTGAGAAAGATTCTGAAGGAAAAATTAAAATAAAAGATAATGAAGCTATTGTTAAAAATCAAATTATTTCGAAAGAAACAAGTGATAAAATGAGAGTTTTAATGGAACATGGTGTAACTGATGGTATTGCTAATAAAGTCTATTCTAATAAAGTGAGAATTGGGGGAAAGTCAGGAACTACAATTAAAGCGGTAAATGGTAAGTATGATGATCAAAAGACAGTTGCTTCATTATATATTACATTTCCTATCGATAATCCAAAATATAGTATTTTGATTGTTTTTGACGAGCCTAAGGCTAATACTGGTGGTAGTAGCGTATGTTCTCCACTAGCAAAAAAACTTGCTGAAGAAATAGTTGACTACAAGCAAATTACAAATAGTAATGATGAAAATGGTATAGTAAGAAAGACAAAAGTTCCAGATGTTAGAGGTCTTACTTTGGAATATGCATCAGAACTTTTAAAAGGACAATATTTAAATTATAGTGTAGAAGGTTCCGGTTCTTCAAAATCTGTTGTTACCGGACAAAGTGAAGAACCTGAAAAGAGATTAGTTGAAGGAAGTACGGTTAATTTGACCGTTTCTGATGATGAAAATGAAAAATTATTAGTTGTTGATTTTTCAAATATGTCTTATCAACAAGCTATGAATGTAGTAAATAAGATGGGGTACAAATATAAAACTTCCGGAGGTAAAGGAAAATTTGTATCTTCAAACAAACAAATAGGAAGTTATATTTCAAAAGATGAAGAAATAGTTCTAACATTTGAAGATTAATTTAGGAGATGATAAAATGAGTATATCAAGATTTACAATTTGTAGTATTTTGCTTGGTTTTTTTCTAACAATTATTATAGCAAAATTTTCAATTCCATATCTAAGAAAATTTAAACTTGGTCAAAATATAAGAGATGATGGTCCTCAAAGTCATCTATCTAAAGCCGGAACACCAACTATGGGGGGAGTGTTTTTTGTAATTGCCATAATACTTACAACATTTTTCTTAGGTAATTTTTCTAGAGAAGTATTTGCTGTATTAATTGGAATGTTAGGCTTTACACTTATTGGTTTTTTGGATGACTTTTTCAAACTCGTTATGAAAAGATCTTTAGGACTTACAGAAATTCAAAAATTAATTATTCAATTTATAATAAGTATTATTGTAATAATTTTTATAGAAAAAGTTGTAGGAACAGATTTAAGATACCAATTGATTCCTTTTGTAAAAGATCCGGTAAATTTTGGTTGGTTTATTTATCCAATATTAGTTTTTGTAATGATTGGAACTGCAAATGCGACAAATTTAACTGATGGATTGGATGGGCTTTCTTCTTCAGTATCAATTCCAGTGTTTTTAGGACTTGGACTAATAAGTTCTTCAAGATTTCCAAGCGTTGGAGTGTTTTCTTTAGTATTTATGGCAAGCTTAATGGGTTTTGTTATGTTTAACTCATATCCTGCTAGAGTATTTATGGGAGATACCGGTTCAATGGCTTTAGGTGGTGCAATAGCAACAATATGTATATTAAATGGGATGATTTTCTACTTGCCAATTATTGGCGGAATTTATGTTATAGAAGCATTATCTGTTATTATTCAGGTTGTTAGTTATAAAACTAGGAATAAAAAGAGAGTTTTCTTGATGAGCCCTATCCATCATCATTATGAATTAAAAGGGTATAAGGAACCACAAATTGTAACATCCTTTGCTGTAATTAGTGGGATATTGACAATAATATCAGTATATTTGTTTTTTAATATTTAATAGGAGTATTTTATGGAAATAGTAGATAAAAAAGTTTTGGTTATAGGATTAGGATTGTCCGGGATTTCAACTATAAAAACTCTCAGTTTTCTAAAAGCTGAGGTGTATTGTTATGATGATAAAGAAAAATCAGAATTGCAAAGAGTTTTTGAAGAAATAAAAGATTTTGACTATAATTTTATAAAAAATTATAAAGATTATGATTTTGATTTTGTAGTAAAAAGTCCGGGAATTAAACCATCCAATGAGATAATTGAATATTTTTTAAATAAAAAAGTTCCAATATATACAGACTTGGAATTAGCTTATACTCTATTTCCAAAAAGAAAAATTATTGCAATTACCGGTACTAATGGAAAAACTACTACAACAAGTTTGGTTGGTGAAATTTTTAAAACTGCAAATATAAAATCAAAAGTTGTCGGGAATATTGGAATAGGAATGCTTTGGGAAATTTTCAATTCAGATGACGAAACTGTAAATATTATAGAAGTTAGTAGTTTTCAATTACATAATATTAAGAATTTTAAACCATTAATTGCATCTATTGGAAATATAACTCCGGATCATATTGACTGGCATGGAAGTTTTGAAAATTATATAGAAGATAAATTAAAAATATTTAAAAATATGGATAAAAATGACAATCTTATTTTAAATATTGATGATGAAATTTTAGGTAAATTAGTTGTAACAAATACAAATGTTACAAAAATTTCATTAAAAAATAAAAATGCAGATTTTTATTTTAGTGAAGATGCTTTTTATCATAATGATAAAAAGATTTTTTCAATGAAAGATTTAAAAATTTTAGGAAGACATAATGCACAAAATGTTTTAATTTCTGTTGCAATCTGTTATAATTATGGTATAGATTTAGATACTATTATTTTTGCGTGTAAAAATTTTGCCGGTGTTGAACATAGAATTGAATTTGTTAGAGAATTAAATGGTATAAAATTTTATAACGATTCAAAAGGAACAAATGTAGATTCGACTATAAAGGCAGTTGAAGCATTAGAAAAACCTATTATACTAATACTGGGAGGATATGACAAACACGTTGATTTTAACCCATTGTTTAATTGTTTTAATGGGAAAGTAAAAGCTTTAATATTAGTTGGAGATACAAAGTATAAATTTTATGATACTGCGAAGAAAAATGGATTTGATAATAATATAATAGTTGATGATTATAGAGAAGTTGTTGAAAAATCTTTTGAAATTGCTGAAATTGGAGATAATGTATTACTTTCTCCTGCTTCTGCAAGTTGGGATATGTTCAAAAATTATGAAGAAAGAGGAAATTTATTTAAGAAGTTGGTAAATGAATTATAATGATTAAATTTGATAAATATGCTAAAAAATTAGTCATAATTGTTATGTTTTTACTTCTTTTTGGAAGTATAATGGTATTTAGTACAAGTTGGCCATATAGCTATAGACTAAAGGGAAATGAAGTAGATATAATAAGAAAACATATAATATTTGTAGGTTTATCCATTATATTTATTTTCTTAGTTTCACATATAAATATTTTAAAATTTAGAAAGCAAAGTAAGAATTTTTTTATATTTGCATTTATTTTAGGATTTACAGTATATTCTCCATTAGGAATCAATATTTATAATGCTAGAAGATGGGTTGGAATTGGCGGTTTAACATTTATGCCTTCTGACTTTATGAAAATTGCTTCTATAATGATGATGGCATATGTTATCGATAAATATAAAAAGAATTTTACTTTTAAAAATGTATTTTTTAAATATTTAATGATAGCGGGAATTGCAGCATTTTCAGTTATGATTCAACCTGACCTTTCCAATACATTGATAATAATTGGAACTTTAACCGCTATGTATATAATTGCCGGTATGGATAAAAAGGCAATAATGTTTTCCGGACTGGGAATTTCAATTGCAAGTTTTGCTGCTGTATATATGTTAAAATCCGGATATAGCAGAACTAGTAGAATTCAGGCGTTTATTGATCCGTTAAAATATAGAGATTCAAAATCTTGGCAATTAATAAAATCACTTTTTGCTATAACAAATGGCTCTATTTGGGGCGTTGGTCTTGGAAACGGAAGACAAAAATATACTTTATCTGAAGCGCATAATGATTTTATTTTTGCAACAATATCAGAAGAATTTGGATTTATCGGCTCTGTTTTTTTAATCGGAGTATATATATATTTGGCATATCTGGGAATTATGATTTCAAGAAATGTTAAAAATTTATATGGAAAGATGGTAATACTGGGAATAACATTCTCAATTGGATTGCAAACATTAGTTAATATAGGAACTGCTACGGGGACGATTCCTCCTACAGGAGTAACTTTACCTTTTGTAAGTTATGGGGGATCTTCTTTAGTTATGACTTCAATAATGATTGGAATTATTTTAAGTATTGCCAGATATGATGTAAAAGGGAGATAATATGAAGGTTGTAATAACTGGCGGTGGGACAGGAGGACATATATATCCTGCCGTTGCAATAATTGAAGAATTAAAAAGAAGAGATGAAAATACTGAAATTTTATACATAGGTTCTAAAAACAGTATGGAAAGCGAGTTAATTCCAAGCTTAAATATAGATTATAAATCAATAGAAGTTATGGGACTTCCCAGAAAGATTAATAAGAAATTTTTTAAATCAATTTTTGTTTTGCTGAAAGGATTATCTCAAGCAAAGAGAATATTAAAAGAATTTAAACCTGATGTTGTTATAGGAACCGGCGGTTTTGTAACGGGTCCTGTTTTATATAAAGCACATAAACTTGGTATTTATACAATTTTTCATGAACAAAATAGTTATCCCGGAATTACAAATAGAATCCTATCAAGATATGTTGATTCAATGGCAGTTACTTTCAAAGAATCAATTAAATTTTTTAAAAATAATGAAAAATGTATTGTTACGGGGAATCCTATTAGGAATAGATTTCAAAATTTAGATAGAAAAGAAGCCTTAAAGTTTTTTAAACTGGATGAAAATTCCAAAAATATTTTTTCTTTTGGGGGAAGTAATGGAAGTGAAGAACTTAATAAAGCTATAATTGGAATATTAGATGAATTTTATGAAAATAATGAAATTTCTCTAATTCATGTAACCGGAAAAAGTAATTATGATAAATTTTTAGAAGATATAAAGAATAAAGATATCAAAATTGGTGAGAACGTAAAAATTCTACCTTATATGATTGAGATGGATAAAGCTTATGGAGTTTCCGATTTAGTTATTACCAGCTCCGGAGCGATAACTTTAGCTGAGATATCAAAGATAGGTTTGGCGAGTATTTTAATACCAAAAGCATATACTACCGAAAATCATCAAGAATTTAATGCAAGGGCATATAAAGAAATTGGGGCAGCCGAGCTTATACTGGAGAGAGAGTTAAATTCAGATTTGTTATGGGAAAACATAGAAAAAATAATTTTTGATAATAATAAACTTGAACAAATGAAAGAAAATGCAAAAAAATTTGCAACACCTAATGCGGTAAATGATTTTGTTTCAATATTTTATGATAAATTTAAAGGGAGATAAATATGTCTAATAATAACAAAGGAAAAAAACCTAAAATATTTGTAAAAAAGAGAACGGATGAAATCAGTTCAACACATGATGAATTTTATGAATATGACAGCTTGAAGTCTAGAAATGACACTTTAGACGAATCATTTTTTGAGGAATTTAAAAGTGTAGATTTTGAAAAAATGAATTATGAGAAAGAACATCCTTCTTCTGAAAGTATAAACGATGAGAATATTTCTTCAAATGATATCATAGAAGATGAGGTTGTTCAAGAGCTTAAAGATGAAATAATAGATGAAGAAGAAAAACCAGAAGAAATATCTATAAGTGATATAAAAGATGAAATAATTTCAGAAGAAATTTTGACTGATGATAAATTAGATAAATTAGAAGATGAAACAATTTTGGAAGAATCTTTACCTGAATCTAAAAAAGAAGAAATTGAAAACATTGACTCTGAAGAAGAGGAAGATGATGATTTTGGAAGTTTAGATTCTGAGAAAAATATTGTATCTGTGGAAGAAATAAAATCTATAGAAGAATCAAAAGAACCGCAATTAGTTGAAATTAATCAAGAGGAAGATTCTAATGAGAATATAAATGATGAAGAATCAATTTTTAATCAGTATAGTATATCAAATGAAGAAGAGTTGAGTAAAGAGGGAAATTACGATTCTTTATTTGAAAAAGAAGGAGTTGTAAATTCTTTTGATGATTTGGAAGAAGACGATGATTTCGGAAGTTTAGAAGATCAAACTATAGTAGTTCAATCGGGATATGAAAATATTAGTCAAAAATCAAATTATCATAACAATTTAGTAGATACTACAGATGAATTGGAAGATGAAGATTATGACGATGAAGAATATTATATAGATAAAAAAGGCAGAAAGAAGAAAAAGAGAAGAGGATTTAGAATATTCTTTAAATTTTTATTAGCGTTTTTATTAGCCTGTGCAGCAATAACTGTATATTTCGGATTGACTCATGATTTATTTAAAATTGATTATATAAATGTAGTTGGTAATCTTGCTAATGAAAAAGAATTATTAATTGGTAAAAGCGGAATAAGTGTTGGAGATAATATATTCTTAGCGTCTTCAAGTAAAATCAAGAAAAATTTAAAAGAACTTCCAAATATCGAAGATGTAAAGGTAACAAAAAATTATCCTAATATAATAGAGATAGAAGTTAAAGAAAATTTTGTAAGTGCATATATAAATACTGCAAGTGGACTAACTACTATCGATAACTATGGTAAAGTTAAAGAACTAGCGACTGATAATTCAAAAGCATCAGGAGCTCAATTAAAAGGAATTACCGAAACAGGATTAAAAGTAGGGGAAGATTTTTCTACAGACGAGACGAAGGTTAAATTCTTATTAGATATTTTGACTAAAGAATATTATTTTGATATTGCTAGTATTGATTTTACAAATGATCAAGAAATAATTCTAGAATTTAAAAATTCTTTAAAAGTTACATTTGGAGATTTAAAAGACTATGCAAAGAAAACACAAATTATAGGGATTTTAATTAAGAAAATTCAATTAGAAGGAATAAATGCAACAGAAATTATACTAAATGTTGGAGAAAATCCAATAATTGTAAAAAAATAGTAGAAATTTATTAAAAAATTTAGTATAATAACATTGGTTACCTAAAAAATTAAGTATAAAACTATATAGGAGGAAATAATAATGGCATTTGAGATGGAAGTATATGGAAATGATTTAGCTAAAATCAAAGTTTTCGGTATTGGTGGCGGTGGAAACAACGCTATTTCAAGAATGAAACAATGCGGACTAAGAGGAGTTGATTTTGTAGCTGTAAATACAGATAGACAAATTTTAAATTCTATTGATATAGAAACAAAAATTCAAATAGGAGAAAAATTAACAAGAGGTCTTGGAGCAGGTGCAAATCCATCTGTTGGAGAAAAAGCTGCAGAAGAAAGTAAAGAAGAAATAATGAAAGCTCTTGAAGGAACTGATATGGTATTTGTAACTGCCGGTATGGGTGGCGGAACTGGTACAGGTGCTGCTCCTATTGTTGCAGGTATTGCAAAAGAAATGGGAATTTTAACTGTAGGTGTGGTTACTAAGCCATTCACTTTTGAAGGAAGAAAAAGAGCTATTCAAGCTGAACAAGGTATTGAAGCACTTAAAGAAAAAGTTGATACACTAATTACTATTCCAAATGATAAATTAATTCAAATTTCTGAAAAGAGAACAACTATGTTGGAAGCATTTGCTATGGCTGATGAAGTTTTAATGAACGGTATTCAAGGTATTTCCGATTTAATTGCTGTTCCAAGTATAATTAACTTGGATTTTGCAGATGTTAAATCAGTAATGCAAGATCAAGGAGTTGCTCATATGGGTATTGGTATAGCAAGTGGAGAAAACAGAGCAATTGATGCTGCTAAAATGGCAATTAACAGTCCATTACTTGAAACTTCTATTGATGGTGCAAGAGCGGTTCTTCTTAATGTTACAGCTGCAAATGTTGGTCTTTTTGAAGCACATGAAGCTGCAGAATTAATTAGAGAAGCTATTGATGGAGATGCTAATGTTATTTTCGGTACAGGAGTTGATGAATCACTTGGGGATAATATCAAGATTACTGTTATAGCAACAGGCTTTGATCCACTAGTTGCCGGAGGAATAAGAAAGCTATCAAGCTATGAAAAAAAACCTTCATCAGATAAAAAAGATGACGGATTAGATTTAGATATTCCAAGTTTCTTAAGATAATGAAATGTCCTAATTGTGGAGCAGAAACTACAAGAGTTTTAGATTCCAGAAATTCAAATGATAAAACTTATGTAAAGAGAAGAAGAGTTTGTGAAACATGTAATTACAAATTTACCACTTATGAAAAAATGCCTGAATTTGTAATATTTGTATTAAAAAAGGATGGATCAAAACAAATTTTCTCTAGAAATAAGGTTTTTGCAGGAATAAAAAAATGCTGTGAAAAAAGAAATATTCAAGATAAAGAGATAGAGGATGTTATAGATAATATTGAAAAAGATATTAGACAAAACTACAAAAATGAAATAAAATCTACTCAGATTGGAGAGCTGGTTTTAAAATATCTAAAATCACTTGATGAGGTTTCTTATGTTCGCTTTGCTGCAGTATATAAAGATTTTAGAGATATAAAATCTTTTATGGAATATTTACAAAAAGAATTTTAGGAGATGAATTAAAAATTCATCTCTTTTTTTATGTATAGTAGTGTTATTATTTAATAGAATCAATACTAATTTAAGATATTTTAATTTATTTTTTTTGCAATTTATGATAAAATAATAATGGATTATAATTAGAAATTTGTATTATTAGTGTTTATATATTTTAGGGAGAGTTTTATGAAAAAAAATATTAAGCCTGTATTTATTCTAGTATTATTAATAGAAATTATAGGATTGGGATTGATTTTTTATCAGTCAAGTTTGGAAAGAGCTAAGGTTAAAAAAGAGAGAGAAAAATATTATATAGTAACAGATATGAATAAAAATGATGTTTTAAAAATAGAAAAAAAACATCTTTCTTCTCAAGAGTTAAATAAAATAGTAATTACTAAAGCTGAAAATGATAAAAAATATATTGTAGAAGATAAGAAATTAATGGATGATATTATTTCTAAAATTGAATTTAGTAAATTTGTTTCCAATTCCGAACTTACTATGGAAAAAGAAGATATAACTATAACTTTTGAAAGCAATAATAATGTTTTTAGTATTTCTTTATCTTCTGAAGATAAAACAGCCGTTTTAAAATATAATGAGTATTCATTTTTTGTAACCGTTTCGGATGATTTTTATAATTTTGTTTATGAATTATATTCTAAAATTTCTTAGAATAGGAGTTTTTTATGAACATAAAGCAATTAATTGAAAAACATGGAGATACAAACGAAAATTGGTTAATTTTAGAATTTTTAACAGATAAAAAGCCTATTGAATTAAAAATTAACTTGAATTTTTGTGTTGATAGTATTTATGACGAATTTTTAAAAATAGTTGAAAAGAGAAAACAAAATTATCCTTTACAATACATTTTTGGAAAATGGGAATTTTACGGTTTGGAGTTATTTGTTGACAAATCCGCTTTAATTCCAAGATTTGAAACTGAAATTTTAGTTGATGAAATTTTAAAATTGAACTGTAAAAAGGATAAAATTTTAGATATAGGTTGTGGTAGTGGAGCTATAAGCCTTGCACTTGCAGATAATTTGAGAAAATCACAAATTTATGGTATTGATATAAGCAAAGAAGCAATAAATTTATCAAAAAGAAATAAAGAAAAATTAAATTTAAAAAATGTGAAATTTTATGAAAGTGATATTTTTTCAAATGTAAAGGAGAAAAATTTTGATATTATAGTTTCAAATCCTCCTTATATTGATGATGCTGATATGAAAACTCTGGAAAAAGAATTATCTTTTGAGCCACAAAATGCTCTTTATGGGGGAAAAGACGGATTGTTTTTTTATAGAGAAATAATAGAGAAATCTTTCGAATATTTATCAGAAAAAGGTGTTTTGGCTTTTGAAATAGGATATAATCAAATGGATATTATATCTAGTTTATTGGTTGAAAAAGGTTTTGAAATTTTACTTCAAAAAAAAGATTTTGCAGGATTTGATAGAATTATAATAGCTAAGAGGAGATAAAATGATTTTAATTAGCCTATTTTTAGTATTTTTATTTATAGGAGCATATAATTTTGGTGGTGGATATGCTATGATTCCACTTATTATATCTCTTGTTGTAGATAAATATGCTTGGATTGGAATGAATGACTTTATAAATTTTGTTACAATTTCTCAAATGACACCGGGCCCTATAGCCATTAATCTTGCAACATTTGTAGGATATACAGTCGGGAATGGAGTTTTAGGATCTATAATTACAACAATAGCTGTAGTTTTGCCAAGTTTTATACTAATAACTTTAATAGTATTTTTTATGCAAAAATTTAAAGATAATATACATATAAAAAATTTTTTTGTTGGAATAAGACCTATCGTACTTGGTTTAATTGCATCCAGTTGTGTAGCTGTTATAGATTCTGATTTTTACACTTTTTATTCGATTGTTACTTTTGGAATAATTTTTTACTTAACTACTTATAAAAATTTACATCCGATAATTGCGATTTTTTTAACCGGTTTAGTCGGAATGTGGATTGTTTAGGAGGTAATTATGTTATTTCAATTATTTAAGACATTTTTATGGATAAGCACTCTAACTGTTGGCGGTGGAGCTGCTATGATTCCGGTTATAAATAGAGAAATTGTTGAAAAAAAGAAATATATGACGCAGGAAGAGTTTTTAGATGCACTTGGTATAGCACAAAGTGTTCCGGGCGTTTTAGGTTGTAATATAAGCATTATAGTAGGATATAAGTTAAAAGGCTTGGCAGGAGCATTAGTTTGCTTGTTCTGTTCAATTTTTCCCGCTTTTTTGTCAATTCTTATAATTGCTATATTTTTCAAAGATATGAGTGCGAATTACTATGTAAGTAAATTTTTTGTCGCTGTTAAACCCGCTTTAATTGCAGTTTTAGCATCAGCTGTTATAATACTTGGGAAAAAGACGAAATCTCAAGCTATTCATTATTTAATTAGCTTAATAGTTTTAATTTTAGTAAGTTATTTTAAAATAAGTCCTTTTATTGTAATATTTTTGGGCGGTTTTGGATATGTTTTATATTGCAAGTTTTTAGTGGATAGACGTTAACAAATATGATAAAATATTTGTATAAATTTGGAGGAAATTATGATTGATGATAGATATGATGAAGAAAAAGATAATATAATGCAGGAAAAGAATGAAAAGAATTTTGGAAAAATATTCTGGGATTATGCAAAAGTTATAATTCTTGCACTTTTAATAAGTTTTGGAATAAAAACATTTGTCGTTACAAGCACTATTGTAGATGGAAGGAGTATGAATCCGACTGTAAATCATGGTGATAGACTTATGGTTAGTAAGTTGTTTTTTATGAAGAAGAATATAACTCGTGGAGATATTATTGACTTTTATGTTCCTGATGCAAAGAAATACTACTTAAAGAGAGTTATTGCAGTTGAAGGGGATACGGTTGAAATAATTAATGATAGAGTTTATTTGAATGGAAAAATGTTGGAAGAGAACTATGTAAGTACAAATGTTACAACTCCACATAATAATACTACAAAATGGGAAGTTCCTAAAGGATATGTTTTCGTTTTGGGGGATAATAGGTCAAATAGTAGAGATGGTAGAGATTTAGGAGTTATTCCAAGATCGGATATTGTTGGAAAAATTATATTTAGATACTATCCTTTTAATAATTTTGGAGGTTTAAAATAATTTATGAAAATAGAACAGAAGAATATTAGAAATTTTTCTATAATTGCACATATAGATCATGGAAAATCTACACTTGCAGATAGATTGATAGAAAAAACAGGAATGATGACTAAAAGAGAAATGGAAGAACAGGTTTTAGATAGTATGGACCTTGAAAGAGAAAGAGGAATTACTATAAAGTTAAAAGCTGTAAAACTTTTCTATAAAGCAAAAGACGGGGAAACTTATATTTTAAATCTTATTGATACTCCGGGACATGTTGACTTTACTTATGAAGTATCAAGAAGTCTTGCTGCTTGTGAGGGAGCAATTTTAGTTGTAGATGCAACTCAAGGTGTTGAAGCTCAAACTTTGGGAAATGTATATTTAGCTTTAGAACAAGATTTAGAAATTTTACCTGTTATAAATAAAATAGATTTACCGTCAGCTAGAATTGATGAAGTAAAAGATGAAATTGAAGAGATAACAGGATTTGATACAGAGGGAATTCCTTTAGTCTCCGCAAAAGAGGGACTTAATATTGAAGATGTACTGGAAGATATTGTAAAAAATGTTCCTGCTCCTACTGGAGATGAAAATGCACCACTTAAAGCACTTATTTTTGATTCCTATTATGATTCATATAAAGGTGTCGTTTCTTATGTTCGTGTAGTTGAAGGAACACTAAAAGAGGGAATGACAATTTATATGATGGCAACTAAAGGAAAATTTGAAGTAACTGAAGTTGGTTATACTGCATCCGGAAATGTTCAAACGGGAGAACTTAAAGCGGGAGATGTAGGTTATGTAGTTGCAAGTATAAAAAATGTAAAAGATGCAAGAGTTGGAGATACTATTACAGATTTTGAAAATATGACAGACAGTCCATTACCTGGATATAAAAAAGTTGTTCCAATGGTTTATTGTGGAATTTATCCTGCAGAGGGAGAAGATTTTAACAGTGTAAGAGAAGCGTTAGAAAAACTTCAAGTAAATGATGCATCTCTATCTTTTGAACCTGAAAGCTCCGTTGCACTGGGTTTCGGATTTAGATGTGGATTTTTGGGACTATTACATATGGAGATTATTCAAGAAAGACTTGATAGAGAATTTGACTTGAATATAATTACAACAGCTCCATCTGTAATCTATAAGGTTGCTAAAAAAACCGGAGAAATTCTTGAAATTCAAAATCCAAGTAATTTACCTAAAGAAACTGAAATAGAATATATGGAAGAGCCTATTGTTGAGGCAAATATTATGACTCCGAAAGACTATGTTGGAACTATTATGGATTTATGTCAAAATAAAAGAGGTATTTTTGAAAATATGGAATATCTCGATCAACATAGAGTTAGTCTAAGATATATTTTGCCATTAAATGAAGTAATATACGACTTTTTTGATGCATTAAAATCAAAAACAAAGGGTTATGCTTCACTTGATTATGAATTAAAAGGATATCAACGTTCTGATTTAACTAAATTGGATATTTTAATCAACGGAGATTTAGTCGATGCCTTTTCAATAATTGTTCATCGTGAAAAATCTTATGACAGAGCTAGAAATATAGTTGAAAGACTTAAAGATGAAATACCTAGACATCAATTTGCAGTACCTATTCAAGCTTCAATAGGTTCAAAAGTAATTGCGAGAGAAACTGTAAGAGCATTGAGAAAAGATGTACTTGCAAAATGTTATGGTGGTGATATTTCAAGAAAGAGAAAATTACTTGAAAAACAAAAAGAAGGTAAGAAGAAAATGCAACAAATCGGCAATGTAGAAGTACCACAACAAGCCTTCTTAGCTGTATTAAAATATGATGAAAAATAGCCTATTAGATAATAGGCTTTTTGCCTAATAGGAGAAAAATGAAAAAACTGGGATTATATATTCACATTCCTTTTTGTGATAAAATTTGCAATTATTGTGATTTTACTGCATTTCAGGGGGCGAATTCTAAAATTGAAGAATATGTTGAGGCTCTGAAAAAGGAAATAGAGTTAAAAGGAAATAAAGATTTTTTAATAGATTCTATATTTATCGGCGGAGGAACTCCGAGTTTTATTGACGGAAAATATATTTTTGATATTTTAGAAAAATTAAGAGAAAATTTCACTGTTTTAGATAATATTGAAATAACTATTGAAACAAATCCGAAAACTTTTGATGAAAAAAAATTGGAATACTATAAAAGTGAAAAAATAAATAGATTATCAATAGGAGTTCAAAGTTTTAATGATAAAATCTTAAAAGAACTGGGAAGAAATCACAACTCAAAAGAAGCATTAGAGAGTATTGAATTGGTAAAAAAAATCGGTTTTGATATAAATTTAGATTTAATTTTTGGTTATCAAAGTCAGACTATTGAAGATATTTTATATGACTTAGAAATGGTAAAAAAAATAAATCCCGAACATATCTCCTATTATGCTCTGATTATTGAAGAAAAGACTAAATTTAAAGCCTTACAAAATGCGGGAAAATTGAATTTTTTAGATGAAGATACTGAAAGAAAAATGTATCATCTAATTGTTGAAAAATTAGAAGAAATTGGACTTAAACAATATGAAGTTTCAAATTTTTCTAAAATTGGAAAAGAATCTGTCCACAATAAAAAATATTGGAATTGTAAAGAGTATTTAGGACTTGGAATTTCGGCACATTCATATTTGAATGATGAAAGATTTTCCAATACAGTTAATCTTACAAAATATATAAAAGAATTACAAAGTGGAAATGTTCCAATAGAATTTAGAGAAAAATTGGATATTTCAACTAAAAAATTTGAATATATCATAATGAATATGCGTTTAAAAGATGGATTTTTGATTTCTGATTACAACTGTATTTTTAAGTCGGACTTTTTAGAGGAGAATAAAAAAGCTGTTGAAAGTGGACTAGAAAATAAGGTAGTAGAAATAAAAGATGATAGAATATACTTTACAAAAAAGGGATTTGACATAATGGATAGCTTTTTTGTAAATTGTAATTTATAGAAATAAGGTGAGTCAAATGGATTTATTAAGGAGAAATTTAGAAAAATTTAATATTAAATATGGGAAAAAAATAAAAATGCTTAATACTGTATTTAATATTTTATGGGTTGTAATATATTTAATCTATTTTATATTTACATTTTACTTATTGAATTTTAAATTATCTTATGTGTTTGATTTCTTGCAAATTTTATTGGGATTTATATTTATATTTAACAGTATGAATATGATATATTTTATATTAAAAAGTTATACAAAAGTTGAACTTAGTTTTTTAAATCCATTAGATTTATTAGTTAAAATTTTAGCCTTTTTAAATTTGAATTTACTATTATATATTTCTGTTTTTAAATCTGAGTTTTTATTTTATAATTACTTTTTAACTCTATTTAATTATTCATATATTATATGTTTAAGTTTTGAGTTGTTTTTAATTTTGTATAATATTAATGATGTAAAATTTAAAATTAAAGATGATGAATTTCCTAAAAATAATGATATAGATAAGTGGTTTGACAATGAATATTTTGGTTACAGTTTACAACTTAAAGAGTTTCTTAATAGAGATGTGAGAGACTATATTAAGACAAATCATGATAATTTAAAATATTTAGAAGATTTTATTTTTAGTAAATTTACAACAGAAAAAGATTTGATTAGAGAGAAATTTTTACTTGAAAAAAATAAAAATATTGATATAAATTCATTTGAGCTAATTACAAAGACTATAAGTAAAGGAATAACTATAGCTATAGCATTTATAATAAAATCAGGATTATTATCTATAATTATTATTTCATCATTTATTTCTGCCGTTTTTGCAACTATAAGATTAATTTTGACGTCAATAGCCGTTAAAATATCTTTATTCATAGGAAAAAACAATATTACAAAAGCAGAAGATTTAAAAACATATTTAAAGGTAGGATTTTTAGTTTTTTTAATGATGATTTTAATATTAGCTTTGGATAATTTAAACCTTATTATTAAAAATTCAATAAAAAATAAAAAGAATAGAAAATATAAAGAGAATTATACAAAGCTAATAAGATATATATGTGATAATTATGATTGTTTAAAAAATAGAGGTAAATAATATGAAAGCTGTACTTTTTGATATGGATGGAGTCATTATAGACTCGGAAATGTTTTATATGAAAGGAACTTATGACTGGATTTCCAAAAGAGGTTTTAAAGGAAAACTTGAAGATACTTTTAGACTAATCGGTACGAATATGGAAGGAACATATAATTTACTTTATGAGATGCTTAATAAAAAATATTCAATTTCTGAAATTGATGAAGAAAATAGGAAATATTTTTTAGAAAATCCTATAGACTATAAAGCTATTTTAAATCCTTATGTAAAAGAAATTTTAATATTTTTAAAAGAGCATAAAATAAAAATTGCTGTTTGCTCATCAAGTCCTAAAAAGACAATTGAAAAGGCTCTAAAAGATTGTGAAATTTTAGAATACTTTGACTTTATAGTGAGTTCTGATGAAGTCAAAAAAAGCAAACCAAATCCTGATGTCTATCTAAAAGCCTGTGAATTTTTAAAAGTTTCTAAGGAAGATGCTTTTGTAATAGAAGATTCAACGAGGGGAATAGAAGCGGGAAAAAATGCAAATATAAAAGTAATTGCAATAAAAGATAAATTCTTCGGACAAGATCAAACCAAAGCAGATTATATATTTGAAAATTTAGGTGAAGTTTTAGAGTTTTTTAAAGGAAAAATATAAATAAATTATTAATAAGGGTTAGAAATTATTCTATCCCTATTTTTATGATAAATAAATTGAAATATGATATAATGTTATTATACATATATTGGAGGATTTTATTATGGAAAAAATTAAAAATTTTCGTGAAAAAATAAATGAAATATTTACATATTGGTGTTCAAAAAAAGTTGATGAATGGAAAAAAGAAATTGAAAAGACTAATTGTTTTTATGTTGTTATAAGTTTCATTTTGTTGGTTGGAATTTTTGAAGTTTTTTACTATTTTTTTATTCGAGAAAGACAAGACATATTTTTATTATTAAAATATATACCCACGTATATTCTTTTTTCAGTTATATATATCTGTCCTTCAGTTTATTTTTATGTTTCATTTGATGATTTAAGTAGTAAATTTTCAAAGACATATTTATTTATATATATAGGTCAGTTATTGGAAATATACTTTACTATAATCTTAATTCTAAAAATAATTAGTGAAAAATGTAAAAATAAAATTGATTATAATTATATTAAATATTTTATATTAACTTTTTTACTTTTTAGATTTATTCAATTTTTATTATATTCTTTTGTATATTATAAAGAATCTAGATTAGTTTTTAAAAAATGGATTAAAAGAAATTATGAAGGTTATGGATTTAAACTAAGAATGTTTAAAAGTGATTTAATTTGTAAAGATATTATTCATAAGAACCATTATAACATAAAACATATAGAAAAAATGATATTAAATAAATTTAAAACAAAAGAAAACTTATTAAGAGAAAAATTTTTAATTTCAAAAAAAGAGTTTATTTTAGAAGATTTAACCTTAATAACCATAATTTCATCTTTAATTGGTCTTGTTTTTTCGGCTTTTAAGTTTTTTATAAGTAATATTGAAATAGAGAAATTTAAAAATTATTTTTCGTATGATAAGATATCAATATTATATCTTTGTGGAATTTTTATTTTATTATTTAGTATAATAAGTTATATTGATTATAATAATAAGAAAAGCTATTTATATATTCTTGATTATGTAATTGAAAATTATGATGTTTTATCTGAAAAACATAATATAAAACAATTATGTTTACAAGATGAATTCTATAATAAATACTATTTAACTACTATTTTTATAGAATATAGTAATTTATTAATTCAACAGGAAAAATTAAAAGAAGTATTAAAATTTTTGGAAGAAAATGGAATACAAATAATATTTTGCTCGAATGAAATTGAAAGAAAAGATATAGAAAAGTGTTTAAAAAATTGTAATTTATTCAGTTATGATTATACTATTCTAGATAAAAAAGAGATTGGAAAAATAAAAATAGAAAATGATATAAAAGATAGAGAATATGATAATGATCTTTATCAAATCTTATCTGAAAAATTAGGAATTTCTACAAATGAAAAATTTATAATAAGTAAAAGTGAAGAAAAAATCAAATTAGAGTTTGTTGATTTTGAAGATAAATTTTTTTCTAATTTCAAAGAAGTGTTAGAATTTTTACAATCAAAAATGGAATAAGAATTCCTTATGAATAATAAATATCCATTAAAATAATCTATTTTACATTATATTTTCTTTGTTGTAAAATAGATGTAGTTATTTATTTAGGAGGATATTATGAAAAAATATTTTAAAAAATTAACAGTTCTTTTAGCAGTTTGTGTTTTATTTACTGCTTGTTCAGGACAAAATCAAAATACTGAAAAGAAAGATGATGGAAAGAAGACTGAAACTAAGTCTGATACTGTTAATGCACAAATTAGTTTTAGCGGTTCTTCAACTTTAGCTCCTGTAATCAATAAGATTGCTACTGATTTTATTGAAAAACATACAACTTGGGATAAGGTTGATTCTTCATTGCCAAAAGAAAATATAACTATTTTTGTTTCATCTGGTGGTTCAGGTGCAGGAGTTAAGGCTGTTCTTGATAAAGTTGCAAATTTTGGAATGCTTGCTCGTGATATTAAGGATTCAGAAAAAGAAAAGGTTAAGGATTTGGAATCTTATACTTTAGGTCTTGACGCTCTTTGTATTTGTGTTAATCCTGATAATAATATTTTAAAAGCTAAAAATGGAAATTTAACAAAAGAAGAAATCATAAAGATTTTCTCCGGAGAGTATAAAACTTGGAAACAAGTAGATCCATCTTTACCTGATGAAGAAATTGTAGTTGTAACTCGTGATTTAGGTGGTGGAGCACATGAAGTTTTCCAAAAGAAAATAATGAAAGATGTTAAGGTTAAACAAGATGCAATTCAAGCTCCTTCAATGGGTGCATTGGTTTCAAAAATTATTGAAAACAAAAATGCTATCGGATATGCTTCTTACGGTATAACTAATCAAAATAAAGGAAAGTTAATTCCTATGAAAGTTGATAATGTTGAACCTACTGAAGAAAATATTTTAAATAACAGTTACTATATTTCAAGACCTTTAATCATTATGAAAAGTGGAAAATTAACTGCAACTGAAAAAATATTTGTAGATTTACTTCAATCAGAAGAAGGAAAGAAAGTTATAAAAAGTATGGGATTCATTCCTAGCAAATAATATAAAGAAAATACTGAGGAATACTTTTTAGTATTCCTCTTTTTTGGAGTTATTATGAAAAATAAATTTTTTAAATATACAGTCTATATTTTTACATTATTTACAATCTTACTTTTGTTTACTCTAATAGTCTTTTTGTATAATCAGTCATTACCATTTTTTCTTAAAAATAATTTTCTAAAATTTATTTTTGGAAGAGTTTGGGATGCAACGGAAGTTTCCGGAAGTTTCGGAATTTTTAATATACTATTAGCAAGTGTATTTATTTCTATTTTAGCTTGTATAATTTCACTTCCCATAGCTATTGGAACTGCTTTATATTTATGTTTTTATACAAAAAAATTTAGAGTGTTACTAATATGGCTTATAAACATTTTGGCAGGTATTCCCTCAATAATTTACGGCTTTTTTGGAATGATTATAATTGTAAAAAATATAGAAAAAATATTTAAAGTCTCTGCAGGAGAAAGTGTGTTAGCAGGTAGTATTATACTATCAATAATGATTTTACCTTATTTTGTTTCAAATCTTATTGAAACAATTGAACTTATTAAGAAAAAATATCAAAGAGATTCTGATGCTTTGGGAATAAGTAAAGAGTTTTTTATAAGAAAAATAGTTTTAAAGAAATTGCATTTTTCAATTTTAACAGGCTTTATGATTTCATTCTCCAGAGCAATAGGGGAAACAATGGCAGTTATGATGGTTATAGGAAATGCACCGATTTTTCCAAAATTATTGTCAAAGGCACAGACGATTCCTTCACTTATTGCACTTGAAATAGGTATGAGTGAAGTCTATAGTGAACATTATTATGCACTTTTTGCAAGTGGATTTATACTTTTGATTTTAGTTTTAATCATTAATATTTTATTATTTATTATTAACAGAAAGAGTAGAAATTATGATAAGATTTAAGGATAATTTAATTAAACTTTTTGCCTTCGCATCTATTTTTATAGTTATGACTGCAATTTTTTTGATATTTTCTTTTGTGTTTTTTAATGGGATTTCAGGAATAAATATAAAATTTTTAACGGAAAATCCTAAAGGAATGCCACTTGGAGTAGATGGTGGAATAAGAAATGCGATAATAGGATCATTCTTATTGATGATTTTATCTATGTTTTTTTCAACAGTTTTAGGTATTTGTTTTGCGATTTACAATAAAATTTTTTGCAAATCAAAAATTATTAAAATGCTTTTGAGTTTTCTTATTCAATGTATTTCATCAATTCCTTCAATTATAATTGGACTTTTTGTCTATGGATTTTTTATAGTAACTTTAAATATTCCAAAGAGTTTATTTACAGCAAGTATAGCTCTTTCACTAATGGTTTTTCCTTTTGTGGAGTTAAATGTTGAAAAATTAATCGAGGAATTTGACAGACAAAGCATAAGAGACAGTTATGCTTTGGGAATTGATAAAATTTATATGTGTAGGAAGTTAATTCTACCTACCATTTCCAATAAAATAGTTTCAATTTCAATTTTAGCTGGAAGTTATGCCATAGGGGCAACTGCACCTTTACTTTTGACTGGAGTTGTATTTATGGCGAAACCAAGCGGATTATTTAATCCTATTATGGCTTTACCATTCCATTTGCATATGTTACTTAGTCAATCAGTCGCAACTGAAAAGGCATATGCTACGGCAATGGTTTTAATTGGACTTTTAATAATATTAAATTTATTATCTGAAATAATAATGAGAAATATCGGAGGTAAAATAGTTGAATATATTAGAAATAAAAAATCTTAGTATCTTTTACGAAGAAAAAAGCATTTTAGAAGATGTCAATTTAGATATAAAGGAAAATGAAATAATCTGTATAATGGGAAGCTCGGGCTCAGGAAAATCTACTTTACTTTCTTGCTTGAATGGATTTTTAATAGAAAATGGTGGAAGTTATACAGGAGATATATTTTTTAGGGGAGAAAATATTAAAAACATCAAACCAATTGAATTAAAAAGAAAAATCTCTATACTTTTTCAAGACTCTAAACCTTTTGACTTTTCAATAGAAAAAAATATTACCTATGCTATGGAATTTTATGAGGGAAAAATTAAAAATAAAAAAGAAAAAGTTAAAAATTTATTGGAAAGTGTGAATTTATATGATGAGGTAAAAGATAATTTAAGTCTTTCTCCTTCGAAATTATCCGGTGGGCAAAGGCAAAGACTTTGTATTGCTAGGATGCTTACAACTTGCCCTGAAGTTTTGATTTTTGATGAACCTTGTTCTTCTTTGGATGAGAAAAATTCTATAATAATTGAATCTCTTATAAAAGAACTTTCAAAAAAATACACTATAATAATTTCAACACATAATGAAAAGCAGGCAAATAGACTAGCAGATAGAATAATTAGAATAGAAAATAAAAAATTAGTTTAAAAACAGAAAATTAAAAAGTTAAAAATCTACTTTAGTTGGGTATATACATATAGTAAGATTTTTTAGTTCGGAAATTTATAAAACTTAAGTATTGATATATTTAAGTTTTTTTCTTTAGTACATATTATGCGGAGGAAGTTTATGGTAAAAACATTGAGTAATAGTATAAGAGAGTATAAAAAAGATTCCATTATGTCTGTTATTTATATTATCTTTGAGGTTATTATGGAATGTATTATTCCTTTTATTCTTGCAAATTTGGTAAATGGAATAAGATCAAATATCCCAATTGGAGATTTGTTTAAACAGGGTTTAATTCTTGTAGTAATGGCAATGTTATCTTTAACTTTTGGAATATTAGCGGGAAAGAAAAGTGCGATTGCATCTTCAGGTTTTGCTAGAAATTTAAGAAAAGATATTTTTGAAAAAGTTCAAGGATTTTCTTTTAAAAATATAGATTCTTTTTCTAATTCTTCATTGCTTACAAGACTTACTACTGATGTTACAAATGTTCAAAATGCTTATATGATGACAATAAGACTTGCTATTAGAAGTCCATTTATGTTTGTTTTTTCATTCGTTATGGCTTTTATTATGGGTGGAAGACTTGCATTTATTTTTGTTATAGTTGTTCCAATACTTTTAATTGGACTTGCATTTATTATTATAAAAGCGATGAAAATTTTCAAACAAATATTTTATAAATATGATGATATGAATAATACTATTCAAGAAAATATTAAGGCAATAAGACTTGTAAAATCACTAGTTCGTGAAGATTTTGAAATTGATAAATTTGATAAAGTTGCAAGTGAAGTAAAACATGATTTTACAATTGCAGAAAAAATAATATCATTGTATGCACCTTTAATGCAATTTTGTTTATATGTAGATACTGTTTTGATTCTATTTTTAGGTTCCTATGTTATAGTAGCTGGAATTAATCCAAATTTCAATGTTGGACAGATATCCGCACTTATGACTTACAGTTTTATGATTTTGAGCAGTCTAATGATGTTTTCAATGGTTCTTGTTATGTTAACAATGGCAATGGAATCTTCAAAGAGAATTTCAGAAGTTTTAAATACAGAATCAACTATAACAGACGAAAAATCACTACATAAAGTATTAAATAGTGGAGAAATAGAATTTAAAAATGTAATTTTTAGATATTCAGAAGACGCAAAAGAAAATGTAATTAATGATGTTTCATTTAAAATTCCATCAGGAAGTACGGTTGGAATAATAGGAGCTACCGGTTCTGGAAAGAGTACATTAGTTCAATTAATTCCAAGACTTTACAATATAAATTCTGGAGAAATTTTAATTGACAATATTAATATCGAAAATATTGACATTGAATTATTAAGAGAAGAAGTAGGTATGGTTCTTCAAAAAAATACTTTATTCTCCGGAACAATTCGAGAAAATTTAAAATGGGGAAACAAAAATGCAACTGATGAAGATCTTGATTTAGTTTGTAATATTGCTCAAGCAAGTGAAATTTTAAATAAAATGCCTAATGGCTACGATGAGTATATTGAACAAGGTGGAGCAAATCTATCAGGTGGTCAAAAACAAAGACTTTGTATTGCAAGAGCATTACTTAAGAAACCGAAAATTTTAATTTTTGACGACTCTACTTCAGCTGTTGATACAAAAACAGATGAATTGATAAGAAGAGGCTTACAATCCTATATGCCTGAAACTACAAAAATTATAATCGCTCAAAGAATATTATCCGTACAAAATGCAGATATAATTTTGGTAATTGAAAAGGGCAAAGTAGTTGCTAGTGGAAATCATGAAACTCTAGTAAGACAAGAGGGATTATATCGTGATTTATATTTAACACAAGGAGGAGTTGTAGATGAAAAATAGTAAAAAATCAATTTTATTCAGAGTAATAAAAGAAGTATTTACAGCTTATCCTGTACTTTTTCCTTTAGTTTTAATTGGAATAGTATTTACGGCTGGGGTTAGCTCAATTCCAAGCTTATTTATTCAAAAAATTGTAAGTTTACTTGAAGCTAGAGATCCTTCGGTTTCATGGTCTGTTTTTTCAAAACAAATGATTACTTTAATCTTGATATTAATTGGAGTAGATATACTTTCTTTGATTTTAACAGCCGTATATAATCTTGCAATGGCTACTATAACACAAGGAACTCTTTATTATATGCGAAAAAAGATGTTTGTAAAAATGCAAACTCTTCCTTTAAAGTATTTTGATACTGAAGGACATGGGGATATAATGAGTTATTATACAAATGATGTTGATGCCTTAAGACAGATGATTTCACAAAGTTTACCAAATGTCTTAGCATCATTAGTTGTTGTCATAACAGTTTTTGGTATAATGTTATATTTTAGTTTTTGGATGACACTTACCGTTCTGCTAGGTGTTGTTGCCATGTATTTTGTAACAAAATATGTTGGTAAACATTCAAGAAAGTACTTCATTGAGCAACAAAAATCATTGGGTAAAACTGAAGGTTATTTAGAAGAAATGATTTATGGACAAAAAGTTGTAAAAGTTTTTAATTATGAAGATGAGTCAATGAAAAAATTTAATGAAGTTAATGATAAATTATTTGATGATTCTCAAAAGGCGAATTCTTATGCTAATATACTTGGACCTATTTTAAATAATATTGGAAATATTCTCTATGTTGTTGTTGCAATTGTTGGAGGACTTTTAATATACTTTAATGTATATAATTTAAGTCTTTCAGGTATGGCAATAAGCATAAGTATAGTAGTTCCATTTTTAAATATGACAAAGCAATTTTCAGGAAATATCAACCAAGTTTCAATGCAATTAAATTCAATCATTATGGGTCTAGCGGGTGTTGAAAGAGTTTTTGCTCTAATTGACCAAGAACCTGAAATAGATGATGGAAAAGTAGAAATAGAAAAAGAAGACAATAAATCTGTTTTTGTAAAAGAAAATGGTGAAAAAACTGAAGTTCTAGGAAATATTGATATAAAAAATATTGTTTTTGGATATAATAAGGAAAAAACAGTTTTAAAAAATATCAGTATTACTGCTAAACAAGGTGAAAAGATTGCACTTGTAGGAGCAACCGGAAGTGGAAAAACTACAATAGCCAACCTTATAAATAGATTTTATGATGTAAATAGCGGAGAAATTTTATTTGACGGAATAAATGTAAATTCAATAAAAAAAGCTGACCTTAGAAAAAATGTAGGTGTTGTTTTACAAGAAACAAATCTATTTACTGGAACAGTTTTTGAAAATCTTAGATACGGGCATTTAGAAGCTACAAGAGAAGAATGTATCGAAGCTTGTAAAAAAACAGGTGCTCACGAATTTATAATAAAACTTCCAGAACAATATGATACAGTATTAAGAAGTGGTGGAGAAAATTTATCTCAAGGTCAAAGACAGTTGCTTGGAATTTCAAGAGCATTGCTTGAAAATAAACCCGTTCTTATTTTAGATGAAGCTACTTCTTCAATAGATACAAAAACAGAAAATGTTGTTCAAAAAGCAATGTATATCTTAATGGAAGGTAGAACTGTATTTATAATTGCTCATAGACTATCTACAATTTCAAACTCTGATAGAATAATAGTTCTGGATAATGGAGAAATTTTAGAAATGGGAACTCACGATGAGTTGATTGAAAAACAAGGAAGATACTATCAATTATATACAGGAAAATTTGAACTGGATTAATAAGTTAAAAAATCAAAGTCTGCAGATTGACTTTGATTTTTTTATGTTATATAAGGGTATTATACATTACCAATATAGAGTATAGAATTTTTCAAAGGAGCAAAACAATGGAAAATAAGCCATTTAAGTTGTTGATAATATTATTTTTGTTTTTTGTTTCAATAAATCTTTATAGTCAATTTAAAGTTGTATTGGATGAAGGAATTTCAAAAAAAGAATCTGTAATATTAGAAAAATAAAAGACTATTAAAGAATATGTAGATAATGCCAATAAAGATGTAAAAGATGCAAAAATAGTAGTAGTTTCTTATAAGAAAGTTAAAGATACAAATGGAGAAATTTATACTAGATATAATATGCAAATTGAAAATGCTGACGGAACAAAATCAAAGATATTTTCAGTTTATAAAAAAGAATAGTTTACAAAGAGTTACTTAAGTGGTAACTCTTTTTTGTTATATCAAAATATGATAAAATAATCATATCAGATTGAAAGAGGTAATTATTGTGGCAGTTGGATTTATAACAGGAAGATTTGGAGCGGATAGGACTGATAAGATTTTAGAGCTTTGTTTTGAAGAGGCTAAAAGAGAAGATAAAAAGCCTATTTATATTTTAGTTCCGGAAAAATTTACATATGAAATGGAAAAAAGATTAAGTGAAAAGCTTGAAGATGAGAAAAATATTGATCCTAATTTTAGAATTAGAGTTGTAAGTTTTTCAACTTTAAGTAAAATTGTCTTTACCAATGTCGGTGGACTTAAAGAGAGACGACTTACAACAAGTGCTAGAAGTCTTTTAACTTTTAAGGCTATGGATATGGTTTCAAAGAATTTGATTACTTTTAAGTCCGATGATTTTAAAATGGGTTTTGTAAATAATATTATGGATATGATAATAGAGTTTAAACAAAATGATTTTTCAGTTTCGGATGTTTTTTCACTTACAGAGAATGTCAAAAACGAGTCTTTAAAATT
Organism: Parvimonas oralis; assembly: GCF_047608425.1. Taxonomy (NCBI): domain Bacteria; kingdom Bacillati; phylum Bacillota; class Tissierellia; order Tissierellales; family Peptoniphilaceae; genus Parvimonas; species Parvimonas oralis. The sequence continues at coordinate 131,156 of NZ_JBLKRS010000003.1, forward strand.
TAAAATGCAAGATTTATATAATATTTATAAATCTTATGAAAATTTGATTGAAAAGAAATATTTTGATACAGAAGATACTTTGAATATTTTTGCCCAAAAACTTGATGATTTTGAAAGTATCAAGGGTGCAACTATTTTTGTTGACGAATATATGGACTTTACACCTGCTCAATACTTGGTAATTGAAAAACTAATTTATTTTTCAAAGAATATTTATTTTTCTCTTTTAACTGATTTTAAAAACTTACATTCAAAAATGAATATGTTTTTAAGAAGTAATTCAACAATTTTGAATATTAAAAATATTTGCGAAAAGTATAATATTCCATTATTTGAAAATATTTCACTATCAAATGAAAGCTATTATAATTCGGAAGATTTATCATTTTTGGAAAAAAATATTGGTAGTTTTTCTCCAAAAACATATTTTAAAGATTCTGAAAATATTAGAATTTTAAAGTTTAAAAATATATATGACGAAGTTTCTTTTGTTGCAGAAGAAATTTCAAAATTAGTTAAAACTAAAGGCTATAGATACAATGATATAACTCTATGTATGAGAAGTTTAGACGAATATTCTTATATAATAGAAAGAGTTTTTGATGATTACAAGATTGATTATTTCTTGGACGAAAAGATTTCAATTATGGAAAATCCGATTATTATTCTAATTTTATCCATTTTGGATATGAAGGATAAAAATTATTCCTATGATTCTGTTTTTAGGTATTTGAAGAGCGGACTTACCGGAGTTTCTGATGAAGATATTTTTCTTTTGGAAAATTATGTAATTGCAAATGGAATAAAAGGTAATCGTTGGTTTGACGAATCTTGGAACAAGTCCATCGTCCATAGTGTTGAGGAAGAAAGTGATGATGAAAAACTTGTAAAGATAAATGAGATAAAGAATATTGTAATATCTCCTATTAAAAACTTGCATGAAAAGTTAAAAGGGAGAAATGCCGTAAAGGATATTTGTAAATATTTATATGAATTCACTTTGGAAATTGGACTTTTTGATAGAATAAACAATCTTGTAATGAATTTCCAAAATGAAGGAAATTTATATAAGGCGAAAGAGTATTCTCAAGTTTGGGGAAGTTTTACAGCGGTTTTGGATGAAATGGTTGAATTTATGGGAGAGGATAAGATTGCCTACTCAAAATTTATAAATTTAATTAAGACTGAACTTGAAAATATTGAGCTTGGAATTGTTCCACCTTCAAAGGATGAAGTCTTTATTACAACTGTTGATAGAATGAAAAAGCCTTCTACAAAAATAGCTTTTGTATTGGGAGTTAATGACGGGAACTTCCCAAAAAATATAGTGGATAATGACTTAATTAGCGAAAATGAAAAAGAAAGTTTAAAAACTTTAGGCTTTAATTTTTCAAATAACAATTTACTAAAAACTACTGATGAACAATTTTTAAGTTATAAGACTTTCAGCATTGCAAAAGAAAAATTATATATAACTTTTCCTATTTCCGATTTGGAGGGAAAGAGCCTTTTAGTTTCAAGATTTGTGAAAAAAATTAAATTCATTTTTGAAAATTTGGAAGTTGAAAGCATAGATTATTTAAAAGATTTTTCTATTATGGATATTTTTGATACTTTTTCTAAAGAGAGATTATACCAAATCTTAGTTTCCAATATTGAGGCTTTAAATTCAAATAAATTGAGCGAAAATGATAAATTCAATTTTAGAGAAATAATTGATTTCTTGATTGAGGATGAAGATTATAAATATAAGATTGAAATTTTAAAGGATAAATTAAATTACAAAAAAGAAACTGAAAATATAAAAGATTATACTTCATTTCTTTATGAAAGTGGAAATGTAAGTATTTCAAAACTTGAAAACTTTATGCGTTGTCCTTTTTCATATTTTATAAACTATGGACTTAGGGCAAAGGAAAGAGAAGTGTATGACTTTTCTCCTGCAGATTATGGAACTTATTGCCATAAGATTTTTGACGACTTTTTTAAGGGAGTTTTTGAAAATAATATTGATTGGAATATAATTGATAGAGAATTTATCCAAAGGGAAGTAGAAAAATTAACAGCAAAAATGGCTGAAAAGTCTAATTTTATTCTTGAAAGCTCTCCAAAATATAAATATTTTTCAACTATTACACACAAAAATATTGTTGAAAGCATAGAAATTATGGCTGAACAAGTAAGACGTGGAAACTTTATTCCAACAGGTTTTGAAACAGCTTTCGGAGATGAGTCAATAAAACCTATTACTTATACTTTAAAGAATGGTAAAGAGATTAAATTAGTCGGTAAGATTGACAGAATTGATGTTTTTAAAGGAGAAAATTTTGACTTTTTAAGAATTATTGATTATAAATCTTCGAAAAGAGATATTGACTTAAATCAAGTTTATGCAGGGCTTCAGCTACAACTTTTTGTCTATATGAATGCCATTTTATCTTCCAATAAAGAAAGATATAAACCCGCAGGACTATTTTATAGTGATTTTACAACAAATTTTGTCGGATTTGAAACTTATTCCAAAATGCTTGATATGAACGACGAAAGTTATCATAGTGAAAAACTTAAGAAAAATAAACTTACAGGATTTGTTATAAAGGATATGGAACTTTTGAAGAATTTGGATAGGACATTGGATGCGGATAATTTGATTTCTGAAATACTGCCTATTAAATTAAAGTCAAAAGGTCAAGAAATCGGAGCAAGTACATTGGGCTTAACTACTGATGAATTTGAAATTGTAAATGAATTTGTTTTAAATAAGACTAAGGATATCTGTGAAGAAATTTATGCAGGGAATATTGATATAAAACCTTTCAGATATAAAAATAAAAAGCCTTGTGATTATTGTAAATATAAATCCATTTGCAGATTTGATATTAAGCATAATAAATATAATAATATTAAGAACTTATTGACTAAAGATAAACCAAATGAAGTTTTTGAGTTGATGAATTCTGAAAATAAAGAGAAAAGAGGTGAGAAATAGTGAGTGAAGTAAAGTGGACTAAAGAGCAAAGACAGGTAATTGAAAGTAGAAATACAAATTTACTTGTGTCTGCGGCAGCAGGTTCTGGAAAAACAGCTGTACTTATCGAAAGAATTATAGAGCTCGTTTTAGATGAAAAAAATCCGATTGACATCAACAAATTACTTGTTGTAACATTTACAAAATTGGCTGCATCTGAAATGAGAGAAAGAGTAAGTAAGGCTATTGAAAAAAAACTTGAAGAAAATTCGGAAAATGAACATCTTCAAAAACAATTACTGCTCCTTAGCGGTGCTGACATCACAACTATTGACTCTTTTTGTAAAGATGTTTTGATTTCTTATGCTCATTTGGTAAATTTAGATAGCAATATAAAAGTTATAGATCCTAGCGAAAATGAAGTTTTAGCCAAAGAAGTTATGGAAGAATTATTTGAAGAGCTTTATGAAAATAATGATGAGAGCTTTTTGAGACTAGTTAACTGGTATGCCAAGAAAAACACGGATGAAGGACTTTTACAACTTTTACTGAATGTAAATAATTTTGTGAATTCTCATCCTTTTCCAAAAATTTGGCTAAATGAAAAGGCAGAATTTTTTAATACGAGTACAAAGAATGATGATTTTTATTTAGAAAATTACATCTTGGATATTGCAAAAGATGTAGATATGGATTTAGAATTTTTTGAACTTAGTATTAAAAATAATTTGAAAAAAATAGAAAATTATCCTGAACTTGAAAAATATATAGATATTTATAATATTTTGTTGGATGCTTTATTTGTTGTAAAGGAAAGTTTAAAAAACTTTTTGAAGGATAATACAAAATTTGATGAGCTTAAAAAATCATCTTATAAATTCTTAAATTCAAACTTTGGAAGTTTTAGAATTTCAAAATGTGATGAAGAAATAAAAGAGATATACAATAAAGTTAAAAAAGAATTGGATAGTATAAAGTCGGAAATTTCAGAGTCTCTTAAAACTTTAAATTTAGATTTAGAAAATATAAAAAAAGAAAGTGATTTAATCTATCCTTATGTTCGTTCTGTTTCTGATGTTGTAATTAAATTTAAGGAAAAGTTTTGGAAGAGAAAGCAAAAATTTAGTTATGTAGATTTTGCCGATATTGAACATTTGGCATTAGATATACTTGTAGATATTGATGAAGATGGAAATATTAGACCGTCTAAAACAGCTTTGGAATATCAAGAAAAATATGCCGAGGTTTTTATTGACGAATATCAGGACAGCAACCTTGTTCAAGAAATTCTTTTATCAGCAGTTGCAAAAGAAAATAACAGATTTATGGTTGGAGATGTTAAACAGAGTATTTACAGATTTCGACAGGCAGATCCAAGTATTTTTATGGAAAAATATGAAAATTATAATAGAATAGAGGAAGATATTGAAAGTTTTAATCGAAAGATAATGCTTTATGCGAATTTTAGAAGTAGAAAGGAAATTCTTGAGGGAACAAATCTAGTTTTTTCAAAAATAATGAAAAAAGAAACAGGAGAACTTGATTATACTGTTGATGAAAGATTAAATCCTATGGCAAGTTTTAAAGAAAGTGATGAAAATGTCGGGGGTGCGGTTGAAATTCTTTTAGTTGATGAAAAATCTGATGATGAGGATGAAGATGAGATAATTTTAACTGATGAATATTCGGAAGATTTTGAAGAGATTAAATCTTTTAAACTTGAATGTATAAAAATTGCAAATACAATTTACAATATGATGAACAATAAAGAAAATCCTTTTAAAGTTTATGATAAAAATTTGGATGATTATAGGAAAGTTGATTACAAAGATATTGTTATTTTGATGCGTTCTCCGAGTAGTAATACAAAAATATTAGAAGAGGTATTTTTAGAATATAATATTCCAATATATGCAGAGAGTACAGGTGGATATTTTGATACTTTTGAAGTTGATACAATAATTAATTTGCTTAAAATTATAGATAATCCTATGCAGGATATTCCTTTAATTTCAGTAATGTATTCTCCAATTTATAATTTTACGTCAACAGAATTAAGCGAAATAAGACTTGTAGATAGGGAACTAAAATTTTATGAGCTTTTAATAAAAATACTAGAAGATGAAGATATTGAAATTAGAGTAAGTCTAAAGGAAAAAATTGCAAAATTTATTTCCGATTTAAAATTATTTATACAAAAAAAATCTTTAGTTTCAGCAGATGAATTAATATGGTTTTTATATAAATATACAGGATACTACAATTATGTCGGACTTTTGGATATGGGAGAGCAGAGAAAAACAAATCTGATGTTGCTTTTCGAAAAGGCGAAAAATTATGAAAAAAATTCTTATAAGGGATTGTTTAATTTTGTAAATTATATTCAAAAAATCAGTTTAAAAAGTGATATTTCTGAGGCGAAATTAATTTCTGAAGATGCAAATGTAGTTAAAATTATGAGTATTCATAAGAGCAAGGGCTTGGAATTTCCTATTGTATTTCTCGCAAATACGAATAAGAAATTTAATTTCAGAGCTGACGACAGCAATTTAGTTTTACATCAAAAACTTGGTTTTGGTGCAGTTGTTTATGATATGGATAAAAAAACTTCTTTTAACAGCATTATGAAGAAAAAAATTGAAAAATTCAAAAAGAACGAACAAATTGCTGAAGAAATGAGACTTCTTTATGTTGCAATGACAAGAGCAAAGGAAAAACTTATAATAACTGGAAGAGTAAAAGATTATGAGAATTTAAGAGAAGAAATAAGCTCCGGAATTGATGAGAGAGGAAATATAAGTAATTATAAAATTCTAAAAATAAATAATTATCTTGATTGGATATTAAGCTCTATTGATAATCTTAGTGTTTATGGAAAGAGTTTGAATTGTCTGGGAAGAGAAGAAAACTTTTTAGGAAATGAAGACTTGAAATTTCAATTAAATGTAAATACTAAAAAAGAGGAATTTATAGAGTATCAAAGAATTAAAGAAGAAATAAAAACAAATGAAATAATTTCGGAAGAAGATGATATAGAAGTTAAAAAAGAAATGCGAACTGTTAAAGGATTTTTGGAAGATAGATTTAACAAAGAATATGTTTATAAAAATGTTTTGAATAAGCCTTCAAGCATTACTGTTTCTGAAATTAAAAAGATGATTCAGGAAGAAGATGAAGAAAAACATCAAAAATATTATAAAGAAAATTTTACTTTAAAAACTCCGTCATTTATTCATCAAGGAGAAGAAAAAGTCGGATTTAATTCCGCAGAAAAAGGAACTATTTTCCATTTGGCTATGCAACTTCTAGACTTTTCAAAATTTGATACAGAAGATGTTTCAAAAATAATAGAAGAAATAAAATTGCAAATAAACTCATTTGTTGAGAAAAATATTATGAGCTTGGACGAAATAGAGACGATAAATATTAATTGGATTGTAAAATTTATTCAGTCAGATATTTTTAAGGAAATTTACATTGCAAACAAATCCGAAAAACTATTTAAAGAAAAAGCCATTGACTACAATATAAAATTAAAAAATTTATTTAAAGATGAAAATATCGAAGAAGACGAAAAAATTATGGTAGTCGGAATAATTGACCTTTTCTTTGAAAATGAAAACGGAGAAATAATTTTATTGGATTATAAGACGGATTATGTAACAAAAGAAAATCTTGAAGAAGTAAAGGCAAGATACAAAGTACAATTGGATTTATATAAATCTGCAATTGAAGATATTTCCGGTAAAAAAGTCACTAAAAAGGGATTATATCTATTTGGAATAAATGAATTTGTTGAAATTTAGCAAAAATCAAAGTCATAACTTGACTTTGATTTTTTAATGAGATAAAATATAATTACATATTAGAAATATGTAAAATTAGATTAATTTCAGGAAAATGTATTATATAATTGAGAAAAAAATTATAATATTTTACTTAAATATAATTATATGGAAATAATATAATAGGGAGTTGGGGGAATTAATGAAGTCATTCATTCAAGTTTTTAAGAATTGTATCAATAAAAAAATAATTGTTATATTTGCTTCTTTGATTGTATCACTAGATAGATTAATTTTAATTTCAATGTTTCCATTAATTATAACAATAAAGAGAAAAGAAGATATAATCGTTTTATTATATGTTTTATTGTTTTTTATTTTCGGAGAATTTTTTAATATTTTTGTAAATTACAGTTTGGAAAAGGATGGAGAAAAACATAAAAAAGTCCTGAAATTAAATATGTTAAAATCTTTTGAAAATATTGAGCTTAAAGAATTTGAAAGTGTAGATTTTAAGAATAAAATATTTGTAGTAAATAATTATATTGAAAATTATATAAAAATTTCTAAAGATTGCTATAAAACTATTATAAATTTGTTTTTAGCTCTTTTTGTGTTGCTCATTATTTTTTATATTAATGTATATATGTTTATAATTTATTTATTCGTAATTTCTTTTGTTTTGTATTTAAAGAATAATCAACTAAAAGCGTCTAAAGATATTTGGATTAAATATATGGAAAATTGTAAGGAACACAATATAATAAATAATATATTGATAGATAAAAAACATTCTAATGAAAGAAAAATATTTAATGTTTTTAATTTTTACAATAAGATATTTTTACATAAGTATGACGATGCCATTGATGAAAATTTAAAGGATGCTAGAAATCGTCTGAAATTTGATTTTTTATATGAAGTTTCAAATTATTTTCTTGTATTATTTATGCTGATTGCAAGTTTATATTTATATAATTTGGGAAGCATTAATATTTCCTATTTTTACTTGTTAAATAGTGGATTAATTGTAATAACTGAAATAATTGGTACTGAATTAAATAAAATATCAGATTATTTTAATTTTACAAATGGTATTAATTTATATCACGAATTTATTATAAAGAAAAAATTAGTAAAAAAAGATGTAAAATTAAGTAATTATAATATAGAATTTGATAGAGTTTTCTTTAGATATCCTAATTCAGATGAATATATAATTAAGAATTTTTCATTTACCTTTGAGTTTAGAAAGAATTATTCAATTTTAGGTAGAAATGGTTCAGGAAAAAGTACTTTAATTAAGTTGCTATTAGGATTGTATAGAGTCGAAAAGGGAAATATAAGAATAGGTGGTGTTGATATAAATGATATATCATTAGAACAAAAGTCAAAGATATTTTCTGTGCTTTTTCAACATCCTAAAAAGTATCCATTTACTATTTTTGAAAATATAACTTTAGAAGAATCTCAAAAAGGAGATTTAGACATTGATAAGAGCATTGTTGAATTTGTTGAAAATTTTAATGATGGAATAGATTCATACACCAGTATTAATTACAAGAATAATGTTAATCTTTCAGGTGGTCAGTGGAAAAATATATTTTTTAATAGAGTTTTTTTGAGAAAATCAAAAGTTTTTATTTTTGATGAAGCAACTTCTAATTTAGATCCATTTTTAGAATTAGAATATTATAAAAATATACAAGATAAAATTTCTGGTAGCTTAAATATATTTATTTCTCATAGACTTGGAATTGTTAAATATACTGATATAATTTTATTGATTGAAGACGGAAACTTGATTGAATCGGGAACACATAATGAATTAATTTCTTATGGAGGAAAGTATTTTGAAATGTATGAAATTCAAAAATCAATTTTTGACTAATATAAAGATGATATCTAGGTGTATTAATCTATTTTATAGTACATATAGAAAAGAGTTATTTATTATGATATCGGTTGTAATAATAACAGCTTTGACTTATATGTTTGGTATGATTTATACTAGAGAATTTTTTAAAGGGATAGTTATTTTTAAAAATGAGAATTTTAATAATTTTTTTAAGAATATTGTGTTTTCATTTCTTCCATATGTTACATTTTTATTTATAATAGCTATAAAGAAAATTTACTTTGATAGATACTATATACAATATATCTTAATTCCAAATTTTGAAAAAATTTTAAAAACAAAAATTCAAAAAAAGTGCTCTGAAATTGAAATTATAGACTATGAGAAAAATAATATAAATGAAAAAATTCATGAAGCAACAGTTTGTAGTACAAATATATTTAGACTTGTAGAGACTGTTATTTCATACTTTGGTTTAATTTTGAATATTGTATTAATTTCAAATTTCATTATTTTTATTAATATAAAGTATCTATTTTTTTTGATACTAATATTATTTCCGTTAATTTTAGAAAATTATTTTAAAGTAAGATACATTAGTAAATATCGTTTAGACTTGAACTTATATGAAAGAAGAGAAAAAGAGATTGAGAATTGTGTTTTAGAAGATTCAACTTATCCAGAATTTAAAATATATAATACCTTAGATTTTGTTTTAAGAAAGTTAGATAAGGCATTTAATGAACACAATAAGAAGTTTTCTATTTTGAATAAGAAGATATATATCATAGAATTAATTTCGAAATTATTAATATATTTAGGAAAAATATCAATATATCTACTGGCTACATTCGATTATATAAATACCAATGATATCGGTAATTTGATTATCGTTATAGTGGGTGTAAATATAATTTCAAAATTTATTGAAGAAATTTTTTCGCTACAAGGATATATTATGATGTTCTCAAAATTATCTGTACCATACTTTGAATTTATGAGCTTAGAATTTGAAAAAGAAATCTTGCATAATGATAATTCTGTAGAATTATCTAATTTGAAGTTCAAATATCCAAATGCTAAAAATTATTGTTTAAAAAATATAAATTTGAAGATAAATAGAGGAGAGATTATTGCTATAGTTGGCAAAAATGGTTCTGGGAAAAGTACTCTGGCAAAGATTTTACTTGGATTATATAAGCCAAGTGAGTCCGAATCTAACAAATTAATTGCAAAAAATTCAGTTGTCTTTCAAGATTTTTGCAAATATCCTTTAGATGTTAGAAATAATATTGAGCTAGGCAGTGAATCTAGTGCGGATTCTTTTGCTATTATGAAATCAATGGGATTTAAAAGTGAATATTATGAAAAACTATTAGGAAAAGAAATGGGAGGACTGGAACTATCAGGAGGACAGTGGCAAAAACTTGCTATTTGTAGAGGAATTTATAAAGATAGTAATTTTTTAGTTTTAGACGAACCAACAGCAGAAATAGACCCTATTTTTGAAAAAGACATTTACGATATTTTAAAAAAAATTTTATCTGACAAAACAGGTGTAATTATAACCCATAGATTAGGTAGTATAAAATTTTCAGATAAGATTTTAATATTAGATGACGGAGAAATTTTAGCTTATGATACTCATAACAATTTATTAAAAAATTGTGATTATTATAAGAAAATGTGGGATGCACAAAAGCAAAATTATTTATAATCAACACCTTATATATTCAAAAGGAGGAATTTTGTTTGTGAACAATAAGAAGGGTTTTAAAACCATATCAATAATTTTGGCTCTAATATGTATAGTATTTTTATCAATATTTTTAAGGTATAGATATGAATTACATTTTTTAAAAAATGAGATTGTAAATAATAAAGTGATTAAAGTATATTTTGACGGAAGTGGATATACTGCAAATATAGAGTCTGATGAGGATAAAAAAGAGTTTTTTAATTTAATTTCTGATTGTAAATTTAGATTTAATAACACAGTTGAAGACACAGAAAAATCTTCACCTTCTGTAGAAACAGAATTTAATGGAAATGAAATATTTCTTTTTGTTTATTCAAAAACTTCAAGGATAGATTTTAATCTTAAAAATAAATATTATTTACTTAACTATAAGACAAAAGATATTTCTGAAAAAAGTTTGATTAAATTATATGAAAAATTTTGCAAAAATTACAAAGAAGACAGTAATTATAAGAAGTTAAAACAAAGAAACTAGTGTTTTTTTAAATTGTAAAAAATTTTATTTGAGTGCTTGATTTTATAAAAACATAGGTGTATAATATATATGTTTTCAAGGAGAATGAAAATAATTCTTGAAAAGTATATTATAATTTTAGCAATGAACTTTTAGTTTGAGGCATGATAAAAATACTGGATATAAAATTTGGTATTTAGGAGGAAAAATGATAATTTTTTATGGTTCAAAAGTAAGAAGTAAAAAAATAGGAGAAACAAAAGAAGAATGTCATTGTGATCATTGTAATAATACTTCAATATGGACGCTTTATAATGATAGAAAATGGTTTACACTATTTTTTATTCCAATTTTTCCATTTTCATCAAAGAAGTTTTTAGCCTGTCCAGTTTGTGGATGGGGAATTAACATAGATGATAAAAATTCTGATAAAATAATGCCATTAGTAAAATTATATGATAAATAGCTTTTATGCTAAAAAATATATTTTAAATATATAGGGTAAATAATAACTGATTGAACAATTAAAATTTTTATATTTAAAATTGTTGGTTATGGCGAGATTAAGTTTGTTTTATATGAACTTATTGTAAATTAAATTTAAATATTATATTAGAGAATAAAATTTCAAAATTATTTACAATAATTGAGCTTGTCATTCCGTAAACAATTTTCTAATTTTTTATCGCAAATTTGAAAGTGCATTTTTACGAATGCGCTTTTGTTTTGGAAAAAATTTTATATTTACTTTGAAATTTTTAGAAAGGAGGCATTTATGGAAAGTTTTATACAAAAAATATTTGATATTGATAAGGGTGCTGAGGATTATCAACAAAGATTAGAAGTTGAGAAACAGAGATTACTTCAAGAAAGAAAAGAAAAGATGAAAGTTATAGATGATGAATATAACAAAGTTTTGGAAGAAGAACAGGAAAATTTAAAATTACATCTATCGTCAATAGAGAACGAAGATAAAGATAAACTTGTGAAATATCACGAAAAGTCTAAAGAAATAAAGGATATTTTTAAAGAAAAGAAAGAAAACTTAATTAAAAATTTTGCTGATTCTCTTTTAGAAAGCGGTGAGTTTTATGGGGAATAATTTTCATTCAATTAATGCAAAAATTGGAGTTTTAAGAAAGGGAATTTTAAAAGAGTCCGATTATGATAAAATTTTATCTTTTGAACAAAGGCATGAAATCGTTGATTATTTAAAGAATAATATATTATATAAATACGAAATTCCTTTGTATGAAGAAAGATCTGTGAGAAATAGATATGACACCGAGTTTATGCTCAATAAGATTGAAGCTGAATTACTCGAGAAATTAAAGTTTTTCCTTTTCGGAGATGATAAAAAGATTATAGAAGCTATGCTTATGAAATATGAATTTAAAGATATAAAAATAATTCTTAGAAGTATTGTTGAAAACGAAAAGATTGATTTGGAAAGAGATACAATAATGTATAAGAAAAATAAACATATTGATTATTCTAAACTTGTAAATTGTGAAAATTTTAATCAGGCTTTGGAAGTATTGAAAGGTACGATTTATAAAAAAACTATTGCTTCTCTAACAGATGATGATATTTTTAGACTACATTTTCATGTTGAAATGAAATTGGATAGTTTGTATTTTTTAACAATGAAAAATGCAATTGATAAATTATCAAAATCGAGTCAAGTTATTTTTAATGATTATTTTTCTACTCTAATAGATACAATTAATCTTCAATGGATAATTAGAGCTAAAAAATATTATAATTTACCGAATGAGGAAATTTACAGTTATAGTTTGAGGTTTGGTAAATATATTAAAGGCGATTTTTTAAAAGATTTGATATATAGTGATAGTGTTGAGGCTATTGTTGAGAAGATAAAGAAAACTAAATTAAGATATACTATTGAAGATGCAAATGGAAATACTATTGTTTCGAATAGAAATATTAAAGAATATGTTTATCTTAGCCACTTAAAGAAACTTAAAGACTATGATAATTCAATTTCCACTTTACTTAAGTTCATTATTCAGTTGAATATTCAAAATGAAAACTTAATTAGAATAGCAGAAGCGAATAAGTATAAACTAAGTAAAAGTGAAGTAAAAGAATATTTAATTAATATTCATTAATTTAGTTAGGGGGTGCTAAATTGGCTGTTGAAAAAATGAAAATGATGAATCTTGTTGCTTTAAAACAGGATGCACACAGTATTCTTAGAGAAATTGTTATGAATGGCTCTATTCATATTACAAATGCTGGAAATTCAGAAAATTTCACAATGAAGTATATGAATTCTCAAATAGGAATTTTTAATGATATGGGTGTTGAAGTTGATAAAATAAGACCATATCATAGAGAAAAAGTTTTTAAAAAGAGAAAGTATAAAGAACTTTTAGATCAGATGTTTGATTTCTTTAATATTAAAGAAGATGATGTTACATTAAATGATTTACAAAATTTAAATTATAGCGAAAAACTTAAAATATTAGAAGATATATCTGCAAAATCTTCTTCAATTAAAACTAGAGAAGATGAGAATAGGAAAAAGAGAGCTGAAATTAAAATTTTATTAAATGCTGTTGAATATTTTTCTGATAGTGATATGAAATTATCTGAATTTTATAATTTAAAACATATTAATTTTGATATGGGAGAAATTTCAAAGAATTCTTGGATAAAATTAAAGGCAAATTATGAAAATATTAAGGGAATAGTTGTGCATTTAGGAACTAGTAGTTATGGTGAAACTGTTATAATATTTACGCCTTCCATTTATGAAAAAGATACAAAATATTTTATTCGTTCTTTGTCATTTGATAGAATTGAACTTCCTAATTTAGACATTTCTTTTAAGGATTTTATAAAAGATAAAAATGCTGAATTGGAGAGTTTAGAAAGAGAACAAGATGAAATTTTAAAGGAAAAAGCTGAATTTAAGGATAAATATTTTCAAGATATTTTAGGTTTCTATTACAGATATAAAATTATTGAAAAGATTGAAGAACTTGAAGGACATATTGCAGAAAGTAAAAATTTTATTTTATTAAGTGCTTTTGTTCCGGAATCTAAAGTTGAAAGTATTAAGAATGCAATTAAAAAAGTTTCAGAAAGTGCCTTGATATATTTTGAGGATGATGATGAAATCCCTTCAAATTTCAAGATACCAACGAAGTTAAAAAATAATTTTATTTTAAGACCTTTTGAAGCATTGGTAAAGATGTATTCAATTCCGGATTATAAGGAAACGGATCCAACACCGTTTTTTGCTATAACATATTTACTTTTATTCGGAATGATGTTTGGTGATGTAGGGCAGGGACTAATCTTTGTAATTGCAGGAATGTTATTATCTAAAAAACTTGGTGTAATTGCCAAAATTATCCAGAGAATTGGATTTTCATCAATGTTTTTCGGATTTGTATATGGTAGTGTTTTTGGAATTGAAGAGTTAATTCCTGCATTGGTTATAAGACCTATGGAAGATATCAATACAATACTTGTTGCGACTATCGGACTTGGTATTTTAATGATTTTAATTTCATATTTTATCAACTTTAGAAATTTAAAGATGAGAAAAGAATTTGGAAAATTATTTTTTGACAAAAATGGATTATCAGGATTTTTATTCTATATCTCATTTATAGTAATTGTTCTAAATACAGTTTTGTTTAAAAAATATGTAAGTGTAAATGTATCTTCAATGATTACAATAGTAAGTGTTGTAATTTTAGTTGTAACTTCAACATTGATGTTTATGAAACCGAAACTTATTCCGATAATTAGTAAGACAGCAGAAAAGGAAGAATTTTCTCCTGTTGAAAGCGGATTTGAAATGTTTGAAACCGTTATGGGATTCTTTTCAAATACTCTTTCTTTTATAAGAGTTGGAGCTTTTGCAATTAACCACGTTGGACTTTTTATGGCATTTCACGCTTTAGGACAAATGCTGGGTTCAAGTATCGGAAATATATTTATGATTGTTTTAGGAAATATATTTATTGTTTGTCTTGAAGGACTTATAGTTTTCATTCAAGCAATAAGATTGGAATATTATGAATTATTTAGTAAATATTTTAATGGTGAAGGAATAAATTATGAACCGTTAAAAGTAGATTTAAAAGAAAAAAATTAGGAGGAAAATTATGAAAATTACTTTATTATTAATAACTTTAGGAATAGGAACAACTATTTTAACAGGTATATCTTATTTAAGAAAAGGAAAGAAAACTACAAAATCAGGATTAAAAAAGGCAATAGCGATTAATGTTTGTTCAATTTTAGCTTTATTTTTAATGGGACTTATTCCGGATGTTGCATTTGCAGCAGAAACTACACAAAAAACAGCAAGTTCTGCTAGTGGAATGGGATATTTAGCAGCAGCTTTATCAACCGGTCTTGCAGCAATTGGTACAGGAATTGGCGTTGGTCAAGCGGGTTCAGCAGCAATCGGTGCCGTTTCAGAAGATTCTTCAATTTTAGGAAAAACACTTATTATTCTTGGACTTGCAGAAGGTATTGCTATTTACGGTCTTATAATTTCAATTATGATTTTACAAAGAGTTTAGGAGAATTCTATGATAAGTTATCTTATATCTGATAATACAGATACACTTGTAGGAATGAGATTAGCCGGTATAACAGGAGTTGTTTTAAAGACTAGGGAAGAGGCTTTGGAAGAATTTAATGATTGTCTAAATAATAAGGAAATTGGAATTTTAATTTTAACTGAAAATATTTTTAACCTTATTAGTGAAGAAGTTATGGCAGTTAAGTTAAAAAATATTTTTCCACTTATAGTTGAGATACCGGATAGAACAGGTTTGAAAAGAGATCCAAATTTCATTACAAACTATATAAATGAATCAATAGGAATTAATATTTAAGGAGAAATCTTATGATAACAATTGAAGATAAGATAGAGTCATTTAAAAGAATACTAAATGAAGAAATTGATGAAAAGTATGACGAAGAATTGAAAAAAATTGCTTCTGAAACTGAAAGATTAATTACAGAATATAAAGCTAAAAAATATGAAGAAATAGAAAAATTAAAGAGAGACTATAGAACAAAACTTGAAAATAAATCAGATAAAATTCGTTCAAAAACTTTAAAAGAAGGACAAGATATCATTTTAAATACGAATAAAGAAATTTATGATGAATTTTTTAAAGCTCTTAAAGAAGAATTGAATAATTCTTATATGACTGAAAAAGGTGTATCATATTTAAAAAATACTTTAAAAAATGTAAAATCAGAAATAGATTCTAATGATGTTGTTTATGTTTATGAAAAAAGTTTTGGAAGAGATAAGGAAATAATAAAAAATGTCTTAGGAGATATTAAGGTTGAAAAAAGTCTTGATATAAAAGTTGGTGGTTTTGAAATAGAAAATGCGGAAAGAACTTATAGATTAAATTATTCACTTGATTTTCTATTGACTACAAAATACCAAAAGATTTTAGCTAAGTTGAAAAAAGAATTAGGAATAAACAATTAATTAATAATTGTAATGAGGAGAAAGGTAATGTGTAATATACCTAAAATAATTGATATAAATGGTCCTGTTGTTAAAGCAGACAGTATGGGAATTTACAAAGTTAGAGATATGGTTTTGGTTGGAGATAAAAAGTTAATTGGAGAAATCATATCTATTGACGAAGATGTAGCGACTATACAAGTTTATGAAGAAACACAAGGACTAAAAGTTGGAGAAACTATAGAAAGTACCAATGTTCCACTATCAGTAACATTAGGTCCCGGAATTATAGGAAATATATTTGATGGGATTCAAAGACCGCTTGAACAAATTTATTCAATGACAGGAGAATTTATTGCAGAGGGAATAGGACTTGTTTCCATTGATAAAGAAAAACAATGGGATGTTGAAATGCTTGTTAAAGTTGGGGATAAATTATCTGCAGGAGAAATTTTTGCAACAACTCAAGAAACAAGTTTTATAGAACATAAAATTTTAGTTCCACCAACTGTTAGTGGTGAAGTAATTGAAGCTTTACCATCAGGAAAATATAATTTAGAAACTGATTTAGTAACAATAAAAGATGAAGATGGAAAAATTCATAATTTAAAAATGTATCATCAATGGCCTGTAAGAATACCACGTCCAATAGATGTGAGAATGCCAATTTCAAGACCTTTAGTAACAGGGCAAAGAGTACTTGATGTTTTCTTTCCAATAGCAAAGGGAGGAACTTCAGCACTTCCGGGTGGATTCGGTACAGGAAAAACTATGACTCAACATCAACTTGCAAAATGGTCCGATGCTGATATTATAGTTTATATCGGCTGTGGAGAACGTGGTAATGAAATGACAGATGTTCTTGAAGAATTTCCAAAGTTAATTGACCCAAGAACTTCAAAACCGCTTATGGAAAGAACAATTTTAATAGCAAATACTTCAAATATGCCGGTTGCTGCCCGTGAAGCTTCAATCTATACCGGAATAACTATTGCAGAGTATTATAGAGATATGGGTTACCATGTTGCAATAATGGCTGACTCTACTTCAAGATGGGCAGAAGCGTTAAGAGAAATTTCTGGAAGACTTGAAGAAATGCCTGCAGAAGAAGGATATCCTGCATATCTTCCTTCAAGAATTGCACAATTTTATGAAAGAGCAGGTTATGTTGAAACTCTTTCAAAAAAAGAGGGTTCAATTACAGTAATTGGTGCAGTTTCTCCACCTGGTGGAGATTTTTCAGAACCGGTAACAGAAAATACTAAAAGATTTGTTTCGGCCTTTATAGGTTTGGATAAGAATTTAGCATATATAAGACACTATCCTGCTGTAAACTATCTTACAAGTTATAGTGGTTATACTTCATTGATTAAAGAATATTATGACGAAAATGTATCTCCTGAACTTTTAAAATTAAGAGCAAAGATGATGGAACTTCTTTCAGAAGATAATAAATTGAATCAAATTGTTCAATTGGTTGGAGAGGATGTTTTACCAAATGACCAAAGAATTGTTATAGAAATAGCTAAAGTTTTAAAAAAGGGATTTTTACAACAAAATGCAATGCATGAAACAGATAGCTATGTTCCTTTGAAAAAACAATTTGAAATGTTAAAAGTAATAGATAATTTATATATGAATTGTACTTTAGCTGTAAAACAACAAGTTGCCCTTACTCGTATAAAAAATGATGATTTATTTGAAGAAGTTATTAAGATGAAATATAATATTCCAAATGAAAACTATGATGAAGCATTTGAAAAGTTAAATGCAAAAATCAATAGCTATTATACTGCTTTGATAGACGAAAATCAGGGAGAGTAGGTGATAATTATGCAAAGACAATATTTAAAACTAGAAAAAATAGATGGACCTTTGATTGTACTTAAAGGTGTAGATAATGTCAGCTATGATGAAATGATGGATATAGTAATAGATGGAAGTGAAAGAAGAAGAGCCAAGGTTGTTAGAATTCAAGGAGATAAGGTAATTGCTCAAGTTTTTGAAGGAACAACTGGAATTTCAACACAAAATTCCGCTGTTACTTTTACAGGAACTCCACTTGAAATTTGTCTTAGTAAAGATATTTTAGGAAGAACTTTTAATGGTGTAGGAGAACCGATTGACAATGGAGATTATATTATTTCAGAGAAAAAATATAATGTTAATGGAAGACCTATGAATCCAGTTGCAAGAGAATATCCAAGAGATTATTTGGAAACTGGAATTTCAGCTATTGATACTCTTACTACTTTAATTAGAGGACAAAAACTTCCGATATTTTCATCAAATGGTTTGACACATAATGCATTAGCGGCTCAAATAGTTAGACAATCCAAATTAAAAAATTCTGATGACAAATTTGCAATAGTATTCGCAGGAATGGGAATTAAATATGATGATTATGAGTTCTTTAAAAGTGCATTTGAAGAATCAGGAGCATCATCCAGAGTTGTTTCATATATAAATCTTGCTGATGCACCAATTGTTGAAAGAATTTCAACACCTAGAACTGCATTAACTGCTGCAGAATATCTTGCCTTTGAAGAAGGAATGCATATCTTAGTAGTTATGACTGATATTACAAGTTATGCAGAGGCTTTAAGAGAAATTTCTTCTGCAAGAGAAGAAGTTCCTAGTAGAAAGGGATATCCTGGATATTTGTATTCAGATCTTTCTACTTTATATGAAAGAGCTGGAATGGTAAAGGGAAAGAAAGGCTCAATTACTTTAATTCCTATATTAACAATGCCTAATGATGATATAACACATCCAATTCCTGACCTTACAGGTTTTATTACCGAAGGACAAATAGTTTTATCAAGGGAATTATTCCAAAAGAATATTTATCCACCTGTAAATATTTTGCCTTCATTGTCAAGACTTATGAAAGATGGCATTGGAGATGGATATACAAGAGAAGATCATGATCAAGTACAATCTCAGTTATTTGCTCTTTATTCAAAGGTTATAGAAGTTCGTTCGCTATCACAAATAATTGGGGAAGATGATTTAACAGAAATAGATAAAATTTATATGGAATTCGGTAGGGAGTTTGAACAAAACTTTTTAAACCAAAACTTTGATGAATCCAGAACTATTGAAGAATCACTTGATATTGCTTGGGATTTATTCAAACTATTCCCTAAAATTGAACTAGACAGATTGGAAAGTAAATATATAGAAAAATATGGAAGGTGGTAATATGATTCAAAATATTGCTCCTACAAAATCAAATCTATTAAAAATAAAACAGGATTTAAAATTATCTAAGGTAGGCTATAATCTAATAGATAAAAAAAGAACTGTACTAATAAAAGAAATGATGCAGCAAATTGAAAAGGCAAAAGAAATTCAAGAAGATGTAAAAGTACTATTTGAAAAGGCATATTCAACATTAGAAGAAGCAAATATAACTATGGGAGTTATGAATGTGCAAGACATCTCTTTATCAATAGATAAGTCGGAAAATTTTGAAATTTCATATAAATCTATAATGGGACTTGATGTTCCAAGTGTAAAATACGAGCATGGAACTTTAAGACCACATTATGGAATGTATATGACAAGTCCTGCAATTGATGAAGCTATAAAAATGTTTCAAAAAATAAAAAGACTAGTATATAGACTTGCAGAAACTGAAAATACAGTTTATAAACTATCTATAGAAATAAAAAAGAATCAAAAAAGAGCAAATGCTTTGGA
This sequence comes from Parvimonas oralis, assembly GCF_047608425.1. NCBI lineage: Bacteria > Bacillati > Bacillota > Tissierellia > Tissierellales > Peptoniphilaceae > Parvimonas > Parvimonas oralis. The sequence goes on from NZ_JBLKRS010000003.1 coordinate 151,164, forward strand.
TAAAATACAAATTCCTAATCTTGAAGAAACGGAAAAGTATATTTCAGAAGTTCTTGAGGAAAAAGAAAGAGAAGATTTTTATAGATTAAAAAAGATTAAAAAAAAGAAAAATGTGTAGTATTAAAGGAGCAAAAGCTCCTTTTTTTCTTGCTTATATATGTTTAATGTGTTAAAATATTTTTATAGATTAAAATAAAAGGTGAAATTATGAAAAGATTAATAAATATATTTTTTAATGATAACATAAAGTCATTAGAGGCATTTATAAAGACGAAGGAATTATTTGAAAAAAGAGGTTTTGAAGTTTCAGAAACTTTTAATGAAAATGCCGAATTAACAGTCTGTATAGGAGGAGATGGAGCATTTATCAGAGGGGTACATAATTCAGACTTTCCAAAAGTTCCGTTTGTTGGAATAAATACCGGGACTCTTGGGTTCTTTCAAGAAATTAGTTTTAATAAAATAGAAAAATTTATAGATGATTATATAGAAGAAAAATATACTGTTGATAAAATTAGATTATTGGAATGTGATTTAAAAACAAATGATATTGTGTTTTCTAATAAATGTTTAAATGATTTTGTTATTAAATCTAATAGTTCAGAGATTATACATTTGGATGTTTATATTGACGGAAATCATCTTGAAACTTTTGCGGGAGATGGTTTAATAATTTCTACACCATCAGGAAGTACTGCATATAATATGTCTGCAGGAGGAAGTATAATGTATCCGTCTTTAAGGGGATTTCAATTAACACCATTGGCCCCTGTATTTTCTAAAGTATACAGAACAATTACAAATTCATTGGTAATTCCTGATACTTCTACTCTGAAAATAGTTCCTTTAGAAAATCAACATAAAAAAATTAGTTTTGTAGCAGATGGAATTGAAAAGGGATATACAGATGTAGCTTATTTTGAATTTAGAAAGTCTAAATTTAAGTTATATAAATTGGTATTTAATGAAAACTGGTATTGGATAAATATGAAAGACAAGTTTTTATAAGAAAATCTTATAATACAACAAATATCTATAGAAAATTAATATAAGTAAAATATTGAAATAATCTACAAATATGATATAATAATATCAGATATAGAGCATAAATAAAAAATTGTATTATATTAAAATAAAACAATGAGTTTATTTAGTTGCTTTTTCATATAATGTTCCGATATAAAACAAAAAGATGAGCAGTGATGCTTGTCTTTTTTGTTATTTAAAAATGTAAGAAGAAAAAAATAGTAAAGGGGTAAAATTATGGAAATGAGAAGAAAAGATAGAGAACTCAGTGTGGAAGAGGGAAAAGAATTACTAAAAAACGGAGAGTATGGAGTGCTTTCAACGTCTGATAATTGTAATCAACCTTATGGAATACCAGTGAGCTATGCATATTATAATGATGTAATATATATTCATTGTACAAATCAAGGTGGACATAAATTAAAAAATATAGAAGAAAATTCTAAAATTTCTTTTACGGTGGTAGATAAAGTTGAGAGATTACCAAACCAGTTTTCGACAAAATATATGTCTGTAATTGTATTTGGAAAAATTTCAATAATTGATGACGTAGAAAAAAACATAGGAATACAATCAATATTATATAAATATTCTCCAGACTTCATAGAATCAGGAATGAAATATATAGAAAAAAACATTGAAAAAATCTATATACTAAAAATAAACATAGATGAGATTTCTACTAAAGGTAGAAAAAAATAAAAATATAATAAAAAAAGAAATAATAATTAAAAAATATGTCAAAAGGGTATTGACGAGAAAGAACAAGACTGATATAATATTAAGGCACTTGAAGAACAACTGATTAATATATCATTAAAAAACAAATTAACACTATTAAAATATTATAATTTTTAAAATATTTTTTAAAAAAGGTATTGACAAATAGAAATAATGATGATATACTAATAAAGTCGCAGATAGTGACATGAACCAAGAAAAGTAAACAGTGATAAAAACTTTGAGAGTACAAAGAAAAACAATAATTTGGTGTAACAAAAGTCAGCGAGAGCAGACGAACTTTTAATAGAGAGTTTGATCCTGGCTCAGGACGAACGCTGGCGGCGTGCTTAACACATGCAAGTCGAACGTGATTTTTGTAGAAATTCTTTCGGGAATGGAAGCAAAATGAAAGTGGCGAACGGGTGAGTAACACGTGAGCAACCTACCTTACACAGGGGGATAGCCGTTGGAAACGACGATTAATACCGCATGAGACCACAGTACCGCATGGTATAGGGGTCAAAGATTTATCGGTGTAAGATGGGCTCGCGTCTGATTAGCTAGTTGGAAGGGTAAAGGCCTACCAAGGCGACGATCAGTAGCCGGTCTGAGAGGATGAACGGCCACATTGGAACTGAGACACGGTCCAAACTCCTACGGGAGGCAGCAGTGGGGAATATTGCACAATGGGGGGAACCCTGATGCAGCGACGCCGCGTGAGCGAAGAAGGTTTTCGAATCGTAAAGCTCTGTCCTATGAGAAGATAATGACGGTATCATAGGAGGAAGCCCCGGCTAAATACGTGCCAGCAGCCGCGGTAATACGTATGGGGCGAGCGTTGTCCGGAATTATTGGGCGTAAAGGGTACGTAGGCGGCCTTTTAAGTCAGGTGTGAAAGCGTGAGGCTTAACCTCATTAAGCACTTGAAACTGGAAGGCTTGAGTGAAGGAGAGGAAAGTGGAATTCCTAGTGTAGCGGTGAAATGCGTAGATATTAGGAGGAATACCGGTGGCGAAGGCGACTTTCTGGACTTTTACTGACGCTCAGGTACGAAAGCGTGGGGAGCAAACAGGATTAGATACCCTGGTAGTCCACGCCGTAAACGATGAATGCTAGGTGTTGGGAGTCAAATCTCGGTGCCGAAGTTAACACATTAAGCATTCCGCCTGGGGAGTACGGTGGCAACACTGAAACTCAAAGGAATTGACGGGGACCCGCACAAGCAGCGGAGCATGTGGTTTAATTCGAAGCAACGCGAAGAACCTTACCAAGGCTTGACATATAGTTGAGTTATTGAGAAATTGATAAGTCCCTCGGGACAGCTATACAGGTGGTGCATGGTTGTCGTCAGCTCGTGTCGTGAGATGTTGGGTTAAGTCCCGCAACGAGCGCAACCCTTATCTTCAGTTACCAGCATGTAATGATGGGGACTCTGGAGAGACTGCCGATGACAAATCGGAGGAAGGTGGGGATGACGTCAAATCATCATGCCCTTTATGTCTTGGGCTACACACGTGCTACAATGGTTGGTACAACGAGAAGCGAGATAGTGATGTCAAGCAAAACTCTAAAAGCCAATCTCAGTTCGGATTGTAGGCTGCAACTCGCCTACATGAAGTCGGAGTTGCTAGTAATCGCAAATCAGAATGTTGCGGTGAATGCGTTCCCGGGTCTTGTACACACCGCCCGTCACACCATGGGAGTTGGCAATACCCGAAGCCGCCGATCTAACCGCAAGGAGGAAGGCGTCGAAGGTAGGGTTAATGACTGGGGTGAAGTCGTAACAAGGTAGCCGTATCGGAAGGTGCGGCTGGATCACCTCCTTTCTAAGGAGTACTAAGAACGACAGTTCAAAATAAATTCTTAGTTTTATCACT